>NZ_JBFUFS010000006.1:0-349777 GCF_056403335.1 Rhodobacter sp. P2_H5 | reverse complement strand
GCCGAAAAAGGGCTTCTGCGCCTCGCACCAATCGGACATGCGCAGGCGCAGAAGGCTCAGAAAACGGTTCACCGTGTTGCGGTTGAGGCCGCTGACCTGCGCGATCTGACTGGCCGTGAGATCGGCCGCGACGAGCCTGATGAAGGCCCGAAATTGGGCTTCAGAAAGTTTCGAACTTTTTGCGTAGCGATTCATAAGCCTTTTCATAGCATTGCGCCAGTTTTCTGGCTCTATGCTAGTCAAGACCCTCTGCGAAAAATCAGGTGGCGCACCCTCAGGTGGCGGCGAAACCGGCGAAGGTCTCGGTGACCTCTTCCCCGGCCTCGGTCAGGAAGATCGCCTCGATCCCGCGGGCACGGGCAAAGTCCGGCCCGGCCTTGTCGCCCAGGACCATCAGGACGGTGGCCCAGGCATCCGCCTCCATGCAGGTCCGATGCAGCACGCTGACCGAGACGAGCGGGCTGATCGCCGGCCCGCCGCGTCTGGGGTTCATCGTGTGCGAGACGCGCAGCTGGCCCAGCGTCACGAAATGCCGGTAGCTGCCCGAGGTGGCAATGGCGCGGTCGGCAAGTTCGATCATGCCGCGGGCCGCGCGGCGCGATGGGTCGGGCTCCTCCAGCGCCACGGCCCAGGGCCTGCCATCCGGGCGTTGACCCATAGCGACCAGTTCGCCATCCAGCCCGCAGAGCGCCGAGGTTACCCCGGCACCGCGCAGCGTTTCAGCCAGCATATCCACGCCATAGCCCTTGGCGATGCCCGAGAGGTCAACCTCGACCGGGCCCAGCTTGCGCCCCCGGTCGCCGTCAAGTTCCAGCATGTCGAACCCGCGCGAGGGCGTGCCCAGATGAGCCGCCATCGCGCTCTGGTCCGCCTTGCCTTGCGCCGGGCCGAAACCCCAGGCCCGCACGAGGGCACCGACGCCGATGTCGAACAGCCCGTCCGAGGCGCGGCCAATCTCCACCGCCTTGGTCAGGACAGTCGCCAGATGCCGGGGCAGAGCCACCCAGTCCCCCGGTGCCGCCGCGTTCAGGCGGGTGAGGTCGCTGTCCGCGCGCCAGTTGCTGGTGGCTTGCTCCACCGCCTCGACGGCTGCGGCGCAAAGCGGGGTCAGGCGCGCGGCTTCGGCGTCCGAACAGTCCAGCCTTGCGGTCCAGCGACTGCCCATCGCCGGGCCGGAGAGGGTGCGCAGGGTCAATAGACGTCCTCCAGATAGCGGCCCTCGGCGCGTAAGGTGGCGACCGAAAGGCCGGCAGGGGCCAGCGCCGCCTCGATCTCGGCGGCGGCGGCGCGGGCCATGGCGATGCTGCCGCAGACCAGCACCTGACCGCCGCGCAGGATCTGGTCGCGCAGATGGGCGGCGTCGGCGCGCAACCGGTCCTGCACATAGGCGCGGTCACGCACCCGGCTGAAGGCCGTGGTCAGCTGCGACAGGCGGCCCTGTTTCAGGCCCAGCGCCAGTTCCACGCCAAAAAGATAGTCCGACCCCGGATCGCGGGCGCCGAAATACAGCTCCGCCCCGCGCCCCGGCTTCATGCCGCGCAGAAAGCCCACCATCGGCCCGATCCCGGTTCCCGCCGCGATCAGGATCACCGGACCCTTCGCCTGCGGCCGGAAGGCCGGGTTCGGCCGCACGAAGGCGCGGATGCGGTCACCCGGCGCCATCTCGTTCAGCCAGCCGGAACAGAGGCCCCCCGGCATCTTGCGCACCGCAATCTCGACAAAACCGTCGCGGCGTGAGGAGGCCAGCGAATAGAGCCGCGGCAGGTCGCTGCCGGGGGCGATCACCCCCAACAGATCGCCCGCCGCAAAGGCCGGCCCGCGCGACAGCCAGCCCCTCCAGCCCGCCGGCCGCACCGCACGAAAGCGCAGCACCGCCGTCGGCGCCTGCACCTGCGCACCGTAATCCTGGCGCGAGACCAGCTCCAGCTCCGCCAGCTTCGGCAGGTTGGCGTGGTGTTCAGGCGCAAGCTCCAACCCCAGAAGCTTGCCCAGATCCTGCACCCAGGCGTTGAAATCGGCGTTGGACTGGCGATCGACCCGGGCGAGGGGCAGGAAGGCCGGGAAACCCGCCAGGCGCAGCGCCTCGGCCACCTTGAGGCCATAGCCGCAATAGGACGGGAACATCCGGTCGCCAAAGGCCAGCACGGCGACCGGCAGCTTCTGGCTCGCCTGCACCAGGCGGTCCAGAAAGCGGCTGGCGCTGGCCGGCGCCTCGCCGTCGCCATAGCTCGCGGCCATCACGATGATGCCGCCGGCCTGGGGATAGGCGGTCATCTCGTTCATCGCCGCAACATGGACCTTGAAGCCGTGCTTGTGCAGCGCCTCCGACAGCGAACCGGCAAAGCCCCAGGTGGCGCCGCTTTCCGAGCCGACCAGGATCACCAGATCGGCCACCGCGGGCCTAGCGTTGTGGCGCAGGCGCGGGCCGGCCTTGCGGCGCGCCCACCAGATCGCGGTGCCGGTCACCGACAGCACCGGCACCATCAGCGCCGAAAGCCCCAGCACCAGCCCGACCAGCCACAACCCCTGCCCGGTGTGGAGCATATAGACAAACTCCCACAGCTGGCGCGCCGGGCCATAGCCGATCCAGCCCGTCATCTGCCCGGTGACCTGATCGACATAGCCCTCGCCCTGCGCGGTCGCGATCAGGAAGGCGTCGGTCGGATCGCCCGGCGCGGGAAAGGTCAGGTCGCGCAGATCGGACAAGGGCAGCGCCTGCAGGGCCGCCAGCTGGGCGACCGGCAGCGCCGTCCCCGTGGCGACCTTGTCGGGAAAGGCCGCCTCGATCTGGCTGCCGTCGCTGATGAACCCGAAGGTGGCCAGCGACATATAGGCCCCGGTCAGCGCCGAGACAAACAGCCCCGCCACCGCCAGCCGCGCCAGCCTGGTGTGCCAGCCGCGCGCCCCCGTGCTGCGCACCGGCCGCGTCAGCCGCCACCAGCCGCCCAGGGCCAGTGCCAGCAGGAACACCCCGCTCAGCGCCAGAACCAGCATCATCCCGGCACTGACGCCGGAAACCGCATGGCCGGTCTGGTCCAGAAAGAACGAGCGGTGCAGCTCTTTCACCCAGTCGAGGAAACCGCCCGGCCCGGCTTGGCCCGTGGCCTTGCCCGTGGCGGGGTCAATCACCAGGGTCTGAAACCCCAGCTTGGCCTTGACCGAGCCGCTGATCACGCCATTGGGGCTGCGGTGCAGCTTGGAGAGGCCCGGGTTCGCAGCCTCGGCTTTCGCCGCGACATCCGCCACGCTCAGGCCCGCAACCGCCGGCGCCTGCACACGCTCCAGCATCGGCGCCAGCGACAGGATGGCACCGGAGGAGGCCAGCACCAGAAGAACCAGCCCGAAGACCAGCCCGGGAAGCGAGTGCAAACGTCGCAGCATCACGCCACCTTCACATGCTGTACTGGAATTTGGCGATGAAGCCGTCGCCGACCACCGGCTGACCCGCACCCGCCTTGGTCAGGGGGACCGAGACTTCATCCGGGCTTTCCGCCACATTCTCGGCAGCGGCGTCGATGTGCAGCACATAGCCCGCATCAATCATCGCGGCCGCGATATCGGCATCCACTGTCAGCGTCCGGCCCGAGCCGACACTGGCCCCGGTCACGCCATCGGCCCCGGCGCCGCCGGTCGCCTGATACCAGGTCCGCAGGTGCCGCCAATAGCGCGTGCGGTCCCCCGCCACCCAGAGCGTCTTCTTGAACGCGCCGGAGGCATCGGTGAGGTACAGCGCCAGATAGGTGCCCGGACCGCTGTAATCGGCGATCTTGACCTGCATCTTGACCGGCTGCGCCGCGGCGGCCAGGGGTGCAAGCGACAGGGCTGCCAGCGACAGCGAAAGGGCGGTGGATGAGCGGTTCATGGGAACTCCGGGGGTAGGGGGCGTTGCGGGGATCAGTCTGCGCTGTCGGCAGAACCGCCCGTGGTTTCGTGGTCTTCGTCATCGCTGTCGTGGGAGGGACCCAGAAGCTTCAGGCTTTGCGGGTCGAACACGGCTTTAACGACCCGACCGTCGCGGTCCGTCGCCAGAACGTGGTAGCAGCCGTCGTCGGCGCGGATCTTCAGCACGGTCCAGCCCATCTTGTCGGTCACCTCGCGCAGCCTGGACACCGGCTGCCAAGCCTCCATCGGGGTCTGGCATTCGATCTCGGCCCTGGCCGGCAGGCTGGGAAGGCAGGCCAGAAGGCCGATGAAAATGATTCGCCGCATGAGGTGATCCTTTGACGCCTGCCGGCCATCAGCACCACAAACCTGACGGCGACCTGAACGCCGCCTTGCCCCCCGGTTCAGCTTGGTGTCAGCTTCATCACGCCTTGGTGCGGGCGAACGGAGGGCCCGATGCGGATCTTGCTGATAGAGGACGACCCCGGCCTGGGCTCGGCGGTGCGCGACCAGATCGCCGCCGAAGGCCACCTGCCCGACCTTGCGCCCTCGCTGGCCTATGCCCGCGATCTTGTGGCGACGGTGTCCTATGACCTGATCCTGCTGGACCTTGGCCTGCCCGACGGGCGCGGGCTCGACTTCCTGAAGGCCCTGCGCGCCAAGGGCTCGGTCACGCCCGTGATGATCCTGACCGCGCATGACCGCATCACCGAACGGATCGAGGGGCTGAACGCCGGGGCCGACGATTACATCGTCAAACCCTTTGACCTCGCCGAACTGTCCGCCCGCATCAGCGCCGTGGCGCGGCGTTATTCCGGCAACCCCAACCCGCTGATCAGCCTCGGCGCGCTGCAGATCGACCTTGCCGCCCACGCGGTCCATGGCCCCGATGGCCAGATCGACCTGTCCCAGCGCGAATGGATCATCTTCGAAGTCCTCTTGCAGCGCCCCGGCCAGATCGTCTCGAAAAGCCAGATCGAGGATCAGTTCTACTCCTTCGATGCCGAGGTCGAAAGCAACACGATCGAAGTCTATGTCAGCCGGTTGCGCAAGAAACTCGGCAAGGACGTGGTGCAGACGATCCGTGGCCTCGGCTACCGGCTGGGCACGCCATGAAACTCTGGCAGTTCCTGACGCAAAGCCTGCGCGGTCAGCTGGCGATCGGCGTCTCGGCCATCCTTCTGGTCCTCTGGGTCGGCGCGGTGGTGGGCAGCGCCTATGTCGTGCGGCGCGAGATCGACGAAAGCTTCGATGCCGCCCTGCAGGAAACCGGCGAGCGGATCCTGCCCTTGGCCGTGGTCGAACTGATAGGCTCCGGCGATGGCCTGACCGCCCAGCGCATCCTGCCGCTGGCGCATCGGGATGAGAAGATCACCTATATCGTGCGGAATGCAGACGGAAAGATCCTGCTCTATTCCCATGACGCCGACCCCAAAGTCTTTGACGCGGTCCATGGCGAGGGCTTCTTCACCACGCCCAACCACCGGGTCTACAGCCGCTCTGCCGTGTCCGGCCAATATGTGATCGAGGTGGCCGAGCCGCTGACCCACCGCCAGAAGGCGCTGGAGGAGACGGTTCTGGCCATGCTGGTGCCCTTGGGCGTGCTTCTGCCGCTGTCGCTGTTCGGCGTGGCGCTCTGGGTCAGTCGCGGGCTGCGCCCCCTGTCGCATCTGTCGGTCGCCCTGCGGCTGAAAGGGGCGGATGACCTGACCCCCCTGCGCCTGCCCGACCTGCGCAGCGAGCTGATCCCGATCGAGGCCGCCGCCAACCGCCTGATGGCCCGCCTCAAACGCGCGCTGGAGGCCGAGCGGAGCTTCGCCGCCAACGCCGCCCACGAGCTTCGCACTCCCATCGCCGCCACCCTGGCGCAAACCCAGCGCCTCGTCGCCGAAAGCCCGGAAGGCCCCCTGCGCCACCGCGCCCTGCAGGTCGAGGCGGAGTTGAAGCGCCTCGCCCGGCTGGCCGAAAAGCTGATGCAACTGGCCCGCGCCGAAGGCGGCGCGATGCTCGGCACCGCGCCCGCCGACCTCGTGCCGATCCTGAAGGTGGTCTTGGGCGATTTCGCCCGCTCCGCCCCCGACCGGATCAACGCCGACCTGCCGAAAGGCGCAGTCCTCTCCCGCCTCGACCCCGACGCCTTCGCGGTTCTGGCCCGCAACCTGATCGAGAACGCGCTTGTGCATGGCACGGCCACGCCGGTCAGCGTCTCCCTCTCCCCCGCCGGAGTCTTCACCGTCACCAACGACTGCCCCGCCATCCCGCCCGAGGTTCTGGCCACCCTGACCCTGCGCTTCGAACGCGCCGGCGCCCGCAGCAGCGGCTCCGGCCTCGGCCTCGCCATCGCCGCCGGCATCGCCCGCGGGCTGGGGCAGGAGCTGACCCTGCGCTCCCCTGTCACCCGCGACCGCGGCTTTCAGGTGGCCTTGGCGCTGGTCTGACCGGCAAAGCTGCGGATCGTGGCAATGGCACCGTCCAGCGCCTTGCCCTCCTCGTCCTTCAACGCCGCCTCGCGCAGACGGCGCAACCAGTCGGCGGCATCCGCGCGGTCCTCCACCAGCGCCATGGCCTCCAACACCTTGTCGAACTTCGACATCCCCCGCGCATGGGTATCCGAATAGCCCTTGATCAGCCGGCGACAGCGGATCACCTCCACCGCCAGATCATAGCGCGGCAGACAGTCCAGCGCGCGCGCCAGCCATGCCTCCAGATGGGCCACCTCCTCTGCATGACGCAGGGTGCGCCTCCGCCAGAACTTCATCCCGCCCAAGACGTAAAGCGTGCCATAGGCCCACAGCCCATCGGTCCGCAGATGCCGCCCGCGGCCAAACCAGCGCTCCAGCCGCGCCATCCAGACCGGATTTCCCTGCACCTTCCGCCCGAAAGCGGCCGGCAACAGCCCGGCGATCTCCTCCGCCCGCGGGTGCATGTATTCCGTCAGGTGCAGAAGGTTCCCCGCCTTCACCCGCATCTCGGCGGCGATGCGCGCGAACCGAGGGCCACGGGTCTTCAGATCCGCCACCCGGATCACATCGTCATAACACATCGCATTGGCCAGATACTTCGCCGCCTCCCGCGCCAGCAGAAAGCCCTGCGCCGCATCATCCCGCGCCAGAACCCCAGCCAGCCGGTCGAGGTATTCCGCCCCATAGTCTAGGTCCTGAAAATCCACCACCTTGCGCAGGCCCGGCAAGGCCATCTCGGCCACCGGAGCGGGCAAGGCCGCCACCCGCGCCTCCAAGGCCTGCCACCGCGCCATCAGCCGCGCCGGTCCCCGCACCTGCGACGCGGCGGGCTTGGCGGCCTTCTCCGCCACCGGCGCCTGCGCATCAAACCCGGCGGCAAACGCGCGCAGACTACCCTCCACCCCTTTGCCGCCCTGCCGGATCGCCGCCTCGAAGGCCTCACGCGGGAAGGGCAGCGCCCCTGAACCGGCCAAAGCCCCGAACAGGGCCGCTGAAATCACCGAGCGGTTCGCCACCGCCAAGGCGTCGTAATCCGCCGCGATGAACCGCTTGGCGGTCAGGCCCGCCGCCGCCATCACCTCCGCCGCCTCGGCGATCCCGTTGCCCGGCGCGATTTTCTCCGACACCGCCAGCGCCCGGTGGGTCGAGGCGATCAGCGTGGTCCGCTCTGGCGTGACAAACCCGCGCAGCATGGCGCGGCCCGCCTCCATCAACTCCGAAGCGATCAGGATATCGACATCCCCCGCCGCCGGCATGAGCGAGAAGATCGGCACCCCGCCCGAGGCCGGCGCCATCTCGATATAATAGACCGTAGCCCCCGTCCGCTGCGACACCCCCGCCACACTCGTCGCCTGCGCCGCATAGCCTTGCGCGCGCGCCAAAGCCTCGATCCAGCCGGTCAGCACGCCGCCGCCCTGCCCGCCCACCGCCAGAACCGCCAGCTTGATGATGCTGCCGAGCTTCGGGTCGATCGCCTGCGCTTTCAGACCCACGTTCATGGCGCGGCCTCGAACGTCAGCCGCTTGGCTGCCCGCCGCGCCTGCAACCAGCCGATCACCCTTGCCCGAAAGCCCGCCCAGCGCGCCTCAAGCGCCGAAGGGTTATGCACCACATCCGCCCGATAGAAACTCGGGCAAAGGACAGCGGCATCCGCCACTTCGCCGCAATTGCCGCAGCCCACGCAGCTCTGGTCGATATGCGCCACTGGATCATCGCGCAAAGGATCGTCCAGCACCTTCAACCCTAAGGAGGGGCAGCCCGACAGCCGCATGCAGGCGTGATCGCCGGTGCAGATATCCTCGTCCACCCCAAAGCGCGGCGCCTCGACCCGCCGCCCCTCGGCGATCGCCTTCTGCGCCAAAGGCTTCTCGCGCCGCTGCTTGTTCAGCATGCATTCCGACGAGGCGACGATCACCTTCGGCCCCTTCTCCTTGGTCGTCAGCGCCTCCAAGAGCAGGTCGCGCATATGCCCCACGTCATAGGTCCGGTCGACCTGCCGCACCCAGGTGATTCCGATCCCCTTCAAGGCTTTCGAGATCGGGTTCCCCGTCGCCTTGCTGGCATTCACCGCGCGCGAGGACATCAGATCCTGCCCCCCCGTCGCCGCCGAATAGTAGTTGTCCACCACGACAGCCACCGAATCCGCCTTGTTGAAGGCCATGTTGCCGAAAGAGGAGCTGAGGCCGTTATGCCAGAACCCGCCATCCCCGATGATAGAGATCGGCCTACGCTCCCCGCCGCCATCAAAGGCGCCATTGGCCGCAGGCCCCAGACCAAAGCCCATCGTCGCCCCGCCAATCTCGAAGGGCGGCAGCGCGCCGAAAAGATGGCAGCCGATATCGGCGCTGATCTGCAGCTTGCCGGTCTGTTGCTGCACCAGCTTCATCGCGGCAAAGATCGGCCGCTCCGGACAGCCGGTGCAAAAGCCGGGCGGGCGGATCGGCACGGTCTTGGACAGGTCGGGAACCTTGGGCCGGTCCTGATTGGGCGCCCGCACGCGCGCCGGCAGCAGGTCCGGCGCGGATTTTCGCAGAAAATCCGTGATCCCGTCCAGCAGCACCTGCCCGGTATATTCCCCCGCCATCGGCAGAAAACCCTTGCCCTGCAGCTTCACCGAAGACCCGGCGCGGTAGAGGTAAGTCGACAAGGTCTGCTCGATGAACTCCGGCTGGCCCTCCTCGATGACCAGAACCTGTTCCTTGCCGGCGCAGAAGGCCAGGAACTCGGAAGATATCAGCGGATAGGTGACATTCAGCACATAGATCGGCACCAGGCTCTCGCCGTAGATGTCGGCCAAGCCCAGCCGTTGCAAGGCGCGGATCACCCCGTTGTACATCCCGCCCTGGATGACCAACCCGACCGGGGCCTCCTTCGGCCCGAAGACCTCATTCAAGCCCTGTTCCAGAATGAACTTTTCGGCGGCAGGCCAGCGGTTTTTCACCTTGTCCTGCTCATGCACATAAGACATCGGCGGCAGCACGATCCGCGCGAAATCCGATTGCGGCGCGCTCAGCGCCTCCTTCACCGACAGCTTGGGCTTGCGGTTCGCCTTGGTCGCAAAACTCCCCGTCACATGGCAGGACCGGATCCGCACCATCAGCATGACCGGCGAATTCGACGCCTCCGACAGCTCGAACCCATCCTTCACCGCCTTGGTGATCGAGGGCAGGTTGGGCCTGGGGTCCAGCATCCAGAACTGCGACTTCATCGCGAAGGCGTGGCTCCTCTCCTGCATGATGCTGGAGCCTTCGCCGTAATCCTCCCCCAGGATGATCAGCGCCCCCCCGGTCACCCCCGAGGACGACAGGTTCGCCAAAGCATCCGAGGCGACATTGACCCCCACCGGCCCCTTGAAGGTCACCGCCCCGCGAATGGGATAATGGACCGAGGCCGCCAGCATCGCCGCCGCCGCCGCCTCGTTGGCACTCGCCTCGAAGCGCACGCCAAGTTCGGAGAGCAGAACCTCGGCATCGGCCAGCACATCCATCAGATGGCTGATCGGCGCGCCCTGATAGCCGCCGACGTAACCCACGCCGTTTTCCAGCAGGGCCTTGGTGATGGCAAGGATCCCCTCGCCGGTGAAGGTTTCCCCCTCGCCCAGCCGCAGATCCTGCACTTCCGCCGCAAATGACCGCTCCGCCACCCTCGCCCCCTTCCGTCAATTGCCAAAGTCCTGCGGGGTCCGGGGGGCGCACAGCCCCCCGGGTCTTAGCGCGGCACCAAAGCCAGGGCCCGGATCGGCGACCCCGTGCCGTTCTTGATCTTCAACGGCGCCGCAATCAGGATCGCCCCCTTCGGCGGCAACCGGTCCAGATTGGCGAGGCTCGCCAGACCGAAGCAGTTGTTCTTGTGCAGAAGGTTATGCGCCGGGAACGGCGGCGTCATCCCGCCCGCCTGCCCCGCATCGGTGCCGATGCACTGGCTGCCCCAGCCGGCGATGCCCTTGCCCACCAGATATTCGATCACCTCCGCCGTCGGCCCCGGCGTGTGGGGACCGGTCGCATCGGCGTTGAGAAACAGCGCCTCGTCATGCGCCCGCTTGTCCCAATCGCTGCGCAGGACCACCCATTCCCCGGCATTGATCGCACCATATTTCGCCTCCCAGGCCTTCACATGGTCGATCGTCAGCAGGAAATCCGGGTTGGCCGCGCATTCGGCGGCGAAATCCAGCACGTTGACCGGGGCCACCAGTCGCTGCACCGACAGCGTGTCAGTATAGCCGTCAGCGTAATCCTTGCCGGTGATCCAGTGGTGCGGCGCGTCGAAATGGGTGCCGGAATGCTCGCCCACCTTCAGCCAGTTCCAGGCCCAGAACGGCCCGTTCTGATCATAGTTCGAAATGGCGTGGATCTCGATCTTCGGCGTGTCCTTGGCGAATTCCGGCGGCAGCTTCAGAAGCGGCGTCTCCGGCCCCAGAACCCCGGTGCAATCGACCACCTCGACCCCACCCGAGGCCAGAAACCCGGCGAGTTCCGCCAATATTTTTGCCGATGGCATTGTTTTCTCCCCATGGCTTCAGCCTGTTTCGGGGGGATGCTAATCAGATTGAAATGGCTTTACAAATCCTGTCTGAGCCTAGGCGCCGAAAGCTGCGGCCCCCGCCGCCGCCGCGCCGATCAGGCCGGCATCGCTGCCCGCCTCGGCCACCACGACCAAAGGCTGTTCCACCCGCCGCAGCACCTTGGCCCGCACCGCCCGGTCCAGCGCCGCCACCAAGGCCCGGTCATTGGCCAGCCCGCCCCCCACCGGCACGACCGAGGCGCCGACCACGTTCAGCACCATGGCCAGTTGCCCGCTGACCAGATCCAACCACAGCTTGACGGCGGGCGAGGCCTGCCCCGACCGCCAGCGCCGGATCACCTCGACCGAGCCGATCACCTCGCCCGTCAGATGCTGGTGCAGCCTTTCGATGCCGCGCGCCGAACCGACCGTGTCCAGGCAGCCGATCTGGCCGCAGCCGCAGGCAAAGGCCGGCTCGCGGATCACCGGGCCATGGCCCCATTCGCCGGCAAAGCCGCCCGCGCCCTGCACCAGATGCCCGTCGATCACCAGACCGCCGCCGACCCCCGAGCCGAGGATCACCGCAAAGACATTGCGGTGCCCACGCGCCGCGCCCACCGAAATCTCCGCGAGGGCAAAGCAGTCGGCATCGTTCAGCACCAGAACCGGCAGACCGAAGGCCGCCTTCAGCTCTCCCGCCAGATCGCGCCCGTCGATGGCGGGGATATTCGCCACCTTGCCGCGCCCGGTGGCCGGATCGACCACCCCCGCAATCGAAATGGCAATCCCGCGCTCGTCCCCGCGCCGAAAGGCATTCAGCGCCGCGACAAAGGCCCGCAGATCCTGCACCGGGGTCGCCACTTCGCCGAGGAAAACCCCGCCCCGCGCCGCCTTGATCCGCGAACCGCCAATGTCGAATGCCAGGATCATGCCGATCTCCCTTTGCCTCTGGCTAGGATGGATCGGCGGGGAAGGGAAGTCTTGACAGCGCCCCCCCTGCCCTGCAACAGACCGCAACCCCAGGAGGCTGCCATGACAGACGCCGATATCACCAAAGATCGCCTGATCCTTGCGCTGGATGTGCCCAATATCATCCAGGGCCTCGCCATGGCCGACCAGTTGGGCGATGCGGTCAGCTTCTACAAGATCGGCCTTGGCATGCTGACCGGCGGCGGGCTGGCGCTCGCCAACGAGCTGAAGCAGGAACGCGGCAAGCGGATCTTTCTGGACATGAAGCTGTTCGACATCGGCGCCACGATCGAGGCCGCCGTGCGCGGCATCGCGCAATATGACCTCGACTTCCTCACCGTCCACGGCGACCCGCAAGTGGTGCGCGCCGCCAGTGAGGGCAAGGGCGACAGCGGGCTGAAGATCCTTGCCGTCACGGTGCTGACCTCGCTCGACCGCGCCGATCTCGATGCCAACATGATCCGCGCCGGCGATATCCATGAGATCACCATCGAACGCGCCGCCCGCGCCTTGGAGGCTGGGGCCGATGGCGTCATCGCCTCGCCGCAAGAGGCCGCGCTGATCCGCGCCCTGCCGCAGGCGGTAGGCAAGCTGATCGTCACCCCCGGCGTGCGGCCCCTGGGGTCTGAGTCCGGCGATCAGAAGCGCATCGCCACGCCCTATCAGGCGATTGCGGATGGTGCCGATCACGTCGTGGTCGGCCGCCCGATCTGGCAAGCCGCCGACCCGCGCCGCGCGGCGCTGGCCATCCAGGCCGAGCTTGCCACCGCCAAGCACCGCCCGAACCGCTAAAGCCAGCCCATTTCGCCGAAAGCCATCCGTGTGCGGTCCTGCAAGGCCGGCACCGCCTGCGGATGGGCCAGAAACTCCGCCACCGGCATCAATTGCCACAACTGGCCCTCATCGCCAAAGCGGATCGCCGCCACCTCGGACGGCGAAAGCCGCCCTGCAAAGAACCACGAGTCGCGGCGGGCATCCAGCATCCCCGGCAGGCAGCGCCGCCAGATCAGGCGGTCCGGCGGCAGCGCCAGCCCGAACTCCTCCTCCAGCTCGCGCAGGACGCAGGCTTCGGGGCTTTCCGCACCCTCGCGCCCGCCGCCGGGCAGATCCCACATCGCGGGCCAGGGGATATGGGCGAAATCGTCGCGCAGATAGGTCAGGATCATCCCGCCCGCCAGCAGGGCCAGTTTGGCGCCCAGGAAATCCCCCGCTTCCCCCTCAGCCAAAGTTGCGCCTGTAGGCATCGGCGACCTGCGGCAGGTCCCAGACCGTGCTGGCGGCGCGCCAGAGATTTGGGGTTTCCGTCTTGAACCACTCCTCCCGCGGGCGCCAATGCACCATGCAGGCCAGAAAGACATCAATCGCCGTCAACCGCGCCCCAAGGAAATGCGGCCCGCCGCGCCGGGCGCATTCATGCTCCATCACCTTCCACATGGATTTGCGGTGGTCGATGACCCTGATCTGATAGTCCGCACCGCCATTGCCCGGCACAAAGCGTTCCGGCGCATCGGAATAGGCAAAACTCGGGTAGATCGAGGCGACCAGAAAGATCAGCCAGCGCAGGAAAGCCGCCCGCTCCGCCGCACGCGGCCCGGGCACCAGCGCGTCACTGTCGGCCAGATCGGCCAGAAGCAGGGTCATGGCGGCACTTTCCGTCATCACCTCGCCATTCTCCAGCACCATGGTCGGCACCTGGATCAAGGGGTTGACCCGGCCCAGCGCCGCCCGCGCCACCGGGTCCTGATGCACATTGCCCGCCGTGATCAGCCGGTGCGGCAGGCCGTAGAAGGCCAGCTGCAACTCGACAATGGCGGAGCCCCAACCGGGGTTTTCGTAAAGCGTGATCATCGGCACCTCCTGCAAGGCCAAAGCCTAAGGGCGCAAGGTAAAGGCGAGGTTAAAGGCTAAAGGTCGTTGATGTCGTCCTTCCAGACCTTCACTTGTGTGCGCGTCACGCCCACCAGCCGGCGCAGGCCGATCCAGGCCGCCAGCGACAGGATGGCGAACAACAGCGCCAAGAGCGCCACATTGCCCGGCGCCGCTCCGACCAGAACCAGTACCCCGGTCAGCCCCGCGCCGATCGCGAAGCCAAGGAAGATGAACCCCGGCACCACGACCTCGAACACGGCGAGCACGATGCCCGCCACGACCCACACCCACCAGATCGTCCAGATCTCCATCTCAGCGCCCCTTCAACATCCCGAAGGCATTGGCGAAAGCGTCCAATGCACTGGCGGGCACGATGACCATCTGCTTGCCCTCGCCCTTGCCCACCGCGGTCAGGGCCTCGACCTGTTTCAAGGCCACCTGATACTGCGCCGCCTCGATCCCGTTCTCCTTGATCGCGACAGCAATCACCTGCGTGGCATAAGCCTCGGCATCGGCGAGGATGCGCCGCGCCTTGGCGCCCTGTTCCGCCGCATAAAGCTCGGCATCGGCGTTCAGCTCCACCGCGCGCTTGTTGCCCTCGGCCTCCATCACCTGCGCCCGCCGCGCCCGTTCGGCGTTCAGCTGCTGCATCATGGCATGGCGGGTCGCATCGTCCAGCGCCACATCCAGGATCTCGGTCCGCGTCACCTCGATCCCCCACTCATCCACCATCGCCCGCACATGGGTGCGGATCGAGGTGGTCAGCTCGTTGCGGTTGCTCTGCACATGGTCCAGCTCCATCTTGCCGATTTCCGAGCGCACGATCCCCGCCACCGTCGTCGCAATCGCCGCATCGACATCCTTGATCCGGTAGACGGTCTTCTCCGGCTCGGTGATCCGGTAGAACACGCTCGTCTCCACCTTCAAGAGCACGTTGTCCGTCGTGATCGCATCCTGATGCGCCAGGGGCAGCTGCCGCTCCAGAATGGAGATCTTGTGCGCCACCCGGTCGACAAAGGGCACCGTGAAGTTGATCCCCGGCCCCAGCACCGTGCGCAACCGGCCAAACCGCTCCACCACGAACTTCTGGCTCTGCGGCACCACCCGCACCGCCTTGAACAGCGCGATGACGATCAGCGCCGCCAGGCCAAGGAACACAATACTTCCGCCGGTCATGAAAACCTCCCTGAAATCTGCCCCCAAAATGCCCCCTTAACGCCCCGCACGCAACCGCCTCGCAGGGGCAACACCCCCGCACCCCGGTTTATCCTGCGCCAAACCCCCGGAGGACCCCATGACCATCACCCAACTCCCCCTCGAAACCATCGACGCCGAGGCCCTGCCCCGCGACCGCTTCACCCTCGACGAAGAGGCGCTCGCCACCCTGCAGCGCTCCATCCTGACCGAGGGTCTGCGCCAGCCGATCGAGGTCTTCCCCCTCGCCGGCCGCCCGCCCTGCGACTGGGGCCTGATCTCGGGCCTGCGCCGGCTCACCGTCTTCCGCAACCTGGCCCGGATCCGCGGCAACGGCGACTATGCCAGCATCCCCGTCGTCGTCCGCACCCCCGAGACCATCCCCGAGGCCATGGCCGCCATGGTCACCGAGAACGAGGTCCGCGCCGAAATCACCCCGTGGGAGAAGGCGACCCTGATCCTCGAATCCGTCCGCCTCGACTATTTCCCCACCCCCGACGCCGCCCTCCTCACCCTCTACCCCTATATCAGCCCCACCGCCCGCTCCCGCCTGCGCGCCGTGGCTGGCGTGGTGGAGGCTTTGGGCGACATCATGCTCGGCGGCCCGACCTATTCGCTGCGCCAGCTTTTGCGGATCTCCGGCGCCCTCCGCCTCGGCTTCGGCCCCCTGATCGAGGTCGCCCTGCGCGAACACCACGAGAAGACCCCCGCCGCCCAGTGGGAGCTGATCCAGAACATCCTGATCGAGGCCGAAGAGTCCCTGACCGAGCCGCAAACCCCCCAGGCCCCCGGCCGCCCCCGCCGCCTGCTCTACCCCCGCTCGAACCTGATCATCCGCCGCGAGCGCATCCCCGGCGGCTACCGCCTGATCTTCACCGGCGAGGAGGCCCGGGGCATGCTGATGGACTCGGTGCTGGACCAGATCGAGAGGCTCTATGCGCCGGTGTGAGGGGGGGGGTGATAAAGTTAAGGAAACCCAAGATCATCTACTGATCTTGGGTCGCAACTAATTAGCTTGCACTTCTTATTAATCGAGCGATAGCTTTTCAACGAATTTCCATAGGAAAGCATAATCAACTTCTTGTCTTCCGCAACGGAAATAGCTTCAAAATCCTCAACCGGCGGATTTGAACCAAAAATACCCGCACCGTAGTCTTCCATAAGGACAGTGCTCATAACAATGTTCTCTATTCCCGGCGTGACGTAGGTTCTGGTCAGTACCCTGAACGTTTCATAAACGTCCGGATATGCCGCCTTCAACTCGTCGCTGACCGATCTAAGAACAATAATCTCACCGCTCTGAATACCATCTATAATTAATGCGCGCGTGCTATTTTTAGCGCTTGTTAGAGCGCGAACGATCCCAGACAGATCGATCAGATACTTTGCTGCTGCGGCGTTTTTCGCCCGGGCCATCTAAACTAGACCCCGAAGAGCTTGTTCTGATATTTTGGTTTCAGTCCACAAAGTCTGTAGACTGATATAGCATCTAGCTTACCGAGGCTCCGCGCCTCTCGCATGGTAGCGAGCAGGAGACTTCCATATTTCGTTCGCTTTGTTACCAATGGATCAGATCGTCCCCCTCCGCCATCGGAAAGATCGCCAGGAGGAGTGATGCCATCGAATGATCTACGCCACGCCTTATACTGCCCCACACTTAACATTCCAAGTTCGACAAGGCGCAAAACCAGCGCTTCTTGGCTGATTCCTAGGTTTTTCGCACAGTTACGCACGAACACAGGATCAATAGACGCCTTGTATTTATATCTCGTCATTACGGCAGATATTGCATCATCAGGCGCAATGAGATACGCAGCAAATTTATTGCAGTATTTTTCGATTTTGTTTAACAAAGACGATGGGTTTGACGCCCCCTCTTTTCCAAGCAGAACATGTCCAAATTCATGGGCAAGCGTAAAAAGTTTGCGCGCCTTGCTGCTCTGATAGGTGTTTATAGTTATAACATGAGGGCCGGAGTCAATGCGGCTATATATTCCCGCAGTCAGGCTTGTATTGAGGCCATAATGAATTACCATTACGCCAAGACCCTCAATAAACTCTCGAAGACTGCGATATATGACGTTACTGTCCGCAGCTTCAACCTGCTCTGCTGCCGTAAAACCCCAATTCTTGCGCCATTTCTTCGCTAGAACAGTCGCGCTCTCGCGAATAAAATCTGCATCAGCATCCTTCAGTCTCACGTCAAGTTCGGGGACAAGATTGAGCGCCACCAAGGTGGACGAAAGCCTTTCAACGAACCCCATTGCTTCGACAACACCTGACTCGAGAGTTGTCGCAGAGGGGGTCGCCCTCCTAAAGTCAACTACCGGCTCAATGTCAATTGGCAAACGCGCAAACAAAGCCTGCGGCGGCACTCCGCACGCCTTCGCAATTCTTTTCGCACTGTCGATATCAATGCTGGACTCTCCAGAAATAATACGAGACAATTCCATGACATCGATTTTGGTACGTTCACTAAGCTCCGATGCGCTCAAACCCCGCGATGCAAGGATTTCTGACACAGCATGTTTGGAGACTATCACTTTCCGTCTATCCTGTTCATTTCTGCTTGTAGTAGCTCGAACACCGCAACGCTTGAGGCGTTGGAGAACCTGCAATCTGTAGGTATCGGACTCTACTTAGCGTTAGTGATTGTGCAAGCGATTTCAGCGGGTGGCGTCGGTGGTCTTCAGCGTCGAACCGCAACCTTGAGCACAGCGGTCGCCGAACTTGATCTTCAAGATGAGAAATCAGCGGTTTCGCGCGTCAAGGGTGACTTAGGAAGACTTGAGATTTCGTTACAATCGATACACAGAACTGCATTTTGGACAGTCGGCGTTTTGCTGTTTCTCGCTATCGTATTCTTCGGGGCGTCCGCACTGTGGCCAGAAACGCCGGTCAGTGCTAGTTTGATCTTTTTTTTGGTAGGTTTCGAACTTGCACTTCCCTGCTTGATCTTTCTAGTGTTTGCAAGAACCATCAGGAAGCGATGTGTCAACGTCGAGACAAAGATCCGAGCAATCGAGGGTCGCATCAAGAAGGCTTACTTTAGTTGACCATGCTCACTTCCCACACCCCCAAATCCTAACAAAACCTTAACAAATTTCCAAAACCACCACAAAATCAACCCCTTACCCAACCTTGCACGCGTGCAATCCTCCGGATTGCACGGGGGGAGGCGCCAGACTCCGCTGGCGCCGCCCTCCTATTCGAAGGCGCAGCCCTTGCGGACCCCCAGCGCCTTGAACAGCTTCGCGGCGGGGCAGAAGCCGGTGAAGGCCGACTGGATCAGGTTGGCGCCGACAAAGACGGTCAGCCAGACAAACCAGGGCGAGACCAGCCAGGTCAGAAGCACGCTCGCAAGCACCATGATGCCGGCGAACAGAAGGACGGAACGGTCGAGGGTCATCGAAGTCTCCTTGGGTTGGAACGAAGGTCAGGTCTTGAAGACGCGGTAGATCGCCGGGATCACCAGCACCGTCAGCAGGGTCGAGGAGAGCAGCCCGAACAGAAGCGAGATGGCGAGGCCCTGGAAGATCGGGTCCGACAGGATCACCACCGCGCCGATCATCGCGGCAAGGGCGGTCAGAAGGATCGGCTTGAACCGGATCGCCCCGGCCTCCAGCAGGACCTCGACCGTGACCTGCGGCCCGGAATGCCGGATGAAATCCACCAGCAGGATCGAGTTCCGCACGATGATCCCGGCGAGGGCTATGAAGCCGATCATCGAAGTGGCCGAGAAGGGCGCGCGAAAGATCCAGTGCCCCACCATGATGCCAAGGAAGGTTAGCGGGATCGGCGTCAGGATCACCAGCGGCAGCCGGAACGAGCCGAACTGCGCCACCACCAGGATATAAATCCCCAGCAGCGCCACGCCAAAGGCCGCCCCCATGTCGCGGAAGGTGACATAGGTCACCTCCCACTCGCCATCCCAGAGCAGCGTGACCTTGCTTTCATCCAGCGGCTGGCCATGCAGGCGGATCACCGGCTTGCCGTTCGGCCAGTCCTGCGCGGCGATCCGGTCGGCCACGGCGAGCATCCCATACAAAGGCGCCTCGAAAGCGCCGGCCAGTTCGGCGCTGACCATCTCGGCATCGCGGCCATTGTGGCGGAAGATCGGGTAGGAGGCGGGCTCCTCGGCCACCGTCACCACGTCGCCCAGTTCGACCACGCCCTTGGCCCCCGGCAGGACATTGGCCGGGATCGGCGTGGTCAGGAAGCGTTCGTCCATCACCCGGTCGGATTTCGCCCGCGCCACCTGCAGGGGGATCGGCAGGCGACCGGCGCCGCGATGGGAATAGCCGACCGTCTGGCCGCCGTTCAGAAGGGCGATGGTGTCGAAGACATCCTGTTCCTGCACGCCAAAGAAGTCGAGGTTGTCGTTGGAAATCGTGGCCCGCAGCCGCCGCGCCTGGGTGCCGAAACTGTCGTCGACGTCGACGACGAAGGGCACCGCCTCAAACGCCTTGCGGATCTGGGTCGCGGCAGCGCGGCGGGTGGCGGCGTCGGGGCCATAGACCTCGGCCAGGAGGGTGGCGATCACCGGCGGGCCGGGCGGCGGTTCGACCACCTTCAGGCTGGTGCCGGGCGGCAGGGCGAGGCTGGCGAGGCTTTGGCGGATCGCCAGCGCAATCGCATGGCTGGCCCGGCTGCGCGCGCCCTTGGGCAGCAGGTTGACCGCGACCTCGCCCAGCTGCGGCTCGTCGCGCAGGTAGTAGTGCCGCACCAACCCGTTGAAGTTGAAGGGCGCCGCGGTGCCGGCATGGGTCTGGACCGAGGTCACCTCGGGCATCTGCAGCACGACCCGCGCCACATCCTGCGCCACGCGGTCGGTCGCCTCGACCGAGGCGCCCTCGGGCAGGTCGATCATCACCGAGAGTTCGGATTTGTTGTCGAAGGGCAGAAGCTTGACCGTGACATCGCGGGTATAAAGCAGCGCCAGAGAGCCGAAGGACAGGGCCGCCGTCACCAGCAGAAAACCGAGGCTGCGCGCCTTGCTCTGCATCAGGGGCCGCGCGACGCGGCGATAGGCGCGGTCAAGCCAGCCGGGGCCATGGCTGGCATGGCCCGCCCCCGCCCTGCGACCGGCGATCTTGACCATCAGCCAGGGCGTGATGATCACCGCGACGAAGAAGGAAAAGATCATCGCCGCCGAGGCATTGGCCGGGATCGGGCTCATATAGGGGCCCATCAGGCCGGAGACGAAGAGCATCGGCAACAGCGCCGCCACCACGGTCAGGGTCGCCACGATGGTCGGGTTACCCACCTCGGCCACGGCGTCGATGGCGGCGGCGGCGGGGCTGCGACCGTCGCGCATCGCCCAGTGGCGGGCGATGTTCTCGATCACCACGATGGCGTCATCGACCAGGATGCCGATCGAGAAGATCAGCGCAAACAGGCTGACCCGGTTGAGCGTATAGCCCATGATCCAGGCCGCGAAGAGCGTCAGCAGGATGGTCACCGGGATCACGATGGCGACCACCGCCGCCTCGCGCGCCCCGATGGCGAGCCAGACCAGAAGGATGATCGAGACGGTGGCAAGGCCAAGGTGGAACAGAAGCTCGTTGGCCTTCTCGTTCGCCGTCTCGCCATAGTTGCGCGTCACGGTGAGGGTGACACTGTCGGGCAGGACCGAACCTTTCAGCGCCTCGACCCGGGCGAGCACCTGTTCGGACACCACCACCGCATTGGCCCCGGCGCGCTTGGCCACGGCGAGGGTTACGGCGGGGCTGCGGGTCACGGTGCCATCGGCGGCGCGGATGACATTGGCCACGATATGGTCCGAAGTGTCGGCGACATAGGCAATCGTTGCGACATCGGCCACATAGACCGGCCGCCCGTCGCGCGTGGTCAGCAGAAGGCGGGCGACCTCGGCGGGGGCGATCAGAGTCTGCCCCGCCACCAATGCAATCTGTTGCCCGCCATCGCGCAGGGGGCCAGCGGCGAGCGTGCGGTTCGCCTGGCCCACCTTCTGCGCCAGTTGTTGCAGGGTCACGCCGTACAGCGCCAGCCGGTCGGGGTCGGGCTGGATCTGGATCGCGTCCTGCGCGTCGCCCACCAGATAGGTCAGGCCGACGTTGTCCGTCTTGGCCACCTCGGTCTGCAGGGTGCGGGCGATGCGGGTCAGGTCGCCCGCAGCCACCTGTTGTCCGGGGGCGGAGGAGAGGGTCAGCGACAGGATCGCCACATCGTCGATGCCGCGCCCGATGATCAGGGGCTCGGGCACGCCAAGCGGGATGCGGTCGAGATTGGCGCGCACCTTGTCGTGGACGCGGAGCAGCGCCTCGTCGGCATTGGTGCCGACGGCAAAGCGCGCGGTGACCATGGCGGCATCGTCGCGGGTGGAGGAATAGACATGCTCCACCCCGGCGATGCCCTTGACGATAACTTCCAGCGGTTCAGTGACCAGCTTGACCGCATCCTCGGCGCGCAGGCCCTGCGCCTGGACATGGATATCGACCATCGGGACCGAGATCTGCGGCTCCTCCTCGCGCGGCAGCGCGGTGACGGCGAGCAGCCCTGCCGCCAGCGCGGCCAGGATAAACAAGGGCGTCAGGGCCGAGCCGATGAAGGCCCGCGTCAGGCGCCCGGCGATGCCGAGCCTGGCCGTTTCGGGGGCGCGTGCCGGGTCACTCATGGGCGGCCTCCGCCGGAGCGGGGTCAAGCACATGGTCGCCGACCTCCAGACCGGAGAGGATCTCGACCATCTCCACCCCGTCGAGCGTCTGGTGCTCCCCCGGCACCACGGCGCGCATCAGGGTGGCGCCGCCCGCCTCCACCGCCGCGAAATCCAGCCCGGCGACATGGCGCAGTGCGGTGGCCGGCACCATCAACGCCGACCGCGTGCCCACCGGCAGCCGCACAAGGATGCGGGCGTCGATGAAGCTGTCGGGCAGACCCGCAATCTCGACATCGGCCTGAACGCGGCCGTTCTGGATCAGCGGGTAAATCCGCGAGAGCGTGCCGGGCTGGGTGCCCGCCGCCCCCGATATCTCGATCCTGTCGCCCGCGTGCAGGCTGGCGGCGTGCCGCTCCGGGATCGAAAGGCGCAGGAAGGTGCCACCGGCGGCAATCGTCGCAATCGTCTCGCCGGGCAGGACCACGCCGCCCTTGGCGGTGGGCACCTCCAGCACCCTTCCATCGGAGGGCGCCAGAACCGTCCCCTCCTTTTCCTGCTGTGTGATCACATCGGACTGTGCATCCAGCGCCGCAATCTGGCCGTTCAGCACATCGACCTGGGTGCGCAGCGCGTCCAGCCCCTGCGCTGTGATCACACCGCGCTGCAACAGATCCTGCCCGCGTTTCAGATCGGTCTGCGCGGTGCCAAGCTGCGCCGCCAGACCGCCGCGCTGCGCCGCCAGCGCCGACAGTTGAAAGGCCAGCTTCTCATCCACGATCCGCGCGATCGACTGGCCGGCTTTCACCGCATCGCCCTCCACCACGCTCAGATCGACCAGAGTGCCGCCCAGACGCGCCCGCGCCGGGATGCGGTCGCGCGGCTCGATCTGGCCATATACGCCCTTCCATTCGGCGATCTGCCGAGGCTGCAAACCGTTAGCCTCAGCCAGAACCGCATGCGCCATCAGGGTCGACAGCGCTGCAACCAGAACGACGCCGGGCCAGGTCCGCATGATTCACTCCTCAGTCTTTCGACAACTTCATATTTGAATATATGCATTTGTACACGAAATTACCACCGGTGCTTCAGCCTGTCGCAGGCTCACGGGCAAATCATCCGGCGAATGCTGCAGTCGCGCGCCATTTGCCGCATTGCAGAAACCCGGAAAATGCGGGCGGCGCTGACCCGGCGCGAATCAGCAGGCGGAACTGCAAGCGCAGGCTGTACCGCCCGGCCCAATCACAAGATCGTGCCCAAGCCGGAAAAAATTATCCAAAAATTACAAGGCCGTGCTCTGCGCCATGCGCCGGGCGATACCCCGGACACCCCGGCCTTTTTTTGGGCAAAACGCCCAGAAAACAAACCGTTTGCATATAGTATTACTTTTGCTAGGCTTCTCTCATCGTCGGCGCAGGAGACGTCCGCGACAACATCCGTGGGAGGAAAAATGTCCATTATCAAGAAGCTCGCGCTGGCCGCGGGCACCGTTGCCCTCATGTCTTCGACCGCCATGGCGGGCGGTCTGGTGGTTGGTTTCTCGCAGATCGGCTCGGAATCGGGCTGGCGCGCGGCTGAAACCTCGGTCACCAAGCAGCAGGCAGAAAAGCACGGCATCGACCTGAAATTCGCTGATGCCCAGCAAAAGCAGGAAAACCAGATCAAGGCGATCCGCGGCTTCATCGCTCAGGGCGTTGATGCGATCCTGGTCGCCCCCGTCGTCGCCACCGGCTGGGATGCCGTTCTGGGCGAAGCCAAGGACGCCAATATTCCGGTCATCCTTCTCGACCGCGGTGTGGATGCGAGCCAGGATCTTTACCTGACCTCGATCGCCTCGGATCAGGTGCATGAGGGCGCGGTGGCCGGTCAGTTCCTCGTCGACACCGTCAAGGACAAGCCCTGCAAGGTGGTCGAGATCGAAGGTACCGTGGGTTCGACCCCGGCGATCAACCGCAAGAAGGGGTTTGACGAGACCGTCACCAAGCAGGCCAACATCACCATCGTCCGCAGCCAGACCGGGGAATTCACCCGCTCGAAAGGCAAGGAAGTGATGGAAGGCTTCATCAAGGCCGAAAACGGCGGCAAGGATATCTGCGCCGTCTACGCCCATAACGACGACATGATGGTCGGCGCGATCCAGGCGATGAAGGATGCCGGCCTGAACCCCGGCAAGGACATCATCACCATCTCGATCGACGGCGTGCCGGATATCTTCCAGGCCATGATGAACGGCGAGGCCAATGCCACGGTCGAACTGACCCCGAACATGGCCGGCCCGGCCTTCGACGCGCTGGAGGCCTTCAAGAAAGACGGCACCATGCCGGCGAAGTTCATCATCACCGAAAGCAAGCTCTACACCCCGGCAGATGATCCGAAAGGGGAATACGAGGCACGCAAAGGCCTGGGCTACTAAGCCTCCCAGCCTGGGCTGACCCCGCCGGCCAGACCCTCTGGCCGGCGGATTTATATTGCCCCGCGCGCGGGAACGGGCAACTGATCATAAAGACAATGGGGGAGGAACGGCGGATGGCGCAAAGCGCACCACCGGTGTTGCAGGGGGTCGGTCTGGGCAAGGTCTTTGGCCAGCATCAGGCGCTGCAGGGCGTTGATATCGATCTTTGGGCGGGCGAGGTTCACGCGCTTCTGGGCGAGAACGGGGCCGGCAAATCCACCCTGATCAAGATCCTGACCGGCGCCTACAGCGTTGATCAGGGCGAGGTCCGGCTGGACGGCTATCCCGTCACCTTCCACGACCCCTTGCAGGCGCAGGGCCATGGCATCGGCACCGTTTACCAGGAAGTGAACCTGGTGCCGAACCTGACCGTCGCCGAGAATCTCTTCCTTGGCCATCAACCCACCACCTGGGGCTTTGTCCGCAAGGCCGCCATCGCCACCAAGGCGCGTGAGGTTCTGGCGACCTATGGCCTTGATATCGACGTGAAGGCCGAACTTGGCAGCTATTCCGTCGCCGTCCAGCAGATCGTCGCCATCGCCCGCGCGGTGGAGCTTTCGGGCAAGGTTCTTGTCCTCGATGAACCCACCGCCAGCCTTGACCGCAACGAGGTGGACCGACTGTTCGAGGTGATCCGCACCCTGAAAGCCCGCGGTCTGGCCATTCTGTTCATCACCCATTTCCTCGATCAGGTCTTCGCCATCTCTGACCGCGTGACCATCCTGCGCAACGGCAAGCTGGTGACGACCCAGCCGCTGACCGACCTCAGCCGCACCGATGTGGTGCGCCTGATGCTGGGCAAGGATGTCGTCTTCACCCATCCCGCCACCCTCTTGGAAGAGGCCGAGGCCGGCCCTGCGCTGGTATCCTTCAAGGGCGTTGGCAAGGCGGGCAAGGTCGCGCCCTTCACGCTGGACCTGCGGCGCGGCGAGGTGGTGGGTGTCGCGGGCCTTCTGGGCTCGGGAAGGACCGAGATGGCACGGCTGATGTTCGGCGTCGATGTGCCCGACGAAGGTTCGGTCACCATGAACGACCGCCCGCTGTCCCTGCGCAATCCGGCGCAGGCGGTGGCGGCGGGCTTCGGCTTCTGCCCCGAGGATCGCAAGCTGGACGGCATCTTCGGCGAGCTTTCGGTGCGCGAAAACATCATCATCGCCCTGCAGGCCAAGCTCGGCTGGCTGAAAGCCCTGTCGCGCGACGAACAGGACGAGATCGCCGGCCGCTTTGCCGAGGCTCTGGACATCCGCGCCGCCAACCATGACATGCCGGTGCGGCTGCTGTCGGGCGGCAATCAGCAGAAGGTGATCCTCGCCCGCTGGCTGGCGATTGACCCGAGCCTTCTGATCCTTGACGAACCGACCCGCGGCATCGACGTCGGCGCCCATGCCGAGATCGTCCGCACCATCAACCGCCTGCGTGAGGACGGGCTGGCTTTGCTGGTCATCTCCTCCGAGCTTGATGAGGTCGTGGCCTATTCCAGCCGCGTCGTCGTGATGCGCGACCGCGAGATGGTGGCCGAACTGACCGGCGCCGATATCTCCCCCGCCGTCATCGTGCAGGCGATTGCGGCGCAAGCCGATGCCTCAAAAGCCCATACCTCGCAGGAAGGTGCCGCATGAAGCTGCAAGCCTCGCGTCTTGTCACCCCGCAAACCGTGGCGCTGGTGGCGGTTCTGGCCTTCAACTGGCTGCTCTTCCCCGGGTTTTTCAATGTGATCTGGCAGGATGGCCGGTTTTTCGGCAGCCTGATCGACGTCTTGAACCGTGGCGCACCCGTGGCGATCCTTGCCGTCGGCATGACGGCGGTGATTGCGACCAAGGGCGTTGACCTGTCGGTCGGCGCCGTGATGGCAATTGCTGGTGCTGTCGCCGCCAGCACCGTCGTCGCGGGCTATTCGGTCTGGGTGGCTGTACCCGCCGCCCTTGCCACCGGCCTGATCTGCGGGTTGTGGAACGGCATTCTTGTGACGGTCTTGGAGATCCAGCCGATCATCGCCACCCTCGTCATAATGGTGGCCGGGCGCGGTGTGGCGCAGCTGATCACCAAGGGCTCTATCGTCACCTTCTCGGACCCACATCTCATCTTCCTCGGCACCGGCACCTTCCTCGGCTTCCCGATGCCGGTGGTGATTGCCCTCTGCCTGATGCTGCTGGCCACCTTGGCCGTGCGGCGCACCGCCCTTGGCCTTCTGATCGAGGCGGTCGGCGTTAACCGCTCTGCCGCGCGCTTTGCCGGCATCTCCTCCACCATCCTGCTGCTGATCGTCTATGCCTTCTCGGGCTTTTGTGCCGCGATCTCGGGCATCATCGTCGCCGCCGACATTCGCGGCGCCGATGCCAACAATGCCGGCCTCTGGCTGGAGCTGGACGCCATCCTCGCCGTCGTCATCGGCGGCACCTCCCTGCTGGGCGGGCGGTTCTCGATTGCCATGTCGGTGGTGGGGGCCCTGATCATTCAGGCGATGAACACCGGCATCCTCGTCTCGGGCTTCCGGCCCGAATTCAACCTGATCGTCAAGGCCGGGGTGATCATCATCATCCTGATCCTGCAATCCCCGCTTGCCGCCGGCATGTTCCTGAAGAAAGGCGCAAAATGAACCGCTCCCTGCGCCCCCTGGCGGCCACTGCCGTCATCTTCCTGCTGGCCTATTTCGCCGCGGCCTTTCAGTTTCATGGCATCCTGTCGACCCGCGTGCTCGGCAACTTCCTGACCGACAATGCCTTTCTGGGCATCACGGCGGTGGGGATGACCTTTGTCATCCTCTCCGGCGGGATCGACCTGTCGGTTGGCGCGGTGATCGGCTTTACCGGGGTCTTCGTCGCCGTCCTGATCTCCTGGTACGGCGTCCATCCGCTGGCGGCCTTCGCGCTGGCGCTGATCGTCTCGGCGCTGTTTGGCGCGGCGATGGGGGCAGCGATCCATTACCTTGCAGTGCCCAGTTTCATCGTCACCCTGGCGGGGATGTTCCTGGCACGCGGGGCGGCTTCGGTCATGTCGCCGGATTCCATCGCCATCACCCACGAATTCTACACCACCGTCGCCAATGCCTACTACAAACTGCCCGGCGGCGGCCGGATCAGCCTGATCGGCGGCATCATGGTGGCGGTTTTCGTGGTCGGCGCGCTGATCGCCCACCGCACGCGGTTCGGCTCTTATGTCTACGCTTTGGGCGGCAATGCCACTTCGGCGGCGCTGATGGGGGTGCCGGTGGCACGGACCACGATCCTGATCTACACGCTGTCCTCCACGCTGGCCGGCCTCGCCGGGATCATCTTCTCGCTTTACACCTCGGCCGGCTATTCGCTGGCGGCGGTCGGGGTCGAGCTTGATGCCATCGGCGCGGTCGTCATCGGCGGCACGCTTCTGACCGGGGGTTACGGCTTTGTCGCGGGCACTTTCATCGGCGTCATGCTGATGGGGCTGGTGCAGACCTACATCATCTTCGACGGCACCCTGTCCAGCTGGTGGACAAAAATCGTCATCGGGGTGCTTCTCTTTATGTTCATCCTGCTGCAACGTCTGGTATTCCGGGCCTCGTCCAAGCGCAAATAAGGCCGAAGAAACAACATGAGTGAGCCCGGCCTTCTGATCCGTTCGCTATCCGGGCGGCAATCGGCCAGGAATTTCCATTCCTTTGTCATCAACGAAATTGGCCTTGGCGTCGCCTCGGGCAGTTTCGCGCTCGGCTCCATCCTGCCCAACGATGCCGAGATGATGGACCGCTACGGCGTCTCGCGCACCGTGCTGCGCGAGGCCTTGAAAACGCTGGAGGCCAAGGGTCTGGTCGAGGCCCGCGCCAAGGTCGGCACCCGCGTCCAGCCGCGCAGCCGCTGGAACCTGTTCGACCGTCAGGTGCTGTTCTGGATCTTTCACGCAACACCCGAGCCCGGCTTTCTTGACGCGCTGATCGAACTGCGCGCCCCCTTGGAAACCCAGGCCGCCGAGCTTGCCGCCAAACGCCGCAATGCCGAACATGTCCGGATGATGCGCTACTGGCTGCAGCAATACGACATCTCCTCCACCATGCCGGAACCCAACGGCCTTGCGGCCTATGAAATCCACCGTCTCGTCTTCGAGGCCTCGCACAACCCGCTTCTGCGCAGTGCCACCGGCCTGGTCGAATTTGCCATCGCCAGCACCCTGCGCCGGATGATGGAGGCCGGGGCGACCGAGTTTGCCGCCCGCAACGCCGAACTTTATGCCGCCCTTGTCCATGCGATCGAGGACGGCAACCCGGCCGAGGCGGTCGCCGGCATGAACCGCCTGTTGCGGCTCGATGCGGAAACCCTGCGCGCGGTCTGAACCGCAGCACCTTGTGATCGGCCCCACCGCAAAACAATTTCTCTTTCGCAGCCCCGGCCTGTAACACTGCCCCCGATCAGGCGAAGTGCAGAGGGATATGCAGCAGACCGAGGACCCTTGGGCCACGCTGCTTATGGCGGCAAATGCGGGGGACGGGCAGGCCTATGCCCGGTTCCTGCACGCCGTCACACCCGTAATCCGGGGGATCGTCCGCGCCCGCGGGCGCGCCCTTCCGCCTGATCAGCATGAGGATATTGTGCAGGACGTGCTCTTGGGACTTCACCTCAAACGCCAGACCTGGCGGCCGGATGCGCCGGTGCGGCCCTGGGTCTATGCCATCGCCCGCTACAAGGTGATCGACGCCTTCCGCCGCCGTGGCGCCACCATTCACCTGCCGATCGAGGATTACGCCGATATCCTGCCCGCCGAGGCCGAGCCTGACCTGTCCAGCGCCGCCGACGACAAGCGCGAGGTCGAACGCCTGATCAGCCAGCTTGACCCCCGCTCGGCCGAGGTGGTCCGCGCCGTCTCGCTGCGCGAGGAAGACCAGTCGGCGGTCAGCGAAAGGCTGCACATGACCCCGGTGCATCTGCGCGTCACCCTGCACCGCGCCATGCGCAAACTGGCCGCTCTGGGGCGGAAGGACCAGCGATGAAGACCGATGACCTGATTGCCCGCCTCGCCACCGAGGCCCCGCCCGCACCCCTGCGCGACGGGCGTCTGGCGCTATGGATCGGCCTGTCGATTGCTGCCGCCGTTGTGGTTTTCCTGACCCTTCTGGGCACCCGGCCGAACCTCGGCCTCGCTTGGGAAAACCCCGTCGTGCCGGTCAAGACCTTCCTGCCGCTGGCGCTTTGCCTGCTGTCCGGCGCGCTTCTTCTGCACATGGCCCGGCCCGAGGCGCGGATCGGCCGGCTTCTGTGGCTTTACGCCATCCCGGGCGGCATCGCCCTGGTGATGTGGGTCACGACCTTCCTCATGCGTCCCCCCGCCGAGCGTTTTGCCGAACTTGGGATGTTCTCGCTGTCCGAATGCCTGGGCCTGATCCCGTTGATCTCGATCGTGCCGACCATCCTGGTGCTGCGCCTGATGCGGCAGGGGGCCAGCGCCTCGCCCCGGCTTTCGGCCACACTGGCCGGGCTTACGGCGGCATCGGGGTCGGCAGCGGGCTATTCCTTCTTCTGCACCCGCGACAACCCGTTGTTTTTCCTGACCTGGTACGGCGTGGCCATCCTCGTCGTCACCCTCGCCGCCACCTGGTTCGGCAGGCGCATCCTCGCCTGGTAGGCTAGCGCGCCGGGCTGATCTGGTCGAGGAAGGCGCTGATCCGGTCCGAAGCCCCCACAGGCTCGCTCCCCGCCATGACGCTGACCGCAAAGCCGATGGCCGAGGAGACGGCATTGTGGCTGCCCCCGGCCCGCAGGCTCATCACCAGCGTCGGGCAGCAGAACAGCGCGGCGCGCAGCGTTGCCCGCCAGTCGTCGGGCAAGAACCCCCGCTCGCGCAGCGTGGCGAGCATCGGGCGCCAGTATTCCTCGGCCTTCACCTGCAACAGCGCGTCGCGGATGCGGCTCGGCTGGTAATCGGTCGTGATCTCCAAGACCGCGCCATCATATAGCACCTCGGCGTGGAAATGCGCCGCCGCCAGCGCCGGGTCATAAAGCCAGAACGGATGGGCCAGGATGTTGTGAAACGTCGCCTTCACCTCGGCCAGAAGTGCGGGCACATTCTCGCCCGCAAAGGCCGGATCGAAGAAGACCAGCTCCGGCCCCGCCTGATACCAGACATTGGCGTTATGGGCATCGCCATGCGCCACCACGCCACCGAACCGAGCCAAAGCCTCTGGCCGCAGCAGATCGGCCGAACGGTCGAACAGGGCGCCGATGCTGTCGGCATAATCCACGCCATTGACCCGGACCCGCGCCGTGGAAACCTGGTCCCAATCGAGACTAACCCCGGGAAATTCGAAGCTTTGCCCGACGTAGAACGACTTCAACCGCCCGCCCGGATAGGTTCGCCCCGGCAAATCAACCAGACGTTCGGAAAACAGCCGGTGGATCGGCTCCGCCGCACTTTCCTCCGCCGTGATCGCATGCAGGCTCGCCCGGCTGACCTGCAACAGCTTGCGGTTCAGTCCCACCTCCGCCGCCACAGCCAAAGCCTCCGCCGCCGCATCGGGCGCCAGATCCAGGGCCCGCAGCACATCCGAAAAGCGCGGGTCGCTGCGGCGGCGATAGATCAGGATCTGCTCGCCCGGCTCACTCGACCGATACAAGGGCATGTCCACCGGCAGACCCGCTGCCTCCAGAATCTCGGCGCGGTAATATTCGCCGCTCATCGCCTCTTCGCCCTCTTCCTGATGGAATTTGAAGAAGAACGCGCCCTCATCCGTGGCGAAAAACCCGTTGAGCGAGTTGAGGCTGTACTGATCCCGGTTGATCGCTACCTCCCGCGCCTGCAGCCCGAAACTCGCCGCCAGAAGGTCCGCCAGCTTGGCCAGCGCCGCAGGCTCATCCCTCTGCGCCAAGGCGCGGATTTCGGCGGTGCGGCTCATGTCTTGGCCCCCAGGGCGGCGGGATGATAGCGGCTGCCCAGCGAATAGCGCCGCCCGGCATAGGTGAAGTTGTTGACCGTCGCCACCGCCTGCCCGCTCCACGTCCTGCGGTGGAGCAGAAGGCAAGGCTCGCCCAGATGCAGGTTCAGATGCTGCGCCATCTCCGGGTCGGCGGGGATGGCCGAGATGACATGCTCCACCTCCGACAGCGGCATCTGCGCCTGAAGATAGTCGAACGTCGTCATCTTCGTGAAATCCTGCTGGTCATAGGCGGGGACCAAAGCCGTGTTCACATAACGCTCCTCGACCTGCACCGGCACGTTGTTCTCGAAATGAAGGACGATGGAATGCCCCACCCGCTGCGGCCCGCGAAATTCAAAAGCGGCGGCAAGGTCGGGGGAGGCGGTCAGCATCTCCAGCCGGATCACCTCGGCCCGATGCACGCTGCCCCGCGCCCGGATCTCGACCGAGATATCGTTGATCTCGATCAGCGCCGACAATGGCTTGCGCGGGGCCACAAAGGTGCCAACCCCCTGGATACGGAGCAGATACCCGGCCGAGGTCAGCTCCCTCAGCGCCCGGTTCACCGTCATCCGCGAAATCCCCAGATGCGCCACCAGTTCATTTTCCGACGGCAGGCGATGGTCGGTCAACCACTCGCCACTGGCGATCCGCTCCAGCACATAGGCCTTGACCCTTTCATAAAGCGGCCCCGCCAGGCCCGGGTTGAGGTTCATCCCGCCACCCCGGGCAGGATGATGGTTTTCAGACCCTGTGCCTGCCCTTTCAGCAAGCGCTCGTAAGCCTCCGGCACCGCTGCAAGGCCAATGCGCCGGTCGATGAACCGTTCCAACTGCGGCGCCAGTGCGGTCAGCAACTCCACCGCCTCCGGCAATTCCGCCCCAAAGGCATGGCAGCCGATCAGCGCAATCTCGCGCTCCACCAGCCGGTTCGGGTCCAAGGCCAGCGTCCCATGCGAGATGCCGACCAAGGCAATCCCGCCGCCCGGGTCCAGCCGGTCCAGCAAAGCCTCTACCACGGCGACCTGCCCCGTCGCCTCGATGGCATGGCGCAGGTCCTTCGGCGCATCCTCCAGCGTCACCACACGCGCCCCCGTCACCTCGGCCACCTTTTCGGCCCGAGCCTGGTTGCGGTCGCTGACCAGAACCTCCCCCCGATGCAGATGTGACAAAAGCAAGGCCGCCAACCCGCCAATCGGTCCACACCCCATGACCAGCACCGGCGCCCCCTGCGGCGCGTTCAACCGCCGCACGGCGTGCAGCGCCACCGCCAAAGGCTCGGCAAAGGCGGCAATCGCGGGGTCAAGCCCGGGCGCATGGCGCAGCACCAAGCGCGCCGGAAGCATGGTTTCCTCGGCAAAGCCGCCGTCGCACACCTCGCCCACAAAGCCCAAAGTCTCACAAACCTGCGCCAACCCCCGCTGGCAAGCGGCACAGGTCCCGCACCAGAACCGGCTGTCGGCCACCACCCTGTCGCCCAGGGCCAGCCCTGTCACACCCTCGCCCAAGGCCACGACTTCAGCGGCAAATTCATGCCCCGCAACCGAAGGGCTGCGCGAGATCCACTGCCCAGTGCGGAAGTTGTGCAGATCCGACCCGCAGATCCCCGCTGCCGTCACCCTCAAGCCCACCCAGCCCGGCGGCGGCGGGCCGGGCCGGGTCACGGCGTCCACCCGCAGATCGCCCGCCGCGTAAAGCCGGACCGCGGTCATCGCCATGCTCACGCCTCCGGCAGATACTGGTCGCGCACCGGCCCCACCGCCAGCTCATGCGAGGAGAAGCCTTCATACCGCGCCAGAATCCCGGCGTTCCTGGCAAACTCCGGATAGGCGCTGGCGGTGACATAGCCGATCGAGGACCGCTTGACGAAATCATGCACCGACAAGGGCCCCCAGGTCCGCGCCCAACGGCTGGTCGGCAGCACGGCATTGGGGCCGAGGCCGAAGTTGCCGATGGACACCGGCGTATGCGGCCCCATCAGGATCTCCGCCGCCTCGGTGATCCGCCCCAGATGCGCGAAGGGATCGGTGGAGAGGATCTCCAGATGCTCCGGCGCGTAATCGTTCACGAAGTCGATGCTTTGCGCCAGGCTCTCGGTCAGGATCACCCCGCCATAAGGCCCGCTCAGCACCGCTTTCGAGAATTCCACCCGCTGCGCCGTCATCTGCGCCCAGTGCTGCGGCAAAGCCTCCAAAGCCTGTTCGGCGACCTTGGCCGAATGCGTCACCAGATAGGCCGAGGAATCCGGCCCATGCTCCGCCTCGATCAGCAGGTCCAGCGCCGCGAGCCCGCCATGCACCGTGCCATCGGCGAAAATCAGCGATTCCGACGGCCCCGCCGGCAGGCCGGGGTCGATCACGCCCGACAGAAACCTTTTGGCCGCCACGACCCACGGACTGCCGGGGCCGACGATCTTCAGCGCCTTCTTGACCGTCTCGGTCCCGTAAGCCACCGCCGCCACCGCCTGCGCGCCGCCGCATTTGTAAACCGTCTCTACACCAGCCAAACGGGCCGCAACCAGCGTCGCCGCATCGACGCTGCCATCCGGCGCGGGCGGCGTGATGATCGCCAGATCCGGCACCCCCGCCACCACGGCAGGCACCGCCGTCATCATGGTGACCGAGGGAAAAGCCCCCTTCCCCCGCGGCACATAAAGCGCCACCGAGCGGATCGGCGTATAGCGGTCGCCGGCAAAGGCGCCCGGCCGCATCTCCTTCAGCCACATCGCCTCGGGCTTCTGCTCCTCGTGAAAACGGCGGATATTGTCGATGCCGAAGCGGATGGCGCCGATCACCTCTTCATCGACCAGCTTGAAGGCGGCGTCGAACTCCGCCTCCGACACCTTCAGGCTCCCCAGCGTCACCGCCGCCTTGTCCAGCGTCTGGCCAAAGCGGACCAGCGCCGCGTCGCCCTCGACCCGCACCGCCTCGATGATCGGCGCGACCTTCTCGATGAAGCCCGACAGGTCCGCTTCCGAGCGTTTCAACAGCGCCGCGCGCCCCGGGGCATCCAGCGAACCGTAGCGGTGAAAAGAGACTGTCATGGCGTTTTCCTGTCGCGTCACTTGGATTTGAGAAAGATGTCGAGCCCGACCAGCCGGTCCAAAGCCAGGATCGCCACCGAGGCGCAGGCGATGAAGACGACCGAAATCGCGGCAAGGTCCGGCGTGATGATCGACCGGATTGAGTTGTAGATCTGCACCGGCAGCGTGACGATCCGGGCATCGACCAGCAGCAGGCTGACCAGAAACTCGTTCAGCGCCAGGATGAACATCAAAAGCGCCCCGGTGATGATGCCCGGCGTCACCGCAGGCAGCGTCACATAAAGGAAGGTCTGCACCGGCGGTGCCCCGCAATTGGCGGCGGCAAGCTCCAGATCAGGGTCAAGGCTCCCCGCCGAAGAGGTCACCGCCCAGATCATGAAGGGCAGGTTGATGACACAGCAGGCCAGCCCCACCGGCCAGAGCTGCCCCAATATCCCCACCTGCCCGAACAGCAGCATCAATCCGATGCCCGAGCCGATCAGCGGGATGGTGAACGGCAACAGAAGGTAGATCTGCACTGCGGTCGCAAACCTCAAGCGGTATTTCGACAGCGCAATCCCCGCCAGCGTGCCGACCGGAACCGCCACCAAAGTGCAGATCAGTGACACATAAAGCGATCTATAAAAGGCCCCGCGCAGGTCCGCCGCGGTGGAAATCTTGGCATACCATTTCAGCGAAAGCCCCTCCGGCGGGAAGGTGATGATGTTGCCCGCCGTGAAGGACGCCCCCAGCACCACCAGCGTCGGCGCCGAAAGGATCACCAGCGCGAACCCCACCAGCAGCCACAGCGTCACCGTCTTGGAGCGCGCCCCGATCATTCCCTGCGCCCCATCGCCAGCGTCCCCGCCCCGAACAGCGCGAAGACCACCCCCACCAGCACCGACCCCGCCGCCACCAAGAGCAAGGCCAGCGTCGCCCCCATCCCGGAGTCGGAGGTGCGGAAGAACTGGTCATAGATCGCATTGGCAATGAAATCCTGCGAGCCGCCGCCCAGCATCGCGGGAATGGCAAAATCGGTCAGCGACAGGGTCAGCACGACGATCCCCGCGCCCACGAAACCCGGCCGCGCCATCGGCAGCACCACATGCCAGAAGGTGCGCACCCAATTGGCCCCGAGCGAGCCCGCCGCGGCCTCGATCTCCTCCGGGATCGCGGTCAGCGCCGGGGCCAGCATCAGCACGGCAAAGGGCAGCATGTACTGCACCAGCCCGAAGATCACGGCGTAATAGTTGAACAAAAGCCGCACCGGCGCCACGCCCACCAGCCCCAAAGCCTCGTTCACCATGCCCTGATTGCCAAGGATGATCAGCCAGCCATAGGCCCGCACCACCTGCCCGATGAAGAAGGGCAGAAACAGCGCGATCAGCAGGAACTTCCGCAGGCCCGCGCGCGGCGTGCGCACCATCAGGTAAGCATAGGGAAAGGCCAGGATCAGCGTCAAAACAGTCACTATGACGGCGGCAATCAGGCTGCGGCTCGCCACAATGAAGAAAAGCTTCTCGGTCAGCGCCCGCTTGTAATTGGCCAGCGTATAAGTGTCCGACATCAGGAACGTGGTGGTGTCGAGCGTGCGCAGGCTGGTATCGCCCATCTGCACCATACCAATCACCAGAAGTCCGATCAGCAACACGGCGGGCAACAGCATCAGCCAAGGCAGGGCGGCGCTGGCCCGGCGCGGCCAGAGCGTCGCCGCTACAGCCTCCACCGCGTCCATCACCCGCCACGAGATCGGGTATTCCCGCCCTGCCTTGCGCATCACCTGCTCCTCATGCGGGCCTTAACCCTGCATGATTTCCTTGAACTTCGCGAACCACTCGCTTTCGTGCTCCGCCTGCGCCTTGGCCGAAACGCGGATCAGGTGTTTGAACTCCGCCTCCGTGGTCGGATAGGACGGATCGCCCACCAGATCGGCCGGCGGCTTGACCCCCGGCACCACGCCCGGCAGGCCCAGACCGTCCAGCCAGACCTGCTGCGCGTCCTTGGTGATCGCGAAGTTCACATATTGCTTGGCCCAATACAGCTCGTTTTCCGGCAGGCCCTTGGGCACCCAAAGCCCGTCGGTGTCATAGGTCGCCCCCTCCTCCGGGATCACCCAGGCGAGGTTGATGCCGTTCTTCTTGGCCTCCCGCGCGTTGGTGGAGATGGTGCAGGCCGCGTCGATCTCGCCCTTCTGGAACCAGCTGGTGAAATCCGGGTCCTCGCCCAGCAGCGGGGCCTGCGCCTTCAGCTTGGTCATGAAATCCCAGGCGGCGGCCATGTTGTCGGGGATATCTTCCAGCTTACCGCCGCCCGCAACCTGCGCCGGGAAGTGCAACCCGATCCCGTCATTATAGAGACCAATCCGGCCTTTCAGCTTCGGATCCAGCAGATCCTTCCACGATTTCGGCGCGCCATCCGGGAAGGCTTCGGGGCGGTAGGCCAGCACATAGACATAGCCATAGGTGTTGACGATCGGGAAGCCATCCAGACCCACCGGCTTGGCCAGTTCGTTGGCGCCGGCCAGGTTGGACAGATCCGACAGATCCTCGGTCACGCCGCGCAGGGCGGATTTGGTGGCATTGACCGTGGTGTCCCAGTTCACATGGATCGGCGGCACCCGCTTTTGCGCGACGGCGGCCCAAAGCTTGGGTTGGATCTCGTTATCCTCGGTCAGGTCATGGCGGATCGCGATGCCGGTGGCGGCGGTGAAAGGGTCGGACACCCCGGCCTTCAGCGCATCGACCCAGGAGCCGCCCCAGGCCCGCACGATCAGTTCGGCGGGTTTGGCGGGTTCATCGGCCAAAGCCATCCGCGGGAAAGCCGACAGCCCGGCGAGGGCCGCCGAGCCTTGCATGAAGCGACGACGATTGAAGGTGGTCATGAACTCTCTCCTGTTGGTTTTAGGGGTTTCAGACGAAAATCATCACATCCCGGGCATTCCAGCCCAGATGCACGTGTTGGCCGATTTCAAACTGCGTGTGGTGCAGCGGGTCGTGGTCAAAGACCCGCAGATGATGCCCTTCGGGCCGGATCAGAGCCACATCATAGACGATCCGCTCGCCCTCGAAGATCACATCCAGCACCCGGCCTTCCAGCCGGGTATCCAGCGCCGCCAGCGCCGCAGCCTCGCCCGCGATGCGCACCTGTTCGGCCCTGAGCGCGCCGTTGACGGTCTGGCCCACCTGCGGCGCCTCGCGCATCGCCACTCCCATGAGCGCCACGCCGTCGCAGTCATAACCGACAACCTCACCCACCGAAGTCACCTGACCGGGCAGGAAATTGGTCACGCCAATGAAGTTCGCCACGAACTGGTTGCCCGGGTTGCGATAGGTCTCTGCCGGCCGCGCCTTCTGCTGGATCGCGCCGCCGTCCATTACGATGATCTCGTCCGAGACCACCAAAGCCTCGCGCTGGTCATGAGTCACGTTGATCGTGGTCACGCCCAGCGCATGCTGAATCCGGCGAAACTCCAGCTGCATCTCCTCGCGCAGCTTGCGGTCAAGCGCGGCGAGGGGTTCGTCCAGCAGCAGCAAATCCGGCTCGAACACCAAGGCCCGCGCAATCGCCACGCGCTGCTGCTGGCCGCCAGAAAGCTCATGGATCCGCCGCTTGCCGTAGCCTCCCAATCGCACCAGATCCAGGAACTGATCCACCTTCGCCGGGATCGTCCGCGCATCGTGGCGGCGCATCCGCAGGGGAAAGGCCACGTTGTCTTCCGCACTCAAATGCGGGAACAGAGCCAGTTTCTGAAACACCATCCCGATCGAGCGCGCATGCGGCGGCACCGCGCCCACCGCTTTCCCGGCAATGAAGATCTCGCCGCTCGTCGGCTGCTGAAAGCCCGCGATCATCCGCAGAAGCGTGGTCTTGCCGGAGCCAGACGGCCCGAGGATCGTCAGAAACTTGCCCTTCTCCAGCGTGAAGGAGGCCGCCTTCACCGCAGGCTTGCCCTGATAGATCATCGAGACATCGCGGACGTCGACGGCGCTCGGCTCAGATGCTGGCAAGATAGCCTCCGTCGATCGGCAGGCACTGCCCGGTGATATAGGCCGCAGCGTCGGAGGCCAGAAACACCACCGCCCCGCCGACATCCTCTGCCCGGCCGAAGCGGCCCTGCGGGATTTTCGCCAGCATGGCCTGCTGCCAGTCCGCATCCTGATAGAACACCTCGGTCATCGCGGTGCGGAAATAGCCCGGCGCAATCGCATTGACCCGGATGCCGCGCCCGGCCCATTCCGCCGCCAGGGCCCGCGTCATCCCCAAAAGCCCGGATTTCGAGGCGCCATAGGCCACCGCCGTCGGCACCCCAACATAGCTCGTCAGCGAGCACAGGTTCACGATCGCCCCGCCCTTCATCTGCGAGGCCGCCGCCTGCGCGCAAAAGAAGGCGCCCTTCAGGTTGGTGTCAACAATCCGGTCCCACAACGCCGCATCCACCGCGGAGGACTCGCGCACTTCCTCATAGCCCGCGTTGTTGACCAGAATATCAAGGCCGCCCAAAGCAGCGGCAGCTTCGGCGAAAACCGGCTCTATACTGGCGGTTTCGGTCACATCCAGCGCCAACGTCACCACCTTGCGGCCAAACCCCCGCACCAAGGCGGCGGTTTCGGCCAGGCTCTCCACCTGCCGTGCCGTCAGGACCAGATCGCAACCCGCCTCGGCCAGATCCCGCGCAATCGCCTGGCCCAGACCACGGCTTGCCCCGGTCACCACAGCCCTTTTTCCCGAAAGATCGAACTTCCCCGCCAAACCCCGCCCCTTCGCTTTGGCCCAAGAGAAACACGGAAAAATCAGGTTGTCTATACCACCATATACAAACCCCGACTCCGCCCCTCCCGCTGCCCGATCTTCAGGCAAGCGCCTCCCCCTGTCACCAAACATTCACCGACCTGAGGCGGCAACGTCACAAAGCAGCGCTACGCCCCGCCGAGTGAAACCGGAGATATGCCCCGTGCTGCAATTCAAGGACGTCACCCGCAAATTCGGCGACAAGGCCGCCGTCGACCGGGCGAGCTTTGTGGTCGACAAGCCGGCCTTCGTCGGCGTCATCGGGCGTTCCGGTGCCGGGAAATCGACACTTTTGCGGATGATGAACCGCCTGACCGATGCCACTTCGGGCGAGATCATCTTTGAAGGGCGCGAGATCCTTACCCTGCAGGGCGCCGCCAAACGCGCCTGGCAAAGCCAATGCGCGATGATCTTCCAGCAGTTCAATCTGGTGCCGCGGATGGATGTGGCCTCCAACGTGCTGCACGGCATCCTGAACCGCCGTTCCACCCTTTCCACAATGTTCAACCTCTGGCCCGAGGCCGATATCCGCCGCGCCCTCGCGATCCTCGACCGTCTGGGCATTTCCGAACAGGCCCCGAAACGGGCCGAGGCCCTGTCGGGCGGCCAGCAACAGCGCGTCGCCATCGCCCGCGCCCTGATGCAGGACCCCCGCATCATCCTGGCCGATGAACCCATCGCCTCGCTCGACCCGATGAACGCCCAACTCGTCATGGACAGCCTGCGCCGCATCCATGAAGAGGATGGCCGCACCGTCATCGCCAACCTCCACACGCTCGACACCGCCCGGCGCTACTGCGACCGCGTGGTGGGGATGCGCGACGGCCGCATCGTGTTCGACGGCACGCCGCAACAGCTGACCCAAGGGGTCGCGCGCGACATCTACGGCGCCGATGACAGCTTCAACGAAAGCGCCACTTCCACCGCCATTTCGGCCCCCGACCGCGATTATGCCGCGGCGATGCTGGCCTGAAATTCCCCGATTTTCCCGCGACTTTTCCCGGCCCCAAGGGGCCAAATAACCGGAGACGACCATGAAAAAGCTGCTCGCCCTTCTTACCGCTTCGACCCTGCTGGCGGGCGCCGCACAGGCGCAAGAGATCAAGCAATTCAACCTCGGCATCCTCGGCGGCGAGAATGCCCAGGACCGTCTGGCCTCGAACGAATGCTACCGCGCCGCGCTGGAAAAAGAGCTGGGCGTGCCGGTCAAGGTCTTCACCCCCGCCGACTATGACGGCGTGATCCAGGGCCTGCTCGGCGGTACGCTCGACATGGCCTGGATGGGCGCTTCGGGTTTCGCCAAGATCTACCTGACCGACCCGAAAGCCGTGGAAGTCAAGCTGACCACCCAGCATCTCGACGGCACCACGGGTTATTACTCCATCGGCTTCACCCGGAAAGACACCGGCATCAAGTCGATGGACGAGGCCAAGGGCCATTCCTTCGCCTTCGGCGAGCCGAACTCGACCTCGGGCTATCTGGTCCCCGGTTCCGAGCTGATCGCGAAATACGGCAAGCTGGAGGATTACTTCTCTTCGGTGAAGTTCTCGGGCGGGCATGAGCAGACCATCGTCGGCGTCGCCAACGGCACCTTCGATGCCGGCGTGTCGTGGGCCGATGGCCAGGGCAACTGGGAAGACGGCTACAACTCCGGCGCCTTCCGCAAGGCGGTGGATTCGGGTCTGGTCGACATGAACAACCTGGTCGAGATCTGGCGGTCCAAGCTGATCCCGGAAGGCCCGATGGTGGTGCGTTCGGCCCTGCCGCAGGACGTGAAGGACAAGGTCACCGCCCTGACCGCCGCCCTGCCGCAGACCGACAAGACCTGCGCTTACGGTGTGGCTTCGGGCGAGGTCAAAGGCTTCGTTCCGGTGACGCTGGACGCCTATGCCGGCATCATCGAAGCCCGCAAGCTGCAAGACAAGAAGTAAGGCTTTCCCTCCTGTCGCCGGGTCCCGTCATCGGGGCCCGGCTCTTTCATTCGGGTTCCCCATGGTTGACCTCGCCTTCGGACCAGAGCAGGGCCCGCGCCCCGATCCTTTGGACAAAAGCCACGCCTATCTGCAGATGGTCCGGCGCAAGCGGCTCTATGGCACCATTTTGCTGGTGCTGATGGTGGCGCTGCTGGCTTCCGGTTTCCGCATGGCCGAAAGCCGCAATGCCGGCGGGTTCCTGAACGGGTTGCCGATGCTGGGCGCCTTTCCGTCCGAGGTGCTTTCCGAAGGCTGGCGCGACCGCGCCAATCTGCCGGGGTTGATGGCGCATTTCCTGCCCTCGCTGATCGAGACCTTGAACATCGCCGCCGTCTCCACCCTGATCGGCGGCCTCTGCGCCGCCATCCTCGCCTGCCTGTCCACCCGCGGCCTCGCCCCCTGGCCGCGCCTGACGCCCCTGTTCCGCCGCACCATGGACGCCCTGCGCGCCCTGCCCGATGTGGTGATCGCCCTCGTCCTGATCTTCGTCCTCGGCGGCGGGCCGATCCCCGCCGTGGTCGCCATCGCCCTGCACACCGCAGGCGCCTTGGGAAAACTCTTCTCTGAGGCTGCCGAAAACGCCGATCTGAAACCGGTGGAGGGGCTGACCTCGGTCGGCGCCACCTGGGGCCAGCGGATCTGGCTTGGCATCATCCCGCAGGTCGCCCCGAACTGGATGTCCTACGGCCTCATGCGGTTCGAAATCAACGTCCGCGCCTCGGCCATCCTCGGCTTCGTCGGCCAAGGCGGCATCGGCTATGACCTCAAACTGGCCATGCAATGGGGCCAGGGCCGCTACGATCAGGTCGTGGCGATCTTCATCATCCTCTTCCTGACCATCGTCGCCATCGACCGCTTTTCCGACGCCATGCGCCAGCGGCTGACCAAAGGAGCGCGCCATGGTTGACGCCAGCCTCTTCGCCTCGGTCGAACAGAGCTTCACCCGCCGCCGCCGCTTTGCCCTGGCGGTACCGGCGCTGATCCTCGCCTATCTCATCTATGCCGCCGTGGCCTTCGACCTGCCCGGCGTCGCCTCTCGGGCGCGGATGGACAATGCCGCGATCCTCCTGTCGGATTTTGTCAGCTACAAGGTCAACGTCACCCGCGACAACCGTACCGGGGCGGTCACCTCCTCGCTCGACGGCGACAACCGTTATGAGTTTTCCCCGGATTGGGTGAAAACCGCCGGAACAGTGACACAAATCGACCTCGGCCACGGCAATCTGATCACCTACGACGACAAGGGCGCGCGCTATGTCGTCCCCGGCTATGGCACGATCGAGATCACCCCCAAGGACGGCGCCTTGAGCCTGTCCGCCCCCCAGCCCCTGCCCAACTGGATCAACGCCTCCGACAACCGGATCGCCGTCACCACCCCCGCCGGCCGTTTCACCTACACCCGCTCCAAGGTGGAAACCTTCCGGTATTTCCCGGGGTGGGAGCTGTTCTTCTTCACCTTCGACAGCCCCTTTTACGGCAAATCCGCAGGCCAACTGATCGCCTCCGCCCTGTGGGAGCCGCGGGTGGACCCCGCCCAATCCAACCTGGCCCATATGGCCTCGGATTTCTGGACCAACCGGATGTGGCACCACGCAGACGTGTTTTACGCCATGTTCGAGACGATTCTGATGGCCTTCCTCGGCACCTTCACCGCCGCGCTGATCGCCCTCCCCCTCAGCTTCCTTGCCGCATCCGACATGATGCCGATCCGCCTGCTGCGCTTTGCCATGCGCCGGGTCTTCGACTTCGTCCGTGGCGTCGATGCCCTGATCTGGACCATCATCCTGGCCCGCGCTTTTGGCCCCGGCCCGATGACCGGCGCATTCGCCATCCTGATGACCGACACCGGCGCCTTCGGCAAAACCTTCTCGGAGGCTCTCGAAAACATCGACGAAAAACAGGTCGAGGGCATCCGCTCCACCGGCGCCAATGCCGTGCAACGCGCCCGCTTCGGCGTCCTCCCGCAGGTCATGCCGGTCCTGATGAGCCAGGTCCTTTATGCCTTCGAATCCAACACCCGCAGCGCCACCGTGATCGGCGCCATCGTCGGCGGCGGCATCGGGCTCCTCCTCACCCAAGCCATCCAGACCCAGAAGGATTGGGAGGATGTCGCCTATTACCTCGTCCTCATCGTCCTCATGGTGATGATCCTCGACGGGCTTTCGGGCCTGATCCGCCGCAAATTGATCAAGGGCTGATGATGCCAAAACTCTCCGCGACCGAACCGCTGATCCATCCCGGCTGCACCATAGTCGACAGCCATTTCGGCGCCTGGTGCGAGGTGGGCGAGGGCTCGCGCGTCCTCCATTCCACCTTCGAGGATTACGCCTATTGCGACCGCCTGTCGGATATCGCCAATACGACAGTGGGCAAATTCGCCAATATCGCCGCGATGACCCGGATCGGCCCGACCGACCATCCCTATCAGAACGCCTCTTTGCACCATTTCCTCTACCGTTCGGCGTCCTATTGGGACGACGTGGCCGATGACGAGGCCTTCTTCGCCCATCGCAAATCCCGCCGCACCGTGATCGGCCCGGATACTTGGCTCGGCCACGGCGTGATCGTGAAACCCGAGGTGACGATCGGCGCCGGCGCCATCCTGGCCTCCGGTGCCGTGGTGACCAAGGACGTGCCGCCCTACATGATCTACGCCGGCGTCCCCGCCATGCCGCTGCGCCCGCGCTTCACCCCGCAAGTGGCCGAGCGGATGCAAGCCCTCGCCTGGTGGGATTGGAGCCATGCGGCCCTGCGGAGCGCCCTGCCCGATTTCCGCACCCTGCCCGCCGAGGCCTTCCTGGAGAAATACGAGGGTCAGACCCTCTCGGCTTAGATCAGCTTAGCCAGCCGCACGATAAAGCCGCCGCGGAACGGCTCCGGCGGGTCAGCCACAAAGCCGAGCGACTGGTAAAAGCCGACATTCCCCGCCATCGCTGCATTGGTCAGCAGGCGCAGCTCCGCGAGGCCCGCGGTGCGCGCCTGATCCTCCGCCATGGCGAGCAGCCTTTGCCCAAGGCCGCGACCCTGCAGGTCGGGCCGGACCGCGATGTTCTCGACCCAAAGATAGCCCGGCTCCGCCGAGGTTTCGATCAGCCCGGCCAGACCCACGCCGTCAAAGGCGAGCAGGAAGTCATGGTTTTGCAGCGCCAGGCCGTAATCCACCGTCATCGGCAAAGGCTCCCGCCCCATCAGCGGCACCCATTTGGCGTAACAGCTGCGCACCAGGTCGCGGATCGGGTCGGCATCGGCGGGCAGGCCGGGGCGGAAGGTCAGGCTTTCCATGACGCGGCCTTTGCAGCTGTGCGGGGTGGGCGGTGTGAAAGCCCGGGTTAATCAAAGATTAAGATAGAAAATATAACCCCGTAAAGTCAATAGGTTATGGAGGATTGCACGCGTGCAATCCTACTCCGCCGCGGCCATTTCAGGCTCTGACAGCGCGGAAATCACCCGCGGCTGCGCCATGAACCGCCGCCCGGCCTCCCCGGCCAGATAGGTCAGGCGACCGTTGCAAATCGTCGCCTCGATCCGGCGCGAGGCGGCCTCGACCACCACCAGATCGGCCCGGCGACTCGGCTCCAGCCGGCCCCGGTCGGTCATCCGCAAGATCTCCGCCGGGGCGGAGGAAATCAGGGCCCAGGCCTTGGGCAGGCTCAGGATCCCCCGATCGACCAGCGCCCAAACCGCCAGAGGCAGCGCAGGCAGGTGATAGTCCGAAACCAGGGCATCACAAAGCCCCGCCGCAATCAGATCCGAGGCCGAGGCATTGCCAGCCTGGCTCTGCCCCCGCACCACATTGGGCGCCCCCATGATCACCGGGCTGAACATCGCATGGGCAGCGGCGGCGGCCCGGTGGGTCAAGGGAAACTCCGCCACCTGGGCGCCGATCATGCGGAACTTCTCCCGCGTCTCGCCATCGGGGTCGTCATGACTGCCATAGACGACACCCATCGCATCGAAAGCCTCGGCCAGGCGACACAGGCTGCGGGCGACCTCGCCCCGCGCATCACGGGCGATCTGGATCGCCTCGGCCAGCTCGTCGGGCGTCTTGCCGACCTTGCGCGCCCAATGGGCAAAGGCGGCGGGGGCGACGCGCGACATCTGGAAACCCTCCTCCAGATGATCGTTGAAGACGACGTAGCCGACCTCGTGCCGCCGGACGACCTCGATCAGGCGCTGGGTTTCGCCGACCAGATGCGTCTCGGCCCGGATCTGCAGGCGCAGATCGGTCAGGGCCTGCGGGCGGTAGGATTTCAGCGCCATCAGCACCGCCTCGGCATGGTCGGGGCTGCGCGGCCCACCCTCCCAGCTCCAGCTTTGGGCGAGATAGGCGGTCGTCACCCCATGACTCGCCGCCTCCCGGTCGAACGAGGCGAGGCCGGTTTCCAGCGGCAAGGGCGCCGAGGGGCGCGGCGCCATGTGATGTTCAAACCCGTCTCCATGCAGGTCGATGATGCCGGGCATGATGTAGAAGCCGGTCAGATCGACCTCGGGCAGCGGGCCGCGTTCCAGCCGCCCATCGGCAAGCCCAAGCGAACGTAACTGCATCTCGCCGTCCCGCAGGACATGGGCGCCGATCAGGCGCAAGGGGGGCAGGAAATCGGTCATGGCAGGATCCATCGGGCTGAATGGACTGGGAGATACCCCAGCCGCGCAACGGGATCGTGACAGTTACTCGGGAATCACCGTCAAAGTGACGCGGTCGCCGACAAACCAGGTGGTGCCAAACTCCAACGGCTGGCCCGCGGCATCGACGTTGACGGTGATCGAACGCATCAGCGGCGCGCCTTGCGCCACCTGAAGGTGCAGGGCCTGCACCGCATCGGCCTGCCGCGCCGTCAGCCTCGTCAGCGCGCGGGTGTAATCGACCACGCCCGCGCGGGCCAAAGAGGCCGTGATAGAGCCTGTTTCGGCCATCGCCGCCAGAAAATCCGGAAAGTTTTCCGCCGGCAGGACCGAGCGGAACAGAGCCATCGGCAACCCGTCGGCAAGCGAGATGCCCTCGATCAGATGCACGCTTTGCCCCGGCGCCAGAGCCAAAGCCTCGGCCTCGGGCGGGCTGGCGGGCCGCGTCTCCATCCGCAGGAACCGGCGCGAGGGGGTGCGGCCCGAGGCCAGCACATTCTGGTGGAACCGCACCCGCCGCCCCAGAGGGTAGTCGGTCGGCGTCGCGGTCACGAAAACCCCCGCCCCGCGGCGCGACTGCACCAGCCCCTCCTCGGCCAAAGCGGCCAGCGCGTGCCGCACCGTGTGCCGGTTGACCCCGAACCTTTGCGCCAGCTGCGCCTCGGTCGGCAGTTTCGCGCCGGGCCCATAGCTGCCCCCGGCGATTTCCGCCTTCAAAGCCGCAAGGATCGAGGACCAGACCGGGCTGCGCGCCATTGTTACAGAACTTTCACGTGCATTCCCTGCCCGACGCGGGTAAGAGTTGTCTAGTTGTATAGTAAACTAGACAACTTGGCAAGATGTCGGATGGGCGATGAGAGACACAACAGCAAACCCGAAAGAGCGTCAGGACTGGATGGGCCTTCTCGCCCGCGCCGCACCTGAGAAACTGTCTCTGTTATTGCCGGAATTGCCCCAGCATGACCTCCTGCGCGGGCCGGAGGTCGGCGCAGTGATGGTGCGGGGACGGATGGGCGGCAATGGTCAGCCCTTCAATCTGGGCGAGATGACGGTGACCCGCTGCTCGGTGCGCCTGGTGTCGGGCGAGGTCGGCCATGCCCATGTGCAAGGGCGCGACAAGACCCATGCCAGGCAGGCCGCCGTGCTGGACGCGATGCTGCAGACCGACAGGGCCGAGGCTCTGGCGACCCGCGTCCTGACCCCGCTGCGCCAAGCCGAGCGTGCCGCGCAAGAGCTTCGCGCCGCCAAGGCGGCGGCGACGCGGGTCGAATTCTTCACCCTGCAGCGCGGAGAGGACAAATGACCCCAGACACGCTTTCCGGCGGCTTTGGTGACGCATCCAGCCAATCCGCCCGCGCCTTTCGCGCCGCAATGGAGGCGATGGCCCGCCCCGGCACAAGGCACCACGTCGAGGGCGCCAGCCCGCCGCGCCCACTGTCCGTGGCGGCCGGCGTCCTGATCCTGACCTTGTGCGACGGAACCACCCCGGTCTACCTGGCCCCTGCGCTGGACCTGGCCGAGGTACGCGCCTGGATCACCTTCCACACCGGCGCCCCCTTCGTTGCCGCCGAGGACGCCGCCTTCGCGATCGGCGCCTGGGAGGACCTGATGCCGGTTACCCGTTTTGCCATCGGCACGCCGGAATACCCCGACCGCTCCGCCACGCTGATCGTCGAAACGGCGGCACTGACCCCGACAGCCTGCCGCCTGACCGGGCCGGGGATCGCGTCCCATGTGGCTCTATCCTTGCCTGAACTGGCCGCCTTCCGCGCCAACCGGGCGCTTTTCCCGCAGGGGTTCGACACCTACCTGACTTGTGGAACCCAGCTCGCCGGCCTGCCGCGCAGCACCATTGTGGAGGCGCTCTGATGTATGTCGCTGTCAAAGGCGGTGAGCGGGCGATCGACGCCGCGCATGACTGGCTCGCCGACGAAAGGCGCGGCGACCGCGATATCGCCGCACTTTCGGTGCCGCAGATCCGTGAGCAACTGGCGCTGGCGGTCAACCGGGTGATGGCCGAGGGGTCGCTTTACGATGCCGACCTCGCCGCGCTGGCGATCAAGCAGGCGCGCGGCGATCTGATCGAGGCGATCTTCCTGATCCGCGCTTACCGCACCACCTTGCCGCGCCTGGGCGCCTCTCTGCCGGTGGAAACCACGAATATGGCCGTGTCGAGACGTATTTCCGCGACCTTCAAGGACCTGCCCGGCGGGCAGATCCTCGGGCCGACCTTCGATTACACCCACCGTCTGCTCGATTTCAAACTGGCCGCCGAGGGCGAGGTGCCGGAGGCGCCGACCGCCTCCGCCTCCGCCGATGCGGTACCGCATGTGATGGAGCTTTTGAACCGCGACGGGCTGATCCAGACCGAGGCGCAGGGCGATGCCGCCCCGCCCGACCTGACCCGCGCACCGATGGAGCTTCCCGCCAGCCGGCCCTTGCGGCTGCAGGCCCTGACCCGGGCGGATGAGGGGTTTCTGCTGTCGCTCGCCTATTCGACCCAACGTGGCTATGGCCGCACCCATGCCTTTGTCGGCGAGCTTCGCATCGGCGCCGTGCCGGTCGAGGTCGAGATTCCGGAACTGGGCTTTGCCGTGCAAATCGGCACGGTCGAGCTGACCGAATGCGAGACGGTCAACCAGTTCAAAGGCTCCAAGACCGAGCCGCCGCAGTTCACCCGCGGCTATGGGCTGGTGTTTGGCCAGACCGAACGCAAGGCCATCGCGATGAGCCTGGTGGACCGCGCCCTGCGCTGGAAAGAACTCGGCGAGGACTTCACCGGCGCCCCGGCGCAGGATGAGGAATTTGTCCTGATGCACAGCGACAATATCCAGGCCACCGGCTTTCTGGAGCATATCAAACTGCCCCACTACGTTGATTTTCAAGCGGAACTTGAACTGGTGCGCCGCTTGCGGGCCGAGGCCGCGGCCCGGCAGGAGGCCGAGGAATGACCGATTACAACTTCGCCTATCTGGATGAGCAAACCAAGCGGATGATCCGCCGGGCCATCCTCAAGGCGCTCGCCATCCCCGGCTATCAGGTGCCCTTCGCCAGCCGCGAAATGCCGATGCCCTACGGCTGGGGCACCGGCGGCGTGCAGGTGACCGCGGCTTGCCTTGTGCCGGAAGACCGGCTGAAGGTCATCGACCAAGGGGCCGATGACACGACCAATGCCGTCTCGATCCGCCGGTTTTTCCAGCGCACGGCAGGGGTGGCGGTGACCGAGGCGACGGCCGAGGCGACCGTGATCCAGACCCGCCACCGCATCCCGGAAACCCCGCTGACCGAAGGCCAGATCCTAGTCTATCAGGTGCCGATCCCGGAACCCCTGCGCTTTCTGGAACCGCGTGAGACCGAGACGCGCAAGATGCACGAGCTGGAGGAATACGGCCTGATGCATGTGAAACTCTATGAGGATATCGCGCGCCACGGGCAGATCGCGACCTCCTATGACTATCCGGTCAAGGTCGAGGGGCGCTATGTCATGTCGCCCTCGCCGATCCCGAAGTTCGATAACCCCAAGCTCGGCGGCAACCCTGCGATCCAGCTGTTCGGCGCGGGACGCGAGCAGAGGATCTATGCGCTGCCACCCTATACACAGGCGGTCTCGCTGGACTTTGAAGACCACCCGTTTGAGGCCAGCAAGGCCGACCACGACTGCGATCTGTGCGGCGCCGGGGCGAGCTATCTGGACGAGGTGATCCTGGATGATGCGGGCGGGCGGATGTTTGTCTGTTCGGACACCGATTTTTGCCTAAGCCGGCGGAAGGCCGGGCATCTGGGGCGGCTCGGCGTCGCAGAGGGGGATTTGTGATGGACCTTGGCAATGTGACGCCGCTTCTGTCGGTGCGGGGAATATCGAAGTCCTACGGCGGCCGAATGGGCTGTAACAGAGTCGATTTCGACCTGTTTCCGGGCGAGGTTCTGGGCATTGTCGGCGAAAGCGGCTCGGGGAAATCGACGCTGCTGTCCTGCCTCGCCGGACATCTGGCGCCCGACCGGGGCGAGGTGATCTTTGCCACGGCAGAGGGCCCGCGCGACACCGTCCGGATGGACGAGGCGGCGCGGCGCAGGCTGGCGCGGACCGACTGGGCCTATGTCCACCAAAACCCGCGCGACGGGCTGCGGATGGGGGTTTCTGCTGGCGGCAATGTCGGCGAAAGGCTGATGGCGGTCGGCGCGCGCAATTATGGTCAGATCCGCGAGACGGCCTTGGACTGGCTTGGACGGGTCGAGATTGCGGAAGACCGGGTGGACGACCGACCCTCGGGCTTTTCGGGCGGCATGCAGCAAAGATTGCAGATCGCGCGCAATCTGGTGACCGGGCCGCGGCTGGTGTTCATGGACGAGCCGACCGGCGGGCTTGATGTCTCGGTCCAAGCGCGGCTGTTGGATTTGTTGCGCGGGCTGGTTCGGGAAATGGGGCTTTCGGCCATTATCGTGACGCATGATCTTGCAGTCGTCCGGCTTTTGGCGGATCGGTTGATGGTGATGAAGGGCGGGAATGTCGTCGAACAGGGTCTGACCGATCAGGTGCTGGATGACCCGCAACACGAATATACGCAGCTTTTGGTCTCTTCGGTCTTGCAGGTGTAGAATGATCAGCGTCAGCAATCTTTCCAAAAGCTTCACCCTGCACAACCAGGGCGCCGCCGTCATTCCGGTGATGGAGAGGGCGAACCTGCAGGTGAACCCGGGCGAATGTCTGGGTCTGGTGGGCGCCTCCGGCTCGGGAAAATCGACCCTGATGCGGATGATCTGGGGGAATTACCTCGCGGCCTCAGGCTCGATCATGGTCGGCGATGTCGATGTGGCGCATGCCGAACCGCGGCAGATCATCGCCCTGCGGCGGGCGACGTTGGGCTATGTCAGCCAGTTCCTCCGCGTGGTGCCGCGGGTGTCGACGCTGGATGTGGTGGCCGAACCCCTGCTGGTTCTGGGTGTGTCCAAGCAGGACGCACGGGCGCAGGCGGCACGCCTTCTGGCGCGGCTCAACATCCCCGCGCGGCTGTGGTCCCTGTCGCCCACCACCTTCTCGGGCGGCGAGCAGCAAAGGGTGAACATCGCGCGCGGCTTCATCCATCCCTATCCCGCGCTTCTGCTGGACGAGCCGACCGCGAGCCTTGATGCCACCAACCGCGAGGTGGTGCTGAGTCTGGTCGAGGCCGCCAAGGCGCGGGGAGCGGCGATCATCGGCATCTTTCACGACGAAGGCGCGCGGGAAAGGCTTTGCGACCGGCTGGTCGATGTGACGGGCTTCACCCCGGGGGCCGTGGCATGACGGGGCGGGTTTACGCGGTTGTGGGGCCGTCGGGCGCGGGCAAGGACACCTTGCTGGCCGGCGCGGTTGCGGCTTCGCCCCGGCTGCACTGGGCGCGCCGCACCATCACAAGGCCCGAAACCGCAGGCGGAGAGCCTTATGAGGGCGTGACCCCGGCCCAGTTTGACGCCCTGAGCGACGCGGGCGCCTTTTGCCTGCAATGGCCGGCGCATGGCTTGCGCTATGGCATCCGCAAGGGTGAGTTTGCCGGACTTGCGCAGGGGACCCATGTAATGTTCAACGGCTCACGCGCGGCGCTGCCACTGGCCCTGGCGCAGTTTCCCGACCTGATCGTGCTGCGGATCACCGCGCCGTCGAAGGTGCTGGCCGAACGCCTGGCCGCACGGGGCCGCGAGACGGCGACCGAGATCGAAGGCCGTCTCGCCCGCGCGTCCTATGAGGTGCCCGAGGGCCTGCCCGTCATCGATGTGGCCAATGACGCCAGCCGCGATCTGGGAATCTCTCGCCTTCTGTCCGCGCTTCAGGACAGAGGATAGCGATGAAGCAGGTGAAAGCTGCCGCCCTCAGCCTCGCCAAACAGGCACAGCGCCGCGATCCGGAAGGGGCGCGGCAGGTGCGGGGCGAAATATGTCTCTGCAAGGCCGGTCAGAGCCTGTTTTTGCGCGGCGTCCAGCGGACCGGAGAGGGTCAGGTGGAAGCGGAACTCCTCCATCACGAAGGGGTATCCGTAGCGGTCCAGCAGGTCCCGCTGGCGCGGGCTGAGGCGTTCGGGGCGGCGGCGGGCGATCTCGGCCTCGGTCAGGGGCGCGCGGAGCGGGTCGAGGTCTTCGACAACCCTTGCCGCCAGATCCTGCAGGGCGCGGGTGTCGCCCGCGGGGGTCAGGGCCAGAAAGCGTTCGAGGAAATGCAGATCAAGGCCGGGCATCTCGATCGGCCGCAGGCTGGCGGCGAGACGGGACACGGCGGCATCAAGCCTCGCGAAATCAACGCCTTGGGCCAGCCGGAAGGGCGGCTTGATCGTGCCGTGAAAGCCGTATTTGCGCGGCTCTTCGGTGACGGCGGCCAGATCAAGGCCAAGCTCGGGCTGGGCCACCGTCTGGCCCGTCACCGGGTCCCAACCGAGCCAGCTTGCCGCCGCATCGGCAAAGGCGCCAGCTTCGGGCGCGTAGTAGATCGCGTAACGTTTCATCTTTTCCATAGCGTCCTGCCTAGCCGCGTTCTGTCACGCCTCTGTGACGCTTTGGCAGCACGATCCCACCCAAACTTCAAGGCCCTCGCATGACCGATACCATCCTTGCCAATGCCATGCTTGTCCTGCCGGGCGAGATCATCACCGGCGCGCTGCACCTGTCCGATGGGGTGATCCGGTCGATCGACCCCGGCACTTCGGTTCCTAAAGGCGCCGTGGATTGCGGCGGCGATCTGGTGCTGCCCGGCCTGATCGAGCTGCACACCGACAACCTGGAACGCCATATCGAGCCGCGCCCCAAGGTGCCCTTCCCCCATGCCGGTGCCATCCTGGCCCATGATGGCGAGCTGGCCTCGACCGGGATCACCACGGTGTTCGATGCGCTGCGGGTGGGGTCCATCGTCTCGAAAGACAAGGCGGCTTACGGCGAATATGCGCGGCTGCTGGCGGATGAGATCATGGCCCTGCGCGACCAGAAGGCGCTCCGGATCAACCACCTCCTCCACCTGCGCGCCGAGGTCTGCTCCGAGACGCTGATCGCCGAATTGGCCAAGTTCGGGCCTGAAGACGGCATCGGCATCGTCTCTCTGATGGACCACACGCCGGGCCAGCGCCAGTTCCGCGACCTGACCCAGCTGCGCAATTATGTGCGCGGCAAACATGGGCTGAGCGAGGAAGATTTCCTGCTTCACGTCTCCAACCAGCAGGCCCTGTCGGAACGGCTGGGCGCCGCGCATGAGGCAGCCGCCGTGGCCGAGGCGCGGCGCTTTGGCGCGGCTTTGGCCAGCCATGATGACACCAGCGCCGAGCAGGTCGCGACCTCGGCCCGGCATGGTGTCCGCTTTGCCGAGTTTCCGACGACGATGGAAGCCGCCCGCGCCTGCCGGGCCCATGGCATCCATGTGATGATGGGGGCGCCCAATGTCATAAGGGGCGGCTCGCATTCCGGCAATATCGCGGCCCTGGCGCTGGCGGAGGCGGATCTGCTGGATATCCTGTCGTCGGATTATGTGCCTTCGGCCCTGCTGACGGCTGCCCTGATGCTGGGCGATGTCTGGGGCGACCTGCCGCGCGCCGTGGCCACGGTCACGGCGACCCCGGCGCGGGCCACCGGGCTGGCCGACCGGGGCCGGCTGGTTCCGGGTCTGCGGGCCGATGTGGTACGGATCGCACGGTTTGGCCGTGCGGCGGCGGTGCGGGGCGTCTGGGTCGGCGCAAGGCGGGTCGGCTAGGCCCGGTGCTCAGGCATCCTCGCCGAAATCGAGCGCGCCAGTCTCGGCCAGCCGCTCCGCCAGCATGTTGACCTTGCGGTAGCGCGCCTGACCGGTGACCTCCTCACCCAGCCAAACGGGCAGGGGAAGATCGGTGGCCTCGTCGGGCAGTTCGACCTCGGCCAGAATGATGCCGCTCAGCGGGGCGTCATAGACATCGACCTCCCACACGAAGCCCTGATGCGGGACTTCGTGGCGGGTCTTGGACAGAACCCGGCCCTCGCAATGCACGGCGATCAGATGGCGGGCATCCTCCAGCGGGATCGAATATTCGAACTCGTCCCGGGCCAGACCCTCGCGCGCGCCCTTGTAGGCGATGGTGGCCTGATCGTCGCGGATGCGGACGCGGACCTTGCGCTCCCCCGTGTTCAGAAGAAGCCCATCGGTGATCTGCCAACGGCGGATCTCACCCGCCTGCCAACCATCGGTCTGTACCAGAAACTTGCGTTCGATCTCTCGGGCCAAGCTGTCCTCGCTGCCTTCTCACACTTCTGATTTTCCCAAGGCCCCGCCCCTGTCAAGCCCTTCTCGCCCCCGGGATTTCCCAAAGGCCGGACGGTAGGATGGGCAATTTGCCCATCTTCGGGGGCCCGGGGTCAGATCTTCGCCAGAATGGTCAGGATCTGCGCCCGCTCGCGCTGGGTCATCGCCTTGGCGGTCTTGGCCGAAACCTCAAGCGCCAGCGGCAGGGTCGCGGCCACGAAAGCCTCGCCCTCCGGCGTCAGCGACACATCCAGCCGCCGCAGGTCCGAGGTCGAGGCTTCGGTCTTGACCAACCCCTTCTTGCGCAGCCGGTCCACCACGCCATTGGTCGTGGCCGCATCCATTGCAACCAGCCGGCCCAGATGGTTCTGCGACAACACGCCAAATTCCTTCAGCTTGACCAGAGTGGCGAACTGGGTCGGGGTCACATCGGGGATGGTGGCCGAGAAAATCTCCAGATGGCGCTGGTTGGCAAGGCGCAGCCGGAAGCCGATCTGATCCTCCAGCACATAGCCCTCAACTCCGGGTTGCTTTTCTGTCACCGTCCGCCTCCAAAACTTTGGCAATTCCTTTCACGGAATCGGGCCAAGGTCCATAACGCAGCAGCAGGTTCCTCAGGTCGGCGCGGGCCGGTCGAAGGCCGCCTGCATCTCGGCCTCGCTCAGGTTTTCCCCGATATACCAGCTGAGCGTGTCGTAAAGGCTCATGAACGAGCCCTTGCTGCGCGCAATCAGCGCGGCGCTTTCGACCGCTGACAGGCCAAGCTGGCGCTCCAGCAGGTCCTGCACCAGCGCCGCCGCCCGCGGATCGGCCAGCGCGAGGTTCGCGGCCGTCGTGGTGCGCAGGGCAAGCGGTGGCGGCGGCGTGTGATGGCCCGCCAGTTCCGCCGTAGCCCGGATATCCCGGCTGGAGGCTGCGGCCTCGACCACAAAGCCTGCGCCACGCAGCACGAAACGACCCTCCGCCGGGTCGAAATGGCTGAAGTCGCGTGGCGTCAGGCTGAAGGTCAGGCTTCCCGTCTCGCCCGGGTCGAGGGCGATCTTGCCGAAGGCCTTCAGCTCGCGCAGCGGGCGGGGCAGGTCCGGGGTAAGGGGGCGGATGTAGATCTGGACGATCTCCTGCCCCGCGCGGGGGCCGGTGTTGGTCAGGGTCACCGTCACTGCGATATTGCCCTCGGGCGTGACCACATCGGCGGAAAGCACCAGCGCGTCATAGCGAAAGGTCGTGTAGCTGAGGCCGTGACCGAAGGGGAACAGCGGCACCGCCCCGCGCCGGTCATAGCCGCGGTAGCCGACAAAGATCCCCTCGCCATAGACATGATGCCCGGCCTCGCCCGGATAGGTCAGATAGCCCGGAATATCGCCGATCTTTTCGGGAAAGGTCACCGTCAGCTTGCCCGAGGGGTTGGTGTCGCCGAACAGGACCTGTGCCAACGCCGCCCCGCCGCCCTGCCCCGGAAAGAAGCAGCAGAGGATCGCCGCGACCTCCTCCGCCCAGGGCATTTCCACGGCGTCGGGCGTGGTCAGGGTCACAATCACCGGTTTTCCCGCCCGCGCCAGGGCGCTGATCGCGGCGTCCTGCCCGGGGGCCAGGCGCAGGCTGTCACGGTCAGCCCCTTCACCCTCGCGGGCGCGGTGGTGGCTGGCGAAGATCAGCACCGCATCGGCATCTTGCGCAGCGACCGCAACCGCAGCCTCCGCCGCGGCATCCTGCGGGAAGGGCAGATACCGGGCGGTGGAGTTGGCGGCCAGCAGGCGGGCAATCTCATCCAGCGGCACATCGACCCGCGTCGGGTTGGTCGTGGCCGAGCCCGAACCTTGGATGACGGGCCGCACCGCGCCATCGCCCACCACCAAAAGCCGCAGCCCGGCCTTCGGCAGGGGCAAAGCCGCGCCCTCGTTCTTCAACAGCACGATGGAGGCGGCGGCGATCCTTTGGGCCAGGGCATGATGCGCCTCTGCATCCATCACCGGCGTGAGCGTGGCCGCCCCAGCCTCGGCCCGGCGCACCAGACGCAGCATCCGCAGGCAGGCCGCGTCCAGCGCCGCCTCGGGCACCTCTCCGGCTTCGACCGCCGCAGAAAGCTGCGCCCGGCGCCGCGCGCTGCCCGGCATGTCAAGGTCGGTCCCCGCCACAAGCGAGGCCGGCCGGTGCTTGACCGCGTGCCAATCCGACACCACCAACCCGTCATAGCCCCAGTCCTGCCGCAGCACCTGGGTCAAAAGCCACGGGTGTTCCGCCGCCTGGATGCCGTTGATCGGGTTATAGGCGCTCATCACCGTCCAGGGGTCAGACTTGGCAATCGCCCGTTCAAAGCCTGCAAGGTAGATCTCGCGCAAGGCCCGCTCGCTGACGTCGGAGCTGACATTGGTCCGGTCAATCTCGGAATTGTTGCAGGCGAAGTGCTTGAGCGAGGCGCCAACCCCTTGACCCTGCAATCCGTTGATCAGCCCCGCCGCCATCTCGCCGCTGATCACCGGGTCTTCCGCGTAGTACTCGAACGCCCGCCCGGCCAAGGGGGTGCGGCGGATGTTGATCCCCGGGCCCAGCAGAAGATGCACGCCAAAGGTTCGGCATTCGGCCCCCAAAGCCGCGCCCATCTGCCGGGCCAGATCGACGTCCCAGCTGCAGGCCGAAAGGTTGGCGTTGGGAAAGCAGGTCGCAGGCCGCGTGGTGCCGAACATCGTGGTGTCATCCTCGCGCGCATTGGCGACGGCGAGGAACTGTTGCAGGCTTTCCCCGGCATCCACCCCGGCGTCGATCTGCGTGGTGGAATAGCGCACGCCATAGGCGCCATCCGTCATCACGAGCGAGGGGATGCCCAGGCGCTCCACCGCCAAGCTGCGCCACAACCCATGACCGTTGAGAAAGCCGATCTTCTCCGCCGTGGTCATGGCGGCGATCAGGGCGGCATCGTCGCTCATTTGGTCCAGGCGCGGATGATCTGGTCGGTGGTGGCGAGTTCAACCTGATCGGGCAGGCGGCGGGCGAGGATCTCCAGCATGGCCTCATGCGCCTCAAGGTCGCCGCTGGTCACGGCGTCCCTGGCCACGATGACCCGCAGGCCCATGTCCACCGCGAAAATGAGGCTGGCATAGACGCAGGCATCGGTCTCGGCCCCCGAAAAGACCACGGTATCCGTCTGCCTCTGCGCCAGGTGGTCCAGAAAGGCCGGCACGGCGAAAAGGGAATAGGTGGTCTTGTCAAAGACCGTGGCCTCTGCCGCCAGCCCTTCCAGTTCCGGCACCAGATCCATCACGTCGGCCGGCAATCCCGTGACCTGCGGAAACCGCTGGTACAGAGCCTGCCAACGCCCGATGGCCGCTTCCGGCCGGTCGGGGGTCAGGAAGCGCGACAAGACCGTGCGCGCGCCGCTGGTCTGGCAAAGGCGCAGGACATTGGGCAGGATCGCCCCGACCTGATCGACCTGCCAGCCATGCGGCTCGGCAAAGAGACGCTGCATGTCGATGACAAGATGCAGGGTCTGCGGCGAAAGCGGCTGCAACAGCATGGCTCAGCCCGACACGGGGATGGTGTGCTCGGGCGCCCAACCGAGGGTGATCGTTGCACCTTCTTGCAAGACGGTGCCGTCGCGGTTGGCGACGAACAGCTTCAGCTTGGTGCCGTCGGCGGTCTCCAGAAGGTAGGACAGCACCGGCCCTGCATAGATCACCGTCATGATGCGCGCCGACAGGCGGTTGGTCGCGCCCTCGGTCCCCAGGGGCGACATCTTCTCGGGCCGCACGGCGAGCGTGACCGTGGTGCCCTCAGCGGGCAGCGCCATCGAGGTTTGCACCACTGTGCCATCGGCCAGACGCACCGCGCCATGCGTGACCGTACCGGTCAGGAAGTTGGAATCACCCAGGAATTCGGCGGCAAAGCGGGTCTGCGGGCGCTCGTAGATCTCGGCCGGGGCGCCGGTTTGCACGATACGGCCCTTGTCGAGGATGGCGATGCGGTCCGACAGGGTCAGCGCCTCTTCCTGGTCATGGGTCACGAAGATCGTCGTCAGGCCGGTCTCGCGCTGGATGCGCAGAAGTTCAACCTGCATTTCCTGCCGCAGACGCCGGTCGAGCGCGGACAGGGGTTCGTCCAGCAACAGGACCGAGGGCTTGATCACCATGGCCCGCGCCAGGGCCACCCGCTGTTGCTGGCCGCCCGACAGGTTCTTCGGCATCCGGTCGCCAAAGCCGGTCAGATGGACCATCTCCAGCGCCTCGGCGACGGCCTTGGCGGCCTCGGTCCCCTTGATGCCGCGGCGTTCCAGACCGAAGGCCACGTTGCGGGCGACGGTCATGTGCGGGAAGAGCGCATAGGACTGGAACATCATCCCGATGTTGCGATCCCAGACCGGGACGCTGGTCACATCGCGGTCGCCGATCATCACCACGCCCTCATCCGGTGCCACAAAACCTGCGACGATGCGCAGAAGCGTGGTCTTGCCGGACCCCGAGGGCCCCAGAAGGCTGGTGAAGGTGCCCTTTTCGAAGGTGGTGGAAATGTCGCTCAGCACCGGGACGGACCCGAACTTTTTGGCGACGGCTTGGACGGTGACTGTGGTCACTTGGGCGCTCCGGGTTTGGCGAAACGGGCGAAGATCAGGATGACGGTCATCGAGCCGAGCAGAAGCAGGGTCGAAATCGCGTTGATCTCGGGCGTGAAGCCCTTGCGGATCGCGGAATAGATCTGCACCGGCAGCGTGGTATAGCCGGGCGAGGAGAGGAAGTAGCTGACCACGAACTGGTCCAGCGACACGGCGAAGGCAAAAAGCGCGGCGCCCATGATGCTGGGAAACAGCAGCGGCAGCGTGATGGCGAAAAACGCGTGGATCGGGGTGGAGCCAAGGCTCATCGCCGCCTCTTCGAGGTCACTCCGAACGGTTTTGAGGCCGGTGCCGACGACCAGCACGACGTAAGGCACGGCAAGGGCGACGTGGCCGATGATCAGCGCATGCAAGCCGCGGCCGATCCCGGTCCAGAAGAAGAAGATCAGCATGGCGGTGCCAGTGATCAGCCACGGGATGGCGATCGGCGGCAGGAGCAGCAGCTGCAGCAGGCTGCGCCCGCGGAACTGCCGGCGCGACAGGGCCAGCGCGGCGATGGTGCCGATGGCGGTGGCGACGACCGCGGTGATCAGCGCGAGGACGAGCGAGTTGAAGGAGGAGGTCAAGAGCTCCTGATTGCCCATCAGCGCCTCGTACCAGCGGGTGGAGAAGCGGAAGGGCAGCTCGTACAGCGGGGATTCGTTGAACCCCATCGCCATCAGCACGAGGATCGGCGTGTAGAGGAAGATCAGGATCAGGGCGAGGAAGACATGGCCAAGACGTGTCATGCCGCACCTGCCGTGCCCCGGCGCAGGACACCGGAAAAGGTTGCAAAGATTGCCAGCACCACGGCGAGCAGCGTGAAGGACAGCGAAGCCCCGAGCGGCCAGTTGAAGGCCTGGGTGAACTGATCCTCGATCACCGTGCCCAGGGTCACGCCGACCTTGCCGCCCAGAACCCGCGGCTCCATGAACGACCCGATCACCGGCACGAAGGTCAGCACGGCGCCCGAGACAAGGCCGGGCGCGGCAAGCGGAATCAGGATCTTGGTCAGGACCACCCACCAGCGCGCGCCAAGGCTTTGGGCGGCTTCAATCACCGCGTCGTCGATGGTCACAAGCGCGATGTAGCAGGTCAGGATCATATAGGGCAGATAGCCGTGGACGAGGCCGAGCACGATGGCCTGGCGGGAGTAAAGGAAAGCGACAGATCCGGCCCCGGGGGCGATCATGTGCCAAAGATTGTCGAGGAATCCGTTCTCGCGCAGGACCATGGTCCAGGAGAACACCCGCACCAGACCGTTGGTCCAGAAGGGCAGAAGGATCAGCACCAGCAGGGTCTCCCGCGTGCGGCCGAAGGTGGTGCGCGACAGGGCGAGGGCGGCGAGGAAGCCAAGGACGGCGCAGGTGAGCGTGGTCCAGAAGCCCATGAGCAGCGTGTTGTAAGCGATGCGGACCAGATAGGGCTGGTCGATGAAGGCGCGGTAGTGGCGCATGGTGAAGATGACGGGCGCTTTGCCCAAGGGTGTCTTGTCCATGAAGCTGAAGACGAACATCGTCAGAAGCGGCAGGAACACCGCCAGCGTCAGCCAGCCGTAAGCCGGCAAAAGCAGGGCCGCCGTCGCCACCCAGGAGGGCAGGATGCGGCGTTTGCGCGGGCCCTCCGGCCCGCGCGGTGACCCGATGGTGTGGGTCTCATTCGGCATAGAAAGCCTTCACTTCTTCCCAGGCGTTGTTGAAGGCTTCGCGGCGGTCGTCCGGCAAGGCCGACATCACGTTGGCGCTCTTCATGTATTCGGGCTTGTGGACCAGAGCCGTCAGATCGTCAGCCGGAAGGGCCGCAAGCGCCTTGGTGTTGGACGAGGCGGGCGCGCCGACCTTGGTGGCCCATTCGACATAGAACTTGGGGTCGATCATCCAGTTGATGAAGGCGGCGGCGCCCTCGGGGTTCGGCGCGCCGGCGGCCACGGTCAGGCCATCGACCCAGACGATAGCGCCTTCCTTCGGCACCACGAATTCGACCGGCAGCTTGGAGTTGCGCTTGGAGCGCACGGCCCCGCCCGACCAGAAGATCGAGGCGTCGAACTCGTTGGCGGCAAAGGACTTGTTCCACTGATCTTCCGACGACCACATCATCTTGATATTGGGCTTCAGCGATTTCAGCGCGGTCTTGACCGCATCCATGTCCTTGGGATCGTTCATGTCCTGCCCGGTCATCAGGGCGCCCATGGCGATTGCCACCGTGGCATCGTCGTCCATCGCGAAGCGGCCCTTGTAGTCCGCCGCCGCCAGGTCGTTGTAGCTTTCCGGCTTCTTGGTGCCTTCCCGGATCGCGGCGGCGGTCATGCCCCAGACCCACGGAACGGCATAGCCCTTGCCGTCGATGGTGAAGTTCGGGTTGGCCAGAAGATCGGGGTTCACATCCGCCGAGTTGGCGATCTTGGACAGATCCGCCGGAACGATCAGCCCTTCGTTGGCCGCGGTCGAGACGCGGGCCGAGTTCAGGAGCACCACATCATAAGCGCCCGGATTGGTGCGCAGCTTGGTCAGTTCCTCGGCTTCGGAGGAGAAGTAGTCATGCACCACTTCGATGCCGGTGGCCTCCGTGAAGGCCTTCACTGCCCAGGCCTCGTCGGTGCCGTAGCCTTTCCAGTTCAGCACCGTGATCTTGCCGCCGGCGGCACGGGCCGGCAGCGCGAAACCGGCCGTGCTGGCCGCCAGCGCCGCCGTCAGCATCCGCAGTGTATCGCGTCTAGAGAAATTCGACATGTCAGACCTCCTGTGAAACTTTGTTTTCATGAGCCGTCGATGGCTTACGGCATAACATAGCGGTCCGAGAATGCCATGACGACATGCTCGGGCATGGGGGCGCCGGGCCGCAGGCGGCACCGGACTTTGCCGGTCTACCCAGCAAATCCTTTTATTATCAGGCTATTATCACCCTGAACCCTTGCGGGGGTCTTCCCCGTCACGCCCGTGCCGAAGCACATTTCCTTCTGCGGCACGCCGTTCTTACGACAGCATTATTTGTTGGTGTACATACTATTATTTTCGGTTTGATTTCTGTCAAACCCTTTTTTCACGGCCAGGCCCCCAGCCGTGAAAATTCACGAAAACCGCACGTCCAGACGGCTTCCAGGCGCGGAATCCGCAAGATCGAAGGCGAATCCGCCGGAAACCGGCAGGGCGCGAATCGCCTGACCATCCAGAGAGAGCAGAAGCGGTGCCTCCGAAGCCGGACGGTGCAAGGTCAGGCGGGCCGGTGCCGTGGCCAACCGGGCGCTGAAACGGTCAGGGCGGAGAATCACTTCCTCCAGCCGCCCGCCGCCCTCCAGCGTCAGGGCAGGTGCTGTGTCCAGTGTCAGATGCAGGGCGCCCCCCTTGACCGTGACGGCTAGCGCGCCATGGGGCGACAGCATCGGACCGACCTCTGCCGCGGCGCCAGTATTGGTCAGGGTCAGCCCGCGCCAGGGGTCGAAATCCACCACTTCGGACACCGCCATCAAGGGCAGAAGCCCGGCCCAGATGTAGAAAGGATCGGTGTCGCCCTGATCCATCGCCTCGCCCGTCACGGCGTTGTAATTCTCCGCCGCGATCCGGCTGCCGCGCCAGGATTTGAGGAACAAATTCAGGCTCTGTTCGGCCAGTTGGCTCGCTTCTTTCCCAAATCCTGCATGGCGCAGGCCCAACCAGACAAGGTAATTCACATTGGGCCATATCCGCCCGCGCCAATAAACATTGTCGGCAAAGGCCGGGTCGTCGCGGGTCGCGTTGGGCAGGACCCAATCTCCGGCGAAGCTTGCCGGATCGGCGAGATGGCGAAGCAGATGGGCAGATTGCTCGGGGCTCGCGGCACCGCAAAGCCAAGGATAAAAGCTGGTCGGCGAGAGCGAGCGGACAAAGCCGCCGCCGCGCTGGCGGTTCGCGAAGATCTTGCGCTCGTCATCCCAAAGCCGGGTCTGGATCAGCGCCCGGTGCCTTGCGGCATCGGCGGCAAAACCCGCAGCCTCATCGGTCAGCCCCAAGGCCCCGGCGATAAGCGCCAGCATCTCGGCATCCAAGGCCACGACGCAGTTCAGCCCCAGATCCCAGGTCGAAAGGCTGCGGGTTTCGGGATCGTAGACCGCCTCGTCATGGGTGGCGGAATTGTCCATCCCGGTCTCGTTCCGGGCGCCAAAGGCGGTGCCCTTGTACAAGGCCTCGCCCACGTCGGAGCTGCCGCAGGAGATGAGGCCAGAACCGTCAGGGTCGCGCATCTGCCGCCACCAGCGTTGGTTGCGGGCCATGGCGGGGTAGCATTGCTCCAGAATCGAACGCTCGCCGCTGCGCAGATAGATCTGCCAGGCGATCAGGCTGCCCAGAGGCGGCTGGCTGCGGTCCACCCAGGTATCGCGCGAGGTGGCGATACAGGCGAAATTGCCCTGCGGCGTGGCGGCGGACAAAGCCACGGCGAGGTTTTCGCGCGCCAGAGTGGCATCGAAGACCCCGGCGAGAAGGGCGGCATAGGTCTGGTCATTGTGCCAGACCGCCCAGGTGCCCAGGTTCCAGATCCGTGTCACGGCGGTATAGGGCCGGTGGTTGGTGGCATCCCAGATCGTGTTCCAGCCGACGATATCGCGGACGGCGGACAAAGCCTCTGCCGCAGCCCCCTCATTTTCGGCCGCGGGCGCGGGCGCCGCCAAAGCCGCCCTGGCCCCGGCCATCGCCAAGGCCGCGCTGTCGGCCACGGCAGCGGCATAAGCGCCCTGCCGCATCATCTCCAGATTGAAACGCAGGGCCAGAAGCGGCGCCTTGTCAGCCCGGCTGTCGCGGTAAAAGTAGCCATGCGTCTCGAAGTCGGCGCAAAGCGCATCAAGGTCAGCATGGCCGGTCACCTGCACCGGGGCTTCAGCCGTGGCCACTGCCACGAACCGATCCCCCAGCCTCAGCAGCGCCATGCCCGCGGCCGCGTCGTAAGTCACCTCGGTGCCGTCCTCGGCGGAGATCGCCAGCGTCACCCAGAACCTCAGACCCCATTCGGCGCTGGTCGTGGCGGCCCAGCTGCCGCGAAAGGCGAAGGGGTCGGGCTTGGTGGTGGCAAAGGCCAGCGTGGTGCCGGCCAGATCGGCCTCAAACTCGATCACAGACCCGTCCAGCGCGTGGCGCCCCAGCCGCATCACATCGCTCCGCGGCTCCATCCGCGCGCATTTGCGAGTGCGCGAGGAATACAGAACAGGCGTCACCCGCACGCCCAAAGGCAGGAAGACCATCTCTCCTGGCCGGTCGGACCAGGAGTTCCAGGCGCGGGTGAGGGGGACGGTCGTGTGTTTCAGCATGGATGGGCCTTTCGCGGACCGAATCAGGTTAGTGGCCGCCGCCTTCAACCGCCATGGGCTGCTTGAGGATCTTCGGGATCCGCCAGGCCGGCGGGGTGTTGCGGCTGCGCTGGCTGCGCACCACGCCGTCGATGATCGTCATGCCGACGCCGGGCAGGTTACCCTGCTGCACCGACTCCAGCATCGTCTTGCCGGGCGAGTTCTGCGCCTGATCCATCAGGACGAAATCGGCGCAAAGGCCCTTCTCGATCATCCCCGTATCCAGGTTGCGCTGCCGCGTGGTGTTGCCGGTGCCAAAGCAGAAGGCGAGTTCGGCGGGCATGTTGCCCAGGCTCGACAGCATCGCGATCATCCGCAGGATGCCCAGGGGCTGCACGCCCGAGCCTGCCGGACCATCGGTGCCGAGGATGATCTGGTCCATCTTCTTCAGCTCGCGCGCGGTGTTCAGCGTCAGCAGGGCGGCGCGTTCGTTGCCGTTATGGACGATCTCCAGCCCCTTGGTGCAGTTTTCGCAGATGCAGATGATCTGGTCATCGGGGAGCGCGGTATGACCGCCGTTGATATGCCCCACGACATCCGTGCCCGCCTCCAGCACCATGGCCGCATCAATCAGGCCGGAACCGGGGATCGAGGGGCCGCCGGTGTGGATCGTGCTCTGGATGCCGTATTTGCGCGCCCAGTCGACCATCTGCTTGGCGGTCTTGCCATCCTTGACCGAGCCGAGGCCCACTTCGCCCAGAAGCTTCACCCCGGCATCGGCCAGATCCTTAAAGTCCTGCTCGACCATGCCATGCTCGATCACCGGCGCCCCCGCCATGACCTTGACGCCCGAGGGGCGGAAGTTTTCGTACCAGCGCTGCGCCGCGATCGCCATCGCCTTGAGGCCGACGATATCCTTCGGACGGCCCGGCATATGGACCTCTCCGGCGGAGATCAGGGTTGTCACACCACCATGCAGCGTCGAATCGATCCAGTTCAGCTGGCTCTGGCGCGGGGTATAGTCGCCGACCACCGGATGGATATGGCTGTCGATCAGCCCGGGGGCGAGGGTGGAGCCATTGGCGTCGATCTCGGTCGTGGCGCCTTCGGTATCCATGTCGGCGGCGCGGCCCCAGGCGGTGATCTTGCCGTCGATGGCGATCAGGCAATCGGCATCGAGAATCGGCTCTTCCATCTTGCCCGACAGCATCAGGCCGATGTTGCGGATCACCAGTTTCTTCACATCTTCGGCCATGGGGCACCTCCGGTTATTATTAGTAGGCTAACATGTTTCGATCTTCGATCAAGCCGCTTCAAGGGGCAAGGTCCGCCAAAATTGCAGGCAGCAGTCTGCCTCCGATCCGGTCGGGTTGCCAGCGCAGACGCCGCCCGCCACGATTGCATTTGACAGAAGCCCCGGCGCGGTTTCTTATTTGCATGCTAACAAGTTTTGGAGGCGCTGACTCGCCATGGCCTATCATGCACCCACCTCGCTGGACGCGGCCTTTGCGGCGCTGGACGGCGGCAATGTCTCTGTGATTGCAGGGGGAACCGACTGGTTCCCGCAGGCGGGGGAGCGTTTGCCGACGGTCTCCCTCCTGGATGTGACCGGGTTGCCGGGCTTTCGCGGTATCACCCGGACGGCGGACGGCTGGCGAATCGGCGGGGCGACCCGCTGGGCCGATGTCACCGCCGCCGACCTGCCGCCGGCCTTCGACGGGCTGAAGGCTGCAGCACGCGAGGTCGGCTCGATCCAGATCCAGAACGCGGGCACGCTGGCGGGCAATATCTGCAACGCCTCGCCCGCCGCCGATGGCGTGCCGCCCCTGCTGACTTTGGGGGCGGGGGTGGAGCTGGTCTCAGCCTCCGGCACCCGTCTGGTGCCGCTGGAAGATTTCATCACCGGCGTCCGCCGCACCACGCGCCTGCCCGGGGAACTCGTCTCGGCGCTGCATATCCCGCAGATGGCTGACGGCACAGTCTCGGGCTTTTCCAAGCTTGGGGCACGGCGTTATCTCGTGATCAGCATTGCGATGGTGGCGGCCTCCCTGCGCGTCGTTGATGGCCGCATCGCCGGAGCGCGGGTGGCAGTGGGCGCCTGCTCGCCCGTCGCCCGGCGCTTGCCCGTGCTGGAATCGCGGCTGGAGGGGCTTTCGGTGACAAGCCCCCTGCCCGTCGATGCCGCGGCGCTGGAGGGTCTGGCGCCGATCAGCGACGTGCGCGCCTCGGGCGACTATCGCCACGAAGCGGTGGCCGAACTTGTCACCCGGCTTTTGACGGATCTTGTTGCCAAAGGGGCGCGGGCGGATGGATAACCTTGCGATGCAATCGGACGTGGGCTTTGTTCTGAACGGAACCGCGGTGCGCACCACCCCCGCGCCGGGCGAGCGCCTGTCGGTGACCCTGCGCGAAGGCCTGGGCGCGAAAGAGGTCAAGATCGGCTGCAACGCGGGCGATTGCGGCGCCTGTTCGGTGCTGGTCGATGGCGCGGTGGTCTGTGCCTGCCTCATGCCCACCCATCAGGCGGCGGGAAAGACCGTTGAGACGGTCCGGGGCCTCGTCGCCGCCGACCCCGCCGCCAGGGCACTGGTGCAAAGCTTTCAGGACCATCAGGCCGCACAATGCGGGATCTGCACGCCGGGGATGATGGTCTCTGCCGTGGCGCTCTTGCGCGAAGTGCCGCAGCCTGATGCGGGGCAGGTACAAGATGCCCTGGGTGGCGTTCTTTGCCGCTGCACGGGCTATCGCAAGATCATCGACGCGGTGGTCGCCGCGGGCACCAGGGCGGCGCCGCTTCTGGCGCAGGGCGGCGTCGGCACCGCGATGCGGCGGCTGGATGGGCTTGACCGGATCGAGGGGCGCACCGCTTTCGGCGATGACGTGGCCCCGGCAGATGCCCTGGTGGTCAAGGTGATCCGCTCCCCCCACCCCCGCGCCGCCTTCCACTTTGGCGATCTCGACGGCTGGCTTGCCGCCCGCCCCGACCTCGCCTGCGTGCTGACCGCCAGGGACGTGCCCGGCCGCAACGCCTTTGGCGTCATCCCGGCTTTCGTCGATCAACCCGTCTTCGCCGAGACCGAGGCCCGCTTCCGCGGCGAGGCCGTGGCCGCAGTCGTGGGCACAGCCGAGGCGATGACCGCCTTTGACGCGGCGAGCTTTCCGGTGACTTGGACCGCGCTACCCGGTGTCGAGACGGTTGCTGCCGCCTTGGCCGAGGGGGCGCCCCTGCTCCACGCCGATCGTGCCTGCAACATCATGTGCGGCGGGTTTGTGAAGCATGGCGATGCCGAGGCCGCGCTGGACCGCGCCGATGTGGTGGTCGAAGGCGATTTCGAATCCGGCTTCGTCGAACATGCCTATATCGAGCCGGAGGCGGGCTTTGCCCAGGTGGTGGACGGCAGGCTGGAGATCCACGCCTGCACCCAGGCCCCGGTGATGGATCTGGACTCGATGGCCGAGGTTCTGGCGATGGACCGCAGCCAGATCCGCATCGTGCCGACCGCCGTCGGTGGCGGGTTCGGCTCGAAACTCGATATTTCGCTGCAGCCCTATGTGGCTCTGGGCGCGCTGAAGACGGGCAAGCCGGTGCGGATGACCTATTCGCGCATGGAATCGATGCAATCGACCACCAAGCGCCACCCTTCCGCCATCCATCTGCGGATTGGAGCGACGAAGGACGGCAAGCTGTCGGGCATGCACTTCGCCGGCGATTTCAACACCGGGGCCTATGCCTCCTGGGGGCCGACCGTGGCGAACCGGGTGCCGGTCCATGCCTCGGGTCCCTACCGCGTGGCGGATTATCTGGCGCAGTCGCGGGCGATCCATACCAACTGCCCCTCCTCCGGCGCCTTCCGGGGCTTTGGCGTGCCGCAATCGGCGATTGCTCAGGAAAGCCTGTTTGACGAACTGGCGGGCAAGCTCGGGATGGATGCACTCGACTTCCGCCTGCTGAATGCTTTGGAGAATGGCCAGCCCACCGTCTGCGGGCAGGTCTTTGCCCAAGGCGTCGGGATCAAGACTTGCCTGACCGCGCTTCGCCCGGCTTGGGAGGCCGCCAAGGCGGAGATTGCCGCCTTCAACGCCTCGAACGCCATTCTGAAGCGGGGCGTGGGGCTGGCGGGCGGCTGGTACGGCTGCGGCAACACCTCCTTGCCCAACCCTTCCACCATCAAATCCGGCCTGCGCGCTGATGGCACCGTCGTGCTGCATCAGGGCGCCATGGATATCGGGCAGGGGGCGAATACCGTCATCGCCCAGATCTTCGCCACCGCCTTGGGCGCCCCTGTGGAGGCGCTGCACCTCGTCAGCCCCGATACCGATGTGACACCCGATGCCGGCAAGACCTCGGCCTCGCGCCAGACCTTCGTGTCGGGCAATGCGGCGCGGCTGAGCGGTCTTGCCCTGCGCCAGATGATCCTGCAGCGCTGCAATGCTGCCCCGGAGGCCACGCCGACCTTCACCAAGGGCGCGGTGCTGGTGACGGATGCTGCAGGCAGCCACAAGGTCGACCTGACCCAGCTTGCGCCCGATGCCGAAGGCTATGTCCTGCGCGCCGAGGAAAGCTATGACCCGCCGACAAGGCCGCTCGACGCCAATGGCCAGGGCGAGCCCTATGCCCAGTTCGGCTATGCCGCGCATCTGGTGGTGGTCGAGGTCGATCTGAAACTTGGCCTCGTCCGCCCGCTGCGCTTTACCGCCGCCCATGACGTGGGGAAGGCGATCAATCCCCTGCTCGTCGAAGGTCAGGTGCAGGGCGGCATCGCGCAAGGCCTCGGCATGGCGCTCTTGGAGGAATACCTGCCCGGACGGACCGAGAACCTGCACGATTACCTGATCCCCACCATCGGGGATATCCCGCCGATCGACACGTTGATCATCGAGGAAGCCGACGCCCATGGCCCCTATGGTGCGAAGGGCTTGGGCGAGCATGTGCTGATCCCCACCGCTCCCGCCATCCTGAACGCGATCCGCCATGCGACTGGCGTTGCCATGCACCGCGTTCCCGTCACCCCTGCCCGGCTGCGCGCCGCATTGAAGGAAGCTGGCCATGAATGAAGCCTCCACCCCCGAAATTGCCGCCGAAAAGATCCGCTGCGATGCCTGCCCGGTCATGTGCTATATCGCCGAGGGCCGCGCCGGGGCCTGTGACCGCTATGCCAATCACGAGGGCCTGCTGGTCCGGCTCGACCCCCTGACCGTGCTGCAATCGGGCGGTTCTGCGGTGCCCTTCCTCGAGGGCGAGCCCGAGGACTGGGACGGCGATCTGATCAAGGGCAACCGCACCTTCATCACCGCCGTGGGCGCCGGCACCACCTATCCCGATTACAAACCCGCCCCCTTCATCGTCAGCCAGAAGGTCGAGGGCGTGGATATGGTCACAGTCGTGACCGAGGGGATCTTCAGCTATTGCGGCGTCAAGGTGAAGATCGACACCGACCGCCACCTTGGCGCCGAGCGCGCGCTGGTTCGGGTCGATGGCGAGGCGATTGGCCATGTGATGACCGGCGAATATGGCTCTGCCATGCTGTCTTTGGGCGGCGTGTTGCACCTGACCGGCGGCTCCAAGAAAGAGGGTCGGGTGACCTGCGAGGCCTTGATGAAGCTTTGCAACCGCGAGGCTGTGGAGGTCACGATTGACGACGGCGCTACCGTTGTCATTCAGGCCGGGCAGCCTCCCATCGTCAACGGCGTGCCGGAAAAGCTGATGCGGGTCGGTTGCGGCTCGGCCACCATTGGCATGTTCGCCAAGCAATGGGTCGGCCATGTCGATGAGGTGGTGGTGGTCGATGACCATATCACCGGCGTCCTGTCCGAACATCAGGCGGGCAAACTTCTGGACGTGCCGCCGACCGGCATCAAGATGAACGGCCGCCGCTCCACCCCCGGGCGTTACTTTCAGGTGGCCCATCCCGGCACCGGCTGGGGCGGCACCGATGTCGAAGACCCGCTGACCATCCTCAAACCCTTTGACGCCAAGGTGGCCTGGCCGGGGCTGAAGATGCTCATGGTCTCGACCACGGGCGAGCAATGGGCCTATTACGAGCTGGACGCCGACCTGAAACCCGTGCCGGTGGAGGCCCCGCCCGAGGTTCGCGCCTCTGCCGAAAGGATCGCCGAGAATTGCGAACCTTCGGTCTGTTCGGTGATCTTCATGGGCGGCGCGGGGGGATCGCTGCGCGCCGGGGTCACCTCCAACCCGGTCCGCCTGACGCAATCGGTCAAGGCGGCGCTGACCAAAGTCTCCTGTGGCGGCGCCTCGGCCTATGTCTGGCCGGGCGGCGGGATCACGGTGATGGCGGATGTGATGCAGATGCCACTCAATTCCTTCGGCTATGTGCCGACGCCCGCACTGGTGGCGCCGATCGAGTTCACCCTGCGCCTGTCGGATTATGCCGATCTGGGCGGGCATATCGACCATGTGCAGCCGGTCGCCTCGGTCCTGACCCCCGCGATCCGCCGGGTAAGCCATGGCGAGGACGGCGACCCGCAGGACAAGCGCAACTTCCCCTGGGGCCGGTCGTGAACGGCGCCACGGCCCATCTTTTGCCCGATGGCGAAAGGCTGCATCTGCAGCACGGGCCGATTGACCTGATCATCGGGGCAGAGGGTGACCGCGAGGCTGCCTTCCGCGCCGCTTTCGCCCGGTTCAGGACGGTGCTGCAGGAACTGGTGGCCGAACTCCCCCTGCTGCGTCAGGAGGTGGGCGTGATGCCGCAAGGCACCACGGCCCGCCGCATGACCCGCGCCGCCCTGCCCCATGCGCCGGTGTTTGTGACACCGATGGCTGCCGTCGCAGGCTCGGTCGCCGAAGAGGTGCTGGCGGCGATGACCGGGGCCACCAAACTCCGCCGCGCTTACGTGAACAACGGCGGCGATATCGCCTTTCATCTGGCCGAGGGGGAGCGCTTCCGCATGGCCATCGCCGGGCTGGACGGTGCCGCCTTGGGCCGGGTCGATGTGGGCCACGCCGATGCCGCACGCGGCATCGCCACCAGTGGTCAGGGCGGGCGCAGCCTGTCCTTCGGAATCGCCGATGCGGTGACGGTTCTGGCCCGCTCGGCCGCCGAGGCGGATGTGGCGGCCACAATGATCGCCAATGCCGTGGACCTTCCCGACCATCCCGCCATCACCCGCGCCGCCGCCAACAGCCTGCAGCCCGACAGCGACCTGGGTGCGCGACTGGTCGTGACCCACGTCGCCCGGCTTTCTCCTGGAGAAGCCGCCTCAGCGCTGGACCGCGGCGAGGCCGCCGCCTGTTCCATCGTCACGCGCGGCCTTGCCCTCTCTGCCGCGCTTTTCCTTCACGGCCAGTCGCGCCTTTGCGGCCAGAGCCAGACCCTTTCCCTCGACAGGAGCCCTGCCCATGCCTGATGTCATCATCCGCAAGATCGCCACGGCGGTCGAGGAGATCTTTCACGAGGGCGGCCCCGTTGCCGCCACCCCGCTGCGGCGGGGCGCCATCATGGCCGTCATCGCCAACCCTTTCGCGGGCCGCTATGTCGAGGATATCCAGCCCTTCATGGAGGACCTCAAACCGCTCGGCCTGATGATGGCCAAGCGGCTGCTCGCCGTGCTCGGCGGCGATCCCGCGGCGATCGAGGGTTATGGCAAGGGCATCATCGTGGGCGCCAATGGCGAGCTGGAACATGGCGCGCTCTGGCACGCGCCGGGCGGCTATGCGATGCGCGAGATCCTTGGCGATGCCAAGGCCATCGTGCCCTCGGCCAAGAAGGTCGGCGGCGTGGGTGCACGGCTGGATGTGCCGGTGACCCATGTCAACGCCTCCTATGTCCGCGGCCATTTCGATTCGATGGAAGTGGGCATGAACGATTCCCCCCGCGCCGATGAAATGATGGTGGTGCTGGTGATGACCACGGGGCCGCGGGTGCATTCGCGCTCGGGCGGGCTGGAAGCGAAAGATGTCAAAGGGCTGGATGGATTGAGATGAGCGCCAATATCCGCAAGATCGCTGTCTGGGTTGAAGAGACCCTGCAAGAGGCCGGGCGCCCGGTGACCCCGCCGACCCGCAAGGCGGTGGCCGTGGCCGTCATAGCCAACCCCTTTGCCGGGAAATATGTCGAGGATCTGACGCCCCTGATGGACATCGGCGAGGAGCTCGGCGCGCTTCTGGGCCAGCACTGTGTCGCGGCCCTGGGGATCGAGCCGGCGCAGGCGCAAAGCTACGGCAAGGCCGCCATGGTCGGCGAGGCGGGCGAGCTGGAACATGCCGCCGCCATCCTGCACCCGAAGCTCGGCGCGCCCTTGCGGGCGGCGGTCGGCGGCGGGGCGGCGCTGGTCGCCTCGTCAAAGAAGATGGGCGGGCCGGGGCAGGTGCTGGACGTGCCCTTGGGCCACAAGGACGCGGCCTATGTCCGCAGCCATTTCGACGGGATCGAAGTGCGGCTGAACGATTCCCCCCGTGCGGGCGAGATCATGGTGGCGGTCGCCGTCACCGACAGCGGCCGCCCCCTGCCCCGCGTCGGCGGGCTGACCCATGAGGCGGCGATCGGCAAGGACGGCTTGCGGTAACGCACTCCCCCCTTGCCGCAAAGGCGCTCTGGCCCCATGCTGACCGGCGTCCGCCCGAAAGGGCGGCTGTCGTTCAGCCCGGGGGGGAGACCGGAGGGGAGGGGCAATGCAGGACCGCGACCATCTGGCGGAGATCGACAAGGTCCTGAACGGGGCCTCGACCGGGCGTGACGGGCTGGTCCAGCAATCCTGGCGGCGCTGTGTGGAGGCTTATGGCCTTGACCCCTCGCGCCCGAGCCCCGCCCATATCGTGCCCGACACCCAGCTGCGCGAACATCGCGAGCAATCCGAACGCCTGATCGCCATCGCCCGCAGCGGGCTGGAGGGGCTGTTCCGCCAAGTCGCCGGGCAGAACTATGTCCTGCTTCTGGCCGATGCCAAGGGCATCACGGTGGATTTCTTCGGTGACATGCGGTTCGAGGATGAACTGCGCCGGGCGGGCCTGCATCTGGGCTCGGACTGGTCGGAACATCTGGCCGGCACCTGCGGCGTGGGGTCGTGTCTGGTGACGCAGGAGCCGGTGACGATCCACCAGACCGACCATTTCGACCTGACCCATACGCCGCTCTCCTGCACCGCAGCGCCGATTTTCGACACGAGCGGCGTGCTGACCGCGGTGCTGGATATCTCGCTCCTGCGCTCGCCCACGCCGAAGCTGTCTCAGACGCTGGCCTTGAACCTCGTCCGCGCCTCGGCCCGGCGGATCGAGATGGCGAATTTGATGGCGCTCAGCCGGGGCGATTGGGTTTTGCGCTTCTCTCCCCTGCCGGAGTTTCTGGATGTCGACCCTGAAGCTGCCGTGGCTTTGGATGGCGCGGGGCGGCTGGTCGGCATGACCCATGCCGCTGAACGCACCCTGCGGCAGGTCGGCGGTCTGAAGGGCTCGCTTCTCGGCCAGCGGATCGACGCTTTCTTTGACCTGACCATCGACGACATGCCCGAACTGATGCGCGGCCGCCCGACCGAGGACCGCGTGATCCGCCTGCGCGATGGCCGCGCGCTTTATGGTCATGCGATTGCCCCCCATACCGGGCCGGTGTTGCGCCCGGCGCAGGCGCCCAGCCTGCCCGCCGTCCTGCAAAGCTTCAGCGGCAACGACCCGACGCTGCGCCGCCTGCTCAGCGATGCCGCCCGGCTGGCGCCGACCGGGGTGCCCCTGCTCATCCAGGGCGAGACGGGGACCGGCAAGGAAAGGCTGGCCCGTGCGATCCACACCGCCACGCCGGGCAACCGGCCCTTCGTGTCGCTCACCTGCGCCGCGCTCTCGGAAGCCGGGCTGGACGAGGCCCTGCTGGGCAAAAGAGCCGAGGCCCTGGCGGAGGGCGGCACGCTGTTCCTTGACGAGGTCGGCGATCTGTCCCCGCCGGTTCAGGGCCACCTTCTGCGCCTTTTGACCGAGGGTGAGGGCCTGCCCACCGGGGCCGGGCGCCTGCGGCTGCGGCTGATCGCCTCCAGCCAGCAGGATCTGGCCGAAAGGGTGCGGCAGGGCCTGTTCCGACGCGATCTGTTCTTCCGGCTGGCGGGGGCGACGCTGTCGCTGCCTCCGCTCCGGCTGCGGCAGGATTTCGACTGGCTTCTCGACCGGCTTTTGCGCCAGCGCACCCATGGCCGGGCCGAGAGCTACCGGATCAGCCCCGCCGCCAAGGCCGATCTGCAGGCCCGCAGCTGGCCCGGCAATATCCGCGAGCTGATGCATGTGCTGGATGTGACCGTGGCCCTGGCCGAATCCCCCGTCATCGACCTGCCCGACCTGCCGCCGCCCTCCCTGCCCGAAAAGGCAGCCCCGCAGGACGAGGGCGCCTCGCTTCAAGCGATCCTCGCGGCTTGCGGCTGGAACATGGCTTTGGCGGCGCGGCGGCTGGGGGTGGACCGTTCGACCATCCTGCGCCGTGTCCAGCGGCTGGGCCTGATGCGCCCCAACTGACCTGTTGCCGCCCGTTGCGCGCCGTTGCGCCGCGCAACACGCCCGCCGCCTTTCGCGGCCCTCCCGGCTAAATCCCGCATTTTCCCTGCAACCCTGTAACGAAACGTTGCAGTCTGTCTTTGGGAGAACTTGAGGGAGGAAACCCATGCTTGATGCAACGACGACCGATCAGGTCGCAGCGTTCCTGGAGGAATTCGGCGCAGCCCTGTCCGCTGGCGACATCGCCCGCGCCACGGATATGTTTCAGGACGACTGCTATTGGCGCGATCTGGTCACCTTCACCTGGAACCTGAAAACCGTCGAAGGCAAGGATCAGGTGGCCGACATGCTGCGCCACCAGCTTGCCACGACCAAACCGTCGAACTGGCGCGTGGCCGAGGGGGAGACGGCCAACGAGGACGGCGGCATCACCACCGCCTGGATCAGCTTTGAAACCGAAGTGGCGCGCGGCTATGGCCTGATCCGGCTGAAGGCTGGCAAGATCTGGACGCTGCTGACCACGATGGTGGAACTGAAGGGCTTCGAGGAACCGCTCGGCTATGACCGCCCGCTGGGGGCCAAGCACGGCGCCGGCAAGCACCGGATGTCCTGGGCCGAAGAGCGCGAGGCCGAGGCGCGCGAGCTTGGCTATACCAAGCAGCCCTATGTCCTGATCATCGGCGGCGGCCAGGGCGGCATCGCCCTTGGCGCACGGCTGCGGCAATTGGGCGTGCCCACGATCATCATCGAGAAGAACCCACGCGCCGGGGACAGCTGGCGCAACCGCTACAAGTCGCTCTGCCTGCACGACCCGGTCTGGTACGACCACCTGCCCTATCTGCCCTTCCCGCCCAACTGGCCGGTCTTTGCCCCCAAGGACAAGATCGGCGACTGGCTGGAGATGTACACCAAGATCATGGAGCTGAACTACTGGGCGAAAACCACCTGCAAATCCGCCCATTTCGACGAGGCGACCAAGGAATGGACCGTGGTGGTCGACCGCGATGGCGCCGAGGTCACGCTGAAGCCCAAGCAACTGGTGCTGGCCACCGGCATGTCGGGCAAGGCCAATTTGCCGAAATATCCCGGGATGGAGAAGTTCAAGGGCGACCAGCACCACTCCTCCAAACACCCGGGGCCGGATGCCTACCGGGGCAAGAAAGCCGTGGTGATCGGGTCCAACAACTCGGCCCACGATATCTGCGCGGCGCTGTGGGAAAATGACGTCGATGTCACCATGGTGCAGCGGTCCTCCACCCATATCGTCAAGTCCGACACGCTGATGGATATCGGCATGGGCGCGCTTTATTCGGAAAAGGCGGTGCAGGGCGGCATGACCACCAACAAGGCCGACATGATCTTCGCCAGCCTGCCCTACAAGATCCTGCATGAATTCCAGATCCCGCTTTATAACCAGATGCGGGAAAGGGATGCGGCCTTCTATGCCGGGCTGGAGAAGGCCGGCTTCTGGCTCGACTGGGGCGACGACGGCTCGGGTCTGTTCATGAAGTACCTGCGGCGCGGCTCGGGCTATTACATCGACGTCGGCGCCAGCCAGCTGATCATCGACGGCAAGGTGAAACTCGCCCATGGCAATGTGAAAGAGATCACCGAGGATGCGGTGATCCTGGACGACGGCACGCGCCTGCCGGCCGATGTGATCGTCTATGCTACGGGCTACGGCTCGATGAACGGCTGGGCGGCGGATCTGATCGGCAAGGATGTCGCCGACAAGGTGGGCAAGTGTTGGGGTCTTGGGTCGGGCACCACCAAGGACCCGGGCCCCTGGGTCGGCGAGCAGCGCAACATGTGGAAACCCACCCAGCAAGAGGCGCTGTGGTTCCAGGGCGGCAACCTGCACCAGTCGCGCCATTACTCGCAGTTCCTGTCGCTGCAGCTGAAAGCCCGGATGGAAGGGATCGACACCCCGGTCTACGGATTGCCGGAAACCGTGCTGCTCGGCTGAGCAAACCCCGCCCCGGCTTAAACCTGCCGGGGCGGATCGCCCATCATTTGCGCTTTCTATAGGGTATATGATTACTATTTAATCATTCTCCTGCCGCCCCACCGCCATTCCGCATCCGAATCTTGCCGCAGCGCAGCAATCGCGGTGCACAGGGATATGGCAAAGGGTCTCTCCATCGTTGTGGTCGAAAAAGACCGGGAACGCGCGCTGATGATCGTCGAGGGCCTGCGCGAAGCGGGTGAGCTTGACGTGTTTGTCATCTCCGAAGACATCGGCCTTGCCCGCCGGATTGCCGAGCGCAACCCCGACCTCGTGCTGATCGACGCCGGCAACCCCTCGCGCGATGTGCTGGAGGATCTGACCCTCGCCTCCGCCCCGATGGAACGCCCGGTCGCGATGTTCGTCGACAATTCCGACAGCACCCTGACCAAGGCCGCGATCGAGGCCGGGGTTTCGGCTTATGTCGTCGACGGCCTGCGCGGTGAACGGATCAAGCCGATCCTCGACGCCGCCATCGCCCGCTTTCATATGGTCCAAAAAATGCGGGTCGAGCTGGCCGAAACCCGTCGCGCCTTGGAGGAACGCAAGGTCATCGACCGCGCCAAGGGCATCCTGATGCGGGCGCGCGGCATCGGCGAGGAAGAGGCCTATGCGTTGCTCCGCAAGGGGGCGATGGATCAGGGCAAGAAGCTGGTGGACATGGCGCAGGCGCTGGTCATGGCGACGGAGCTTCTGAAATGAGCGTCACGCGCCTGTCCCTCGCCTATCTGCCGCTGGTCGATGCGGCCCCCCTGTTCGTGGCAGATGCCTTGGGCTTTGCCGCCGAAGAGGGGCTGGAACTTGACCTGAAGCCCGCCCCCAGCTGGGCCACCCTGCGCGACATGCTGGCCCTGGGTCAGGTCGATGCGGCGCACATGCTCTCGCCCCTGCCGGTGGCCAGCGCCATCGGCCTCGGCGGCAGTGCCGCCAAGTTCGAGGCGCTGATGGTGCTGAACATCAACGGCGACGCCATCGGGGTTTCGGCGGCACTGGCGGCGCGGATGCAGGCCTCGGGCTACACTTTCGACTTCACGGATGCACGGGCAGCGGGGCTGGCGCTGCTGGCTTCCGCCGGGGAGAGATTGCGGATCGGCGTGCCCTTCCCCTTCTCGATGCATGCCGAACTGATCCACTATTGGCTGGCCGGTCTGGGCCAACCCCTGCCCGAGGGCCTGCACATCAGCACCGTCGCCCCGCCCCGCATGGCCGAGGCGCTGGCGGCGGGCGAGATCGACGCCTTTTGTGTGGGCGAGCCGCGCGGTTCGGTCGCGGTGGACAGCGGCGCCGGGATGCTTCTGTTGCCCGGCTCGGCGATCTGGGCCTTTGCGCCGGAAAAGGTGCTGGCGGCGCGCGCCGGATGGGCCGAGGCCGAACCGGGTCTGGCTGGCGGTTTGATGCGGGCGATCTGGCGCGCCGGGCGCTGGCTGGGTCAGGCCGACAACTTCAGCGTGGCTTCTGACCTGCTGGCCGCACCGGGCCGTCTGGCCCTGCCCTCCGAGGTCATCGAACGCGTGCTGACGGGCCGCCTGCTGATCTCCGCCGACGGGCAGGAACGCCGAGTACCGGGCTTCATCGAATTTCACGCCGGAGCCGCCAATTTCCCCTGGCGCAGTCAGGCGAGCTGGATCGGCGCAAGGCTCGCCCTCCGTCACGGCCTTGACCCCGAACCCGCCATCGCGGCCGCCCGCGCCGTCTTCCGCAGCGACCTTTACCGCCAACACCTGCGCTTTGCCGGCGCCGCCCTGCCCAGCGCATCGGACAAGCTGGAGGGCGCCTTGGCCGTCCCAACCGCAGCCCCCTCGGCCCAGGGCAGACTGATTCTGCCCCCCGACCGTTTCTTTGATGCCAAGGTTTTCGACCCGACCGATCCACTCAGCTGAAGATTTGTGCAGGAGGGCCAAAGCATGAAGCTTTACGACCCCGGACCCCACACAATCGTTGACGCCGCACTGCGGCACATGTCATCTGAACCTAACGCAAGGGGCAACGATGTCCCACCGCGTTCCCCCAAAGCTGAGGGAAAGCCGAGCAACGCCGCTTGGAACCGTGCCTGTCAAGGCAGCGGATCCATGCGGCTTTTTCCATTTCATCGCCCCGCTTAGGGGCCATCCGGGAAGTTGATCCATGCGTCTCGCCCATATTCTGACCCTGACCACCTGCCTCGCCTCCCCCATCTTCGCATCGGCCGCCTTCGCCGAAACCGCCGGCATCGAGAAAGACCAGCTGACGCTCGGCTTCATCAAGCTGACCGACATGGCCCCCCTCGCCATCGCCAAGGAAAAGGGTTTCTTCGAGGATGAGGGCCTGACTGTCACGCTGGAAGCGCAATCCAACTGGAAGGTGCTTCTGGACCGCGTGCTGGATGGCGAACTGGACGGCGCGCATATGCTGGCGGGGCAACCCATCGCCTCGACCATCGGGTACGGCACCAAGGGCCATCTGGTCACCGCCTTTTCGATGGACATGAACGGCAACGCGATCACCGTGTCGAACGCGGTCTGGGACGCGATGAAGCCGGGCCTGAAGATGGGCGCCGATGGCAAGCCGGAACATCCGATCTCTGCCGCAGCGCTGAAGCCGGTGCTCGACGAATATGCCGCAGCCGGCAAGCCCTTCAACATGGGCATGGTTTTCCCGGTTTCGACCCACAATTACGAACTGCGCTACTGGCTGGCGGCCGGCGGCATCAACCCCGGCTACTACCAGCCCGGCGACGTGGCCGGCCAGACCGAGGCGCAGGTCCTGATCTCGGTCACCCCGCCGCCGCAGATGCCCGCCACGATGGAAGCCGGCACGATCGACGGTTACGCCGTGGGCGAGCCGTGGAACCAAGCTGCTGTGGCCAAGGGCATCGGCGTGCCGGTCGTCACCGACAACGACATCTGGAAGAACAACCCGGAAAAGGTCTTCGGCGTCACCGCCGAATTCGCCGAAGCCAACCCCCACACGATGATCGCCCTGACCAAGGCGCTGATCCGCGCCGGCATGTGGCTGGACGAGAACAACAACGCCAACCGCGCCGAAGCGGTCGAGATCCTCAGCCGCAAGGAATATGTCGGCGCCGACAAGGCCGTCATCGCCAATTCGATGACCGGCACCTTCGAATTCGAAAAGGGCGACAAGCGCGCCGAGCCCGATTTCAACGTCTTCTTCCGCTACAACGCGACCTTCCCCTATTACTCCGACGCGGTCTGGTACCTGACCCAGATGCGCCGCTGGGGCCAGATCGCCGAAGCGCATCCCGACAGCTGGTACGACGAGACCGCCAAGTCGGTCTACAAGCCCGCGATCTATGAAGAAGCCGCCAAGGAACTGATCGCCGAAGGCAAGGCCAAGGACAGCGACTTCGACTTCGACGCCGATGGCTACAAGGCCCCGAGCAGCGATTTCATCGACCATGTGACCTACGACGGCACCAAACCTAACGCCTACATCGACAGCCTGACCATCGGTCTGAAAGACGGCCAGACCGTCGCCGATGGCGCTGTGCAGAACTGAGGGGCATGACATGACCGCTCTGGACCCCGCAGAAATGCCGAAAGACGGCGCCGTGAAGACGGCAAGCAACCTCGACAAGCTGCGGCGGTTCATCAATCGCTGCGACCCCTGGTTCAAGATCCTTGGGCTGGCCTGGATCACGCCGATATGGCGGGTTCTGGCCGGCGACAACCCGCGCGGCCAGGTCAAGGAGATCTGGCGCCTGGCCGTGGTGCCGGTGCTGGCCATCGCCGGTTTCCTTCTGCTCTGGGGCGTGCTTGCCCCCACCGTGCAAACCTCGCTCGGCGCTATTCCCGGCCCGGTGCAGGTCTGGGAACAGGTCGGCGTGTTGCGCGCCGATGCCGTGGTCGAGGCGCAGAAAGAGGCCGATTTCTACGCCAAGCAGGCCGAAAAGAACGCCGCCCTGATCGCCGAGGGCAAGCCGGAGGAGGTCAAGAACCGCACCTACGCCGGCAAGCCGACCTTTCCGGGCCAGATCCTGACCTCGATCAAGACCGTCTTCCTGGGCTTCCTGATCGGCACGCTGATCGCGGTGCCGCTGGGTATCCTCTCGGGCCTTTCACCCACCGCCAATGCTGCGCTGAACCCGCTAGTACAGATCTTCAAGCCGGTCTCGCCGCTGGCCTGGCTGCCGATCGTCACCATGGTGATCTCGGCCACCTACGCGGGCACGATGCCGAAAAGCTTCCTGGTTTCCGCGGTCACAGTGACGCTTTGCTCGATGTGGCCGACGCTGATCAATACCGCGCTTGGCGTGGCTTCGATCGACAAGGACCTGGTCAACGTCGGCCGGGTGCTGAAGCTGAGCCTCTGGACCCGCATCACCAAGCTGGTCCTGCCCTCGGCCCTGCCGCTGATCTTCACCGGGCTGCGCCTGTCTTTGGGCGTGGGTTGGATGGTGCTGATCGCGGCGGAAATGCTGGCGCAGAACCCCGGCCTTGGCAAATTCGTCTGGGACGAGTTCCAGAACGGCTCTGCCGACAGCCTGGCCCGCATCATGGTCGCCGTGCTGACCATTGGCATCATCGGCTTTGCCCTCGACCGGGTGATGTTCGCGCTGCAATCGCTCTTCACCTTCACGAACAACCGGTGACATGATGGGCATTCTTGAATTCTCGCATGTCTCCAAGGGGTTCGGCGAAACGCCGGTCCTGAAGGACCTGACGCTTTCCATCGAGGATGGCGAGTTTCTGGTCATCCTCGGCTTTTCCGGTTCGGGCAAGACCACGCTGATGAACCTGATGGCCGGGCTGACCCTGCCGGATGCCGGGCAGATCCTGTTCAAGGGCGCCCCGGTGACTGGCCCGGGGCCCGAACGTGGGCTGGTCTTCCAGTCCTACGCGTTGATGCCCTGGCTGACCGTGGCCGGTAATATCCAGCTGGCGGTCGATGCCACCCACAAGGGCACCAAGGCCGAACGCGAGGCCGAGGTGAAGCGCTATATCCAGATGGTCGGCCTCTCCCACGCCGCTGAACGTCGCCCGGCGGAACTTTCTGGCGGGATGCGCCAGCGCGTCGCCGTGGCCCGCGCTTTGGCGATGAAACCCGAAGTTCTGCTGATGGACGAACCGCTTTCGGCGCTGGATGCCCTGACCCGGGCCAATGTGGCCTCCGAGATCGAGGCGATCTGGCGCGCCGACCGCCGCACCGCCGTGATGATCACCAATGACGTGGACGAGGCGTTGATCCTTGCCGACCGGATCATTTGTCTCAACCCCGATGGCACGCTGGGCGAAAGCTTTGCGGTCGATCTGCCGCGCCCCCGCGACCGCGCCGCGCTGGACCACGGGCTGTTTAAGGAACTGCGCTCTGCCGTGACCGCTTACCTCATGGATGTCGGCATCGCCTCCAAACTGCCCGAGACCCGGCTTTTGCCCGCCGTCACCCCGCGCCACGCGATCCCCGGCGCCTACAAACGCGCCGCCGCCTCGCCGCTTGAAGCGCGCTATCTGCATTATTCGCAACTCCACAAGGTCTACGAGACGCCGAAAGGCCCGCTGACCGTGGTCGAGGATTTCAACCTGACCCTGAAGCGCGGCGAGTTCGTCAGCCTGATCGGCCATTCCGGCTGCGGCAAGTCCACCGTTCTGTCGATGACGGCAGGGCTGAACCCGATCTCGCTTGGCGCCATCACGCTGGATGGTTTCCACGTCGAAGGGGCCGATCCCGAACGCGCCGTGGTCTTCCAGTCGCCGAACCTCTTCCCCTGGCTGACCGCCAAGCAGAACGTCGCGATCGGGGTGGACAAGGTCTATCCCAAGGCCACGCAAGCCGAGCGTCAGGAGGTGGTCGAATACTACCTTGAACGCGTGGGTCTGGCCGATTCCATGGACCGCGTGGCCTCCGATATGTCGAACGGCATGCGCCAGCGCGTCGGCATCGCCCGGGCCTTTGCCCTCAGCCCCAAGCTTCTGCTGCTGGATGAGCCCTTCGGCATGCTCGACAGCCTCACGAGGTGGGAGTTGCAGGAGGTGCTGATGGAGGTCTGGTCCCGCACCAAGGTCACCGCCGTTTGCGTCACGCATGACGTGGACGAGGCGATCCTGCTGGCCGACCGGGTGGTGATGATGACCAACGGCCCCCGCGCCACCATCGGCAAGATCACCGAGGTCAACCTGCCGCGCCCGCGCAGCCGCCGCGCCCTGCTCGATCACCCCGATTATTACACCTATCGCGCTGAAATCATGGGATTCCTTGAGGAATACGAACATGGCCGCGACAAGAAGAAGGACGCGGCATGATGGATGTGATGCTGGAAACCACCCCCACCTTCATCGAGGTGGCCGAGGTCTGGGTGCCGGAAAACGGCAAGCTGATCCTTCACGCCGGCAATTACGGCGCGCATGAGGGATTTGCCGAGGCCTCTGGCCGCGAAAGCTTCGCCAAGGGCGAAGGCCTGCCCGGCAAGGCCTGGGCCGAGGCGCGTCCTGTTGTTCTGAAAGGCTTCGACGGCACCTATTTCCGCCGGGCCGAGGCGGCCAAGGCCGCCGGCCTGACCGCCGCCGTCGCCATGCCGGTCTTTGCCGGTGACCTGCTGAAAGCCGTGCTGGTGATCTTCTGCGCCGATGGCGGCGACCGGATCGGCGCCTTGGAGGTCTGGGTCGAAAAGGCCGGCACCCTGACGCTGGACGACGGCTATTTCGGTATGGCCAAGGAGTTCGAGTTCGTCACCCAGCACACCGCCTTTGCGCGGGGTCAGGGCCTGCCGGGCGGCGTCTGGTCCGCCAACACGCCGATGCTGATGCGCGATCTGGGCGCGGGTTACGGCTTTGTCCGCGCCGAAAGCGCTGGCAAGGCGGGGCTTTCGACCGGGCTTGGCCTGCCGGTTCCGGTGCCAGGCGGGGCGACCTATGTGCTGGCTCTTCTGTCAGCCAAGGGCACGCCCATCGCCCGCCGGTTCGAGATCTGGGACGCCCGCGCCGCCAAGGTCGGCAAGACCGGCGACGCGGTGCTGATCGATGGCATCTGCGACCGTGAAGGCCCCCTGTGGGATGAAGACAACCCGCGCCGCGTCTCGTCCTGGAAGGGGCAGATCGGCATGGTCCTGGCCACCGGCCTTCCCGTCATCGAAAGCAATTCCTCGGGCCTGGCTGCGGGTTACACCGCAATGCTCGCCCTTCCCATTCACCGCGGCAGCGAACTTTCGTTCGTCGTCGCCTGGTATCTCTGAGAGGTCGCCGTGGAAAAGAAATCGACTGAAAAACTGGTCGTCATCGGCGCTGGCATGGCCTCGGGCCGCATGTTGGAAAACCTGCTGGTCCTGGCAAAGGGGGCTTACGAGATCACCCTCTTCGGCGCGGAACCGCGGGGCAATTACAACCGCATCATGCTGTCGCCCGTCCTGTCGGGCGAAAAGACCTATGAGGAGATCGTCACCCACGACGCCGCCTGGTACGAAGCCCACGGCATCACCTGCCGCTTTGGCGAGGCGGTCACCGGCATCGACCGTGCCGCCAAGACCATCCACACCGCCAAGGGCGAGACGCCCTATGACAAGCTGGTGATCGCCACCGGCTCGGCCCCCTTCATCGTGCCGGTGCAGGGCAAGGACCTGCCGCAGGTCACCGCCTACCGCGACCTCGACGACACCTACAAGATGATCGCAGCCTGCGGCAAAGCCGAGGCCAAGGCCGTGGTGATCGGTGGCGGCCTTCTGGGGCTGGAAGCCGCCGCCGGCCTGCGCCTGCGCGGGATGGAGGTCACCGTCATCCACCTCGCCGGCCATCTGATGGAACGCCAACTCGACCCGGCGGCGGGCTATCTTTTGCAAAAGGACCTCGAACGCCGCGGCATCAAGGTGCATTGCAAAGGCTCGACCAAGGCCATTCTCGGCCATGAGGCGGTCGAGGCGGTGCTCTTGGAAGACGGCACGATCTATCCCGCCGATCTGGTCTGCATGGCCGTGGGCATCCGCCCCGAGGTGCGTCTGGCCAATGACGCGCATCTGGAGGTGGGCCGTGGCATCGTGGTCGACGACCAGATGCGCACCTCTGACCCTGCGATCTTCGCCGTTGGCGAATGCGTCGAACACAACAAGCAGCTCTTCGGCCTCGTGGCCCCGCTGTACGACCAGGCCAAGGTGCTGGCCCAGACCCTGGCGGGCGAGGCTGCGACCTTCCGTCCGGTGCAGACCGCCACCAAGCTGAAGGTGACCGGCGTCGACCTCTTCTCTGCCGGCGATTTCGCCGAAGGGCCGGGGCGTGAGGATATCGTGTTCCGCGATCCCGGTCGCGGCATCTACAAGCGGCTGGTCATCGAGGGCGACAAACTCCTCGGCGCCGTCATGTATGGCGACACCGCGGATGGCAGCTGGTTCTTCGGCCTGATCAAGGATGGCACCGACATCTCGGCCATGCGCGACACGCTGATCTTTGGGCCGGCCTTCCAGGGGGGTGCCACATCGGACCCTCTGGCGGCCGTTGCAGCCTTGCCGCCTGAGGCGGAGATTTGCGGCTGCAACGGCGTCTGCAAGGGCAAGATTGTAACGGCCATCCAGGGCGGCGCCACCACGCTGGACCTCGTGCGGGCGCAGACCAAGGCAAGCTCCTCCTGCGGCACCTGCACTGGCCTCGTGGAACAGGTCATGGCGCTGACGCTCGGCGACAGCTTCAAAGCCAATGCCAATCCGCCGATGTGCAAATGCACCGACCACACGCATGAAGATGTGCGGCGCTATATCAAGTCGCAAAGCCTGAAATCCATTCCGGCGGTGATGCAGGAATTGGGCTGGAAGACGGTCGGCGGCTGCGCCTCCTGCAGGCCGGCGCTGAACTATTACCTTCTGTCGGACTGGCCGCTGGACTATCAGGACGACCGCCAGAGCCGCTTTGTCAACGAGCGCAACCACGCCAACATCCAGAAGGACGGCACCTATTCCGTCGTGCCGCGGATGTGGGGCGGGGTGACCACGCCGGACGAGTTGCGCGCGATTGCCGATGCCGCCGACAAGTACAAGGTGCCGATGGTCAAGGTCACCGGCGGTCAGCGCATCGACCTTCTGGGCGTGAAGAAAGAGGATCTTCCGGCGATCTGGGCTGATCTGAACGATGCAGGCATGGTCTCTGGCCACGCTTATTCCAAGGGTCTGCGGACGGTGAAAACCTGCGTCGGTTCCGACTTCTGCCGCTTTGGCACGCAGGACTCGACCGGCCTTGGCATCAAGCTGGAAAAGATGCTCTGGGGCTCCTGGACACCGGCCAAGGTGAAACTTGGCGTCTCGGGCTGCCCGAGGAACTGCGCCGAGGCGACCTGCAAGGATGTCGGCATCGTCTGTGTGGATAGCGGCTACGAGATCAGCGTTGCCGGTGCCGCCGGGATGGACGTGCGCGAGACCATCCCGCTTTGCAAGGCCACGACCGAGGCCGAGGTGATGGAGGTCGTCGCAGCCTTCGTCCAGCTCTACCGCGAAAACGCCCGCTACCTGCACCGCATCTACAAATGGGTCGACAAGGTCGGGCTGGAATGGTGCCAGGAACAGGTTGCCGACACGGAGAACCGCAAGGCCCTCTACGACCGCTTCATGGTCAGCCAGTCGATCTACCAAGTCGATCCCTGGGCCGAACATGCCAAACCTGCCGAGCGGGCCAAATGGGCCGCTCTCACCGACCTGTCACTGGAGGCTGCGGAATGAGCTGGCTGGATATTGGGGCGCTGGACGACATTCCACGCCAGGGCGCACGGGTGGTGAAGACGGCGGCGGGCTGCGTGGCGGTGTTCCGCACCGCCGCGGATGAGGTCTTTGCCATCGACGACACCTGCCCCCACAAGGGCGGGCCGCTGTCGGAGGGCATCGTGCATGGCACTTCCGTCACCTGCCCGCTGCATTCCTGGGTCTTCTCGCTGGAAACCGGGATGGCGCAGGGCGCCGACGAGGGCGAGGTTGCGACCTACCCGCTGAAGGTCGAGGCCGGGCGCCTGATGCTCGACACCGCCCGTCTGGCGAAACGGGTGGCCGCATGACGCCCGGCACCCCGATCAAGACGACCTGCCCCTATTGCGGCGTCGGCTGCGGGGTGCTGGCAACACCAGACGGCAAGGGCGGGCTCGCCATCAAGGGCGACCCCGACCATCCGGCCAACAAGGGGCGTCTCTGCTCCAAGGGCACGGCTTTGGGCGAGACGCTCGGCCTGGACGACCGCCTTCTGACCCCGCGCGTCTACGGCCGCGAGGCGGGCTGGGACGAGGCTTTGACCCTGGTGGCGAGCCAGTTTCAGAAGGTGATCGCGGACCATGGGCCGGAATCGGTGGCGCTTTACGTCTCGGGCCAGTTGCTGACCGAAGATTACTATGTCGCCAACAAGCTGATGAAGGGCTTCATCGGGACGGCCAATATCGACACCAACTCGCGGCTTTGCATGGCCTCTTCGGTGGCGGGGCACCGCCGCGCCTTCGGCACCGACACCGTGCCGGGGCTTTACGAAGATCTGGAACTGGCCGATCTGGTGGTGCTGACAGGCTCTAACCTCGCCTGGTGCCATCCGGTCCTGTATCAGCGCTTGGCCGCAGCCAAGGCGGCGCGGCCCCAAATGAAGGTCGTGGTGATCGACCCGCGCCGGACCGCGACCTGCGACATCGCAGACCTGCACCTGGCGATTGCCCCCGGCGCGGATGCCGCCCTTTTCAACGCCCTGCTGCTGGCGATTGCCGACGCCGGGGCGGTCAACCCCGATTTCTTGCCCCATGTCACCGGGCTGGAGGACGCGATCACGGCCGCCCTCGCCACCGACCCCACGATGACCGGCCTCGCCCCCGCCGACCTCGCCCTGTTCTGCCAGATGTGGGTGGAGACGGAGAAGGTCGTCACCGTCTATTCCCAGGGCATCAACCAGTCCGCCTCGGGCACCGACAAGGTCAATGCGATCCTGAACTGCCACCTCGCCACCGGGCGGATCGGGCGGCCCGGCATGGGGCCCTTCTCGGTCACCGGCCAGCCCAATGCGATGGGCGGGCGCGAGGTCGGCGGCATGGCCAACATGCTCGCCTGCCACCTGGAGATCGAGAATCCCGCCCACCGTGCTGCCGTGCAGGGCTTCTGGGCCAGCCCGGCGATGGCGGACAAGCCCGGGCTGAAGGCCGTGGACATGTTCCGCGCCGTGGCGCAGGGCAAGATCAAGGCGATCTGGATCATCCACACCAACCCCGTCGTCTCGATGCCCGATGCCGATGCGGTGGCCGCAGCCCTGCGCGCCTGTCCCTTCGTCGTGGTGCAGGATGTGACGGCGGCAACCGATACCGCGCGCCTGGCCCATGTGCTTTTGCCCGCCACCGCCTGGGGCGAGAAAGAGGGCACCGTCACCAATTCCGACCGCACGATCAGCCGCCAGCGCCGGACCCTGCCCGCCCCCGGTCAGACGCGTGACGACTGGCGCATCCTGGCCGAGGTCGGGCGCCGCATGGGCTGGAAAACGGCCTTCTCCTGGCCGGACGCCGCCGCGATCTTCGCCGAATATGCCGCCCTGTCGGGCGTGGCCGGTGGCCTTGGCAGCGACTTCGACATCTCGGATCTGAGCGGGCTGAATGCCTCCGGTTATGCGGTGTTAGAGCCTTTTACCTGGCCGCAAAACGCCCGGAAAAAGGGCGGGCGTTTCTTCGGTGCGGGCAAGTTCCACACCGCCGACGGCCGCGCCCGGATGCTGCCGATCACGCCGCGCCTGCCCGGGGCCCTGCCCGCCGCAGCACCCTTTCGGCTCAACACCGGGCGCATCCGCGACCAGTGGCACACGATGACCCGCACGGCGAAATCGCCGCGTCTGGGCCAGCACCTTGCCGAACCCTTTGTCGAGCTGCACCCCAGTGATGCCGCCCGCCTCGGCATCGCGCCGGCCGATCTGGTGCGGGTCTCGAATGCCCATGGCACGGCGATCCTGCGCGCGCTTGTCACCGACAAGGCCGCCCCGGGCGAAGTCTTCGCGCCCATGCATTGGACGGGAGAGTTGGCATCGCAGGCCCGGATTGACACGCTGGTGCCCGGTCTGGTCGACCCGATCTCTGGCCAGCCGGAAAGCAAGGCGGCGGCGGTCAACGTCAGCCGCTACGACGCCGCCTGGTATGGCTTTGCCGTCAGCGCCGGCGCGTTGGAGCCTGAAGCCGAATACTGGGCCAAAACCCGGATCGCCGGCGGCTGGCGGGTGGAACTGGCCGGACTGCAGACCCCTTCCAACTGGATCGCCCATGCCAAGGCTCTGTTCGGCCTGCCCGAGGTTGAACCTTCGATGGTCGAAGACCGCGCCAAGGGGCTGATCCGACTGGCCTTTCATGACGGCGACCGCCTGATTGCCGCGCTGTTCGCTGGGCCCGCCCCGGTGGCCTTGTCGCGCGACCATCTGGCCGCCCAGATTGCGGCCAAGGCGCCCAAGCAGGTGCTGGCCGGTGCGCCGGGCGCCGATCAGCCCGATCCGGGCCCGATCGTCTGCGCCTGCCTTTCTGTCGGGCGGAACACGATTTTGGCGGCGATAGGCTCTGGTGAGGCCCGCTCGGTCGCCGAAATCGGCACGCTGCTGGGGGCCGGCACCTCCTGCGGGTCGTGCCGCCCGGAACTGAGCGCCCTGCTCGTCCCATCCCGTCTTAAGGAGGCCGCCGAATGATCCGCACCGCTCCTGCTCCCGTCCTTGGCCTGCTGACCGCCTTTCGCCAGTGGTGCGAAGAGTTGATCCTGCCCGCCCTGCCGCAGCGCAAGGCGCGGGCGGACCGGGCGCAGGGCAAGGTCACCCTGCTCGGCGCCGGACCGGGCTCGGCTGATCTGATCACCCTGCGCGGGATGCGGGCGCTGTCTGCGGCGGATGTGATCTTTTACGACCGACTTGCCGATCGAGAACTGCTGAAACATGCCAAACATGGCGCAAAATGCGTCTCGGTCGGCAAGGCGCCGGGGCATCACAGCGTCCCGCAGGACAGGATCAACGCGGCCTTGGTCGAGGCCGCCTTGGCCGGGCAAAAGGTCGTGCGCCTGAAATGCGGCGATCCCGGGATCTTTGGCCGTGGCGCCGAAGAGGCCGAGGCGCTGACCGCAGCGGGCATTCCCTGGGATATCGTGCCCGGCGTCACCGCGGCCTGCGCCGCCGCCGCCGCTGCCGACAGTTTCCTGACCGAACGCGGCGTGACCGAGCGCGTGGTTTTCGCCACCGGCCACCGGCGTGAGGGCGATGTGACCGATTGGAGCGCCTGTGCCGCGCCGGGCACCACGCTCGCCTGTTACATGGGTGTGGCGGGGGCTGCCGCGATGCAGAAGGGCATGATGGAAGCGGGCTGGCCCGCCGATTGCCTGGTCGAGGTGATCTCGCACGCGCAGACACCGCAGCAGCGCGTGCTGCGCAGCCATTTGCAGGGTCTGGGTGCGCTGTGTGCCGGGCAGACCAACCTGAACCCGGCCATCCTGCTGATCCGCTGGCCGATGGAAACCGGCTCTGTCATGGCCGAAACCGAGGTTTACGCGCGCGCCTAGCGGCCCGCCAGCTTGGCCTTGACCGCGTCGCAGGCCTGCTCCCAGGCCTGCAGGGCGCCGGCCTCCCGCAGGGTGATCAGGCCGCGCTCTGTGATCCCGCCGGGGGTGACGAGTTCGGAAAGCAGCACCTCCATGCTCAAGGGGCTGTCGGCGACGTTGCGGCCCGCGGCGACCGTGGTCAGGGCGGCAAGCTGGCGGGCGGTTTCATGCGGCAAGCCCTGGGAGGCCGACCAATCGGCGGTCAGCTGCACCAGCTTTTGCACCCAGCCGTAGACGGCCGCCGAAACCGTAGCAGTCTCGAACTCGGCCTCAGACCGCAAGGGGAGAACCGGGCCGAAGGCCGCGAGCAGGCTTGCCACTTCAGCATCGGCGGGGAACAGCGTGGTGGGGCTGGCCGCTTGCGCGGCGGCGGTCAGGGGCATCACCCGGTGGACGGCCACCCCCGGCGGCAGGACGGCGGCAAGTTGCCCGACCAGAACCCCGGCGCAGACCGAGACCAGCTTTTGCCCGGCGCGCCACAGCAGACCAGTGATCGCGCCCACCGCATCCTTGGGCCGCACCGCCAAAATGACCAGATCCGCCTGCGCCACCACTGAAGCGTTGTCCTCGCCAAGCGTCAGCCCGTGGTGCTGGGCCAGATCAGCGGCCTTGCCACGCGGCGACAGAAGCAGGCTCTCCGGTGCATGTCCGGCGGCCAGAAGCGCCTCGACCATGATCTTGCCCAAGTGACCCACGCCGATGATGCCTGTGACCATGGTAACCTCCTGACATGCTTGCGCAGGAAAGCCGGGCGGAGCTAGGCTGTCCAGAGGCATTGCGAGCCTTGAAGGTGCAAGATGTACGACCTGCCAGATCTGCCCTCCCTCGTTCCTGCGCGCCTGCGCCCCGCTGCGGCGCTTCTGTCCGAGGGGCGGGCACTGGCCCGCGACTGGCCCCTGGGCCGCAGCGCCTTCATGGCGGCGAGCGGTTTCGCCTCGGAAACGGCGTACAAGGCCAGTGTCACGGGCCGCGTGATGCAGCACGCCCATATCGGCTTTCGCAGTGTGGACCGGACGCTGGAGGCGATCCGCGAGGTGCATGGCACCTGTGCGGCGCGCGGGGTCACGGTGGACCGGTTCGGCATCACGCTGGATTGGTCGATGGGCTATCCGCAGGCGATGCGCGCCGCGGCGTCACGCGCCACCGGGATTGTGCTGTCAGGGCCCGAGGATTTCGCACGCATCACCGGCGCCGTGCCCGCCGCGATGCATTTTGGCGACTTCATGCTGGGCCTGCCCGGTGCTTTGGATAACACCAAGGCCGCGATTGCCGCCGGGGCGACCGCGCTGGGCAACCTCGGGCAATATTTCACCTTCCGCTTGCCCGGCTGGGATGACGACGTGGCCACGACCGAGGCGACGGTGACGGCGCTTGGCCTGATCGCCGCACAGGGGGGCGCGGTTCTGGTGCATTCCAACCTGGATGACGGCTTTGCCGGGCTGTTTCAGGACATGTGCTGCAGCCTGGGCATGGTGCTGATCGAGAAACACATCGTCGAGGGGCTGATCGGTGCCCCCCTGGCGCATTGCTACGGCCACCACTTCTCGGACCCTTTGTCGCGGATGGCCTTTCATGCGGCGCTGGCCTCGGTCAGCACCACGCCGGGGACGATGATCTTCGGCAATACCGTCAGCTACCAGTCGAGCGAGGCGGGGAATTACGCGAGCCTCGCAAGCTATCTTCTGCCCGACATGATGGCCTTGGGGCGCTGGCCCACCGGGCATGCAGTCAACCCGGTGCCGGTGACCGAGAACCAGCGCATCCCCGATGTGGACGAAATCATCGACGCCCAGACCTTCGCCCATAGGCTGGGCCAGCACGCACCGATGCATGGCGCCCTGGTCGATTGGCCGGTGGTCGAGGCCATGGCGGCGCGAATGGTGGCCGGCGGGCGGCGCTTTGCGGAGACGGTTCTGGCGGGATTGGGCGGGCTTGGGGTCGATACGACGGACGCCGCGCAGCTGATGCTCGCGATCCGCCGGATGGGCCCGCGCCGACTGGAAGCGGCCTTTGGCCCCGGCCCGATGGTCGAGCTGCGGCGCAGCCCCGAGATCCTGGCCGAATGGGCGCGCGAGCTGGATCATATGGCCAAGGATTGGGTCGCGGCCCGGCCTACCGATACCGCCGGCATCGCGCCTGCGGGGCTGAAGGTCTGTGTCGGCACGTCTGATGTGCACGAGCATGGCAAATATCTGGTCGAACGCGCCCTGACCGGGCTCGGGGTCACGGTGCTGGACGGTGGCGTTTCGGTCGATGCCGAGGTTCTGGTGGACCGCGCCCTGGCGTCGGGGGCCGACGCGCTGGCGGTTTCGACCTACAATGGCGTCGCACGCCGCTATGCGCGGGCGGTGCTCGCGGCCTTGCAGGCGCGGGGTGTGGAGATGCCGGTGCTGATCGGCGGCAAGCTGAACGAGGTTCCGGCAGAATCCAACACCGGCCTGCCGGTCGATGTCTCGGCCGAGATCGCGGCGCTGGGGGCGCTGCCTTGCGCCGGGTTGGACGACATGCTGGCGACGCTGCAGGCGCTGGCGCAAAAGAGAGGGGCCGCCAGCAGAAGCTGACGGCCCTTTTGGTAGGCGGGGACAAAGATCCGCCTGATGGCTTACTTCAGACCGTCAACCACGGCCTTGGCGAAAGCCTGAATCATCGCCTTGTAATACACGTCGCTGGAAGCTTTCAGCGTCGTCATGTCGACGTCGGCGGGGAAGTAGGTCTTGGCCTGGTTGACGTCGACCTTCAGCCCGTAGGTTTCCAGGTTGGCGCTGTCATTGGCATTGGCCACGTTGACGGTGCCTTCCAGACGGGTGTCGGCTGCGCCAGTCGCCTCGGTGTAGGAATTGCTCAGCTGAGCCTCGTTCAGGTCGATCTTGATCTTTTCACCCTCTTTGTCGATCCGGCCAACCAGAAGGGCGGTGATCGCATTGGTCAGGTCGTCGGCGATATGGGTGTAGCGCAGGCCGGCTGCCGGGTTGGTGATCGCGGCCATGTCGATATTGACTTCGACAGTGGACACCTTGGCCTCTTCGGCGAAGGCGGGCGCGGCAAGCAGCATGCTGGCAAAAGCGGTGGTCAGAAGAAAACGGGACATGCAAAAATCCTCCAAATGGCCGTAGCCACAATGGCGCGGCGGTACTGACAAACGAATGCCACCCGAATTGGGTTCCTCCCGATTTTCAGCCGAATGAGGCGGGGCGGCGGATCCCCGCCATCGACCCGGCGGAAGCCCGCCGTGCCCGATAAAATCGTGATGCGGCCCCGTAGCCCTTTGGAATTCGCGCGCTAGCTGTTGACATGAGGCCCAAATGAGGGCCCTTCAGTTGGAGAACCAGCATGGACAAGGATCGCGTCGCCGGAGCGGCCAAAGTCGCCACCGGGAAGATCAAGGAAACCGTCGGGAAGGTCGTTGGCGATGCCAAGCTGACCACCGAGGGCAAGGCCCAGCAAATCGAAGGCAAGGTTCAGAACGCCATCGGCGGTCTGAAGGACTCGCTGAAGGAAAAGTGACAGGGCCGCGCTCTTCGCGCAGCCTTTTGCACAGCGCCGCACAGGCGCAATACCTGGCAGGGCGCGCAAGCCCTGCCAGGTGACGATCGGCCCGGGCATCGTTGCGGTGTCTGGTTTCATTAAGGAAATCAATACTATGTCCATCGGCACAATTCTGATTATCTTGCTTGTGATCTTTCTGGCGGGCGGCTTCAGCGGCCGTTTCGGCGGTTACGGCTATGGCTTTGGCCACAGCGGCATCGGTGTTCTGGGTGTCATCCTGATCATCATCGTCGTCTTGATGCTGACTGGCCGGATGTAACCAGCCTCAGGTCGCCGGAAACCCTGCGACAGCGGGGCCGCTTGGCCCCCGACAAGCCAGCTCTCCCGGGCTGGCTCCCTTTTCATTTCAGGAGATCCAACCAATGGACCACTCTAGCAACGTCGTGATTGATGCGATTGATTTTGTTCCCGAAACCCTGGTCGGCGCCGAGATCCACGACGCCGAGGACGCGACCATCGGCAAGGTCAGCCATGTGCATGGCATGGGTCCGGACAGCAAGATCGTCTTCGAGGTCGGCGGCTTTCTTGGCATCGGCGCGAAATCCGTCATGCTGCCGGTCACCGGCATGGTCTTCATGCGCGACGACGACGGCGCGGTCCATGGGCGGACGCGCCTGACCAAGGCCGAAGTCAAGGCCCTGCCCGAGCATGGCCACTAACTCTCCTCTTCTGCGGCAGGCGGTGGCGGTGAACCCGCCGCCGCCGCTGCCCTATCCAGGATAATTCCATGGCCAAATCGGCAAAGACCAAGCCCGCTCGCCCTTCGGGGACTGCGGGAAAGGCGGCGGGAACCAAACCCGCAGCACCCGCCGTCGGCGGTTTCCACCCGACCGGGACGAGACCTGTGGATGCGGGTTTCTCCTCGGCCAAGATGGGCGGGAAAAGCGCCAGCAACGGCAAGGGCCGCTGAGACCGGGCGATCGTCTCCGGCCCCGGCAGATCAATCGGCAGAGGGCCTGCCCCAGATTGCCTTCGCCCGTCTGGCGCGGGGCGCGAATTCGGCGTAAACCCCCGCTGCACCGCGAAAGCCGCGCTTTCGCCTGCCTTTGCAACGGACCGGGACCCTGACCATGCCGATCGTAACCCTACTGACCCATCCCGATCATCCGGTGCTGGAGCGTGTGACGGTGGAAAGCCTGCGCAACGCCTGGGGTGGCAGCGATGCGCGCTGGCTCGACCCCGGTGTGGCCGCCGAATTCGCCATCGAATCTATGCCGGAAAACCGCTGGGACGTCTGGCAGGCGATGCAGGACCTGGGCGTCGACCTGGTGATCCAGCCCGAAGAGGGCCGCAGGAAGCGGATGCTGATTGCCGACATGGATTCCACCATGATCGAGCAGGAATGCATCGACGAACTGGCCGACGAGGCCGGCGTGGGCGCCCATGTCGCCGCCATCACCGCCCGTGCGATGAACGGCGAACTGGATTTCGAGGCCGCGCTGAAAGAGCGGGTCGGCTTGCTGAAAGGTCTTTCCGCCAGCGTGATCGACCTCGTGATCCGCGACCGCATCACACTGATGTCGGGCGGCCCGGCGCTTCTGGCCACGATGAAAGCGCATGGCGCCTATTGCGCGCTCGTCTCGGGCGGCTTCACCGCCTTCACTGCCAAGATCGCCGCGGTTCTGGGCTTTGACGAAAGCCGCGCCAACACGCTGCTGATTGCCGATGGTCAGCTGACCGGTGCTGTCGCCATGCCGATCCTAGGCAAGCAGGCCAAGGTCGAGGCGCTGGAGCAGATCACCGCCCGCCTGGGTCTTTCCGTGTCCGAGGCGATTGCCGTGGGCGACGGGGCCAATGATCTGGGCATGCTCGGGCTGGCCGGCACCGGGGTGGCGCTGCATGCCAAGCCCTCTGTCGCGGCCCAATGCGAGGTGCGGATCAACCACGGCGATCTGACGGCGCTTTTGTATCTGCAAGGCTATGCCCGGGAAGACTTCGCCGCATGATCTTCCGCCCCGCGACGCCGGCAGATGCCACGGCGATGACCGATATCCTGAACGAGATCATCAGGATCGGCGGCACCACCGCGCATGAGACGCAAAAGACCGCCGCCACCGTGCAAGAGCATTACATCGACGGGCCCGATGTCATCACCTCGATCGTGGCCGAAGAGGCGGGTCAGGTCATCGGCTGGCAATCCATCGGCCTCTGGCAGGGCGAGGCGCATGTCGGCACCTTCGTCAAACCGGGCATTCAGGCCAAGGGCGTCGGCGGCGGCCTTTTCGATCTGACGCGCGAGATGGCGCGGCAGGCCGGTGTGACCGCCATCATCGCCAGCATCCGCGCCGACAACGTGCCGGGTCTGGCCTATTACGCCCGCATCGGCTTTGTCGAATACGGCCATGAGCCGGAGTTTGCCCTGCAGAACGGCCAGGTCGTGGGGCGTCGGCATCGGCGGTTTGACCTTGTTTGAGGTCGTGCCGCATCTGGCGCTGATCCTGATCGGCGTGGGCTTTCTGGCCGGCTTTGTCGATTCGATCGCCGGGGGCGGCGGTCTTCTCAGCGTACCGGCACTGCTTCTGGCGGGTGCTTCGCCGCTGCAGGCCCTGGCCACCAACAAGCTGCAAGGCATGGTCGGCGCGGGCACCGCGGTGTGGCATTACACAAGAGCCGGTCAGGTCCGCCCGCAAGAGCAGCTGGGCATGGCTCTGGTCAGCCTCGTCTTCGGTGCGGCGGGCGCGCTAATCGCGGGCCTGATGCCCGCCGGGGTCTTGCGGCTGATCATGCCGCCGATCCTGATTGCGATCGCGCTGTTCTTTGCCTTCAAGCCCGGCCTGACCGACCTGACCCGTCCGGCGCGGTTGACGGCCTTGGCCTTTGCCCTGACCGCGGTGCCGCTGATCGCGGCCTATGACGGGTTCTTCGGCCCCGGTACCGGGTCTTTCCTGATGCTGGCGCTGGTCTTGCTGCAAGGTTACGGCGTGTTGAAGGCGACGGCGCATACCAAGATGCTGAACCTCGCCTCCAATGTCGGGTCGTTTCTGGTGTTCTCGCTGTCGGGCGCCACCTGGTGGTGGATCGGCTTCGCGATGGCACTGGCGCAGATCGCCGGCGCCTCACTGGGCGCGCGGCTGGCCGTGCGGATCGGGGCGCGGCTGATCAAGCCGCTTCTGGTGCTGACCTCGGCGGGCATGGCGATCAAGCTGTTGTGGCAGGCCCTCGCGCCGAGCTGAGGGCCTGACCTGCTTTTAGGTCCGCATGAAGGCGCCAATCGCGGTCAGTTCTTCCTGCCGGACATCATGGCCCCCCTCGTGCAGCACCAGATCGACCTTGGCGCCCTGCGCTTTCAGAAAACGCGCCAGCGTTTCGGTCAGCGGCAAGGGGCAGATCGGGTCGCGCTTGCCCGCGGTGATCAGCACCTGCACATCCTTCAGGCCCGGGTTCGCCTCGGGCGACCACGGCACCAGCGGGTGCATCAGAACCGCGCGGTCAAACAGGCCCGGTTCGGACAACAGCACCGAGGCGAGGATATTCGCGCCGTTGGAATAGCCCAGCGCATAGACCGGTGCGCCGGGATGGGCCGCCTTGTGGGCGCGGATGAAGGTCGCCATCTTTTCGGTGCGGACGGCCAGATCCTTCATGTCGTAAACGCCTTCGCTGGTGCGGCGGAAGAAGCGGTTGGCGCCATGTTCGGACACGTCGCCGCGGGGCGACACGATGCCGGCCTCAGGCAGGATCTGTTCGATCAGGCCGAAGAACTGGTGTTCATCGCCACCGGTGCCGTGGAAGGCGAAAACCAGAGGTTCGCCCTTGCCGGGGTCTTTGGCGAGATGGGGATAAAGGGTCGAGGACATCGGAAATGCTCCTGTGCGGCGGCCTGCCGGTCGCTCCGGCAGGCCTTGAGGGAAGGATGGGTTCAGTCGACGATCGGCTGCAGGACGCTTTCCAGCTGACCGCGCAGATGGGCGTGCTGGGTCGGCAGTTTCAGCGCCTGGCCGAGGTGGGCGGTATCCTCGTCACGGTCAAAGCCGGGCTCGTTGGTCGCCACTTCGAACAGAACCCCGCCCGGCGTCCGGAAGTAGATCGCCCAGAAGTAATCGCGATCGATCACCGGGGTGACATGGTAGCCGGTATCCAGCAGGGCCTTGCGGACCTCCAGCTGGGCGGCGCGGTTTTCCACCGCAAAGGCGATGTGGTGGACCGAGCCAGCACCTTGCCGCGCCGGGGCGGCGCCGGGCAGCACCTCCAGATCAATGAAATCCGCGCCATTGCCCTTGATGCCATAGCGGGTCACGTCGCCCTGTTTGTCGATCTTGTCATAGCCCATGAACTGCAGCAGCTCGCCCGTGGCCCCGCCATCGCGCAGCCGCATCGTGGCCGAGTGGAAGCCGTGCACACCTTCGGCCGAGGGCACCGGGCCACCGGCATAGGCGGCACGCGTGTCATCGGCCACCTCGGTCAGCTCGAACCCGTCACCGTCCGGACCAAAGAAGCGCAGGCGCTTTTCACCAAAGCTCTCGCCCTCTTTCAGACCGGCGACGCCCTTGCCTTCAAGACGCTCTTTCCAATAGCCGAGCGAGCCCTTCGGCACTGAGAACACCGTCTCGGCCACTTCGCCAGCGCCACGGCGGCCTTTGACGATATGGGGGAAGGGGAAATAGGTCATCACCGAACCGGGGGTCCCAACCTCGTCGCCATAGTAAAGGTGGTAGACATCGGGCGCGTCAAAGTTCACCGTCTTTTTCACCCGGCGCAGGCCGAGGGTCTTGGTGAAGAAATCGTTGTTTTGTTGTGCATCAGCCGCCATCGAGGTGACATGGTGCAGGCCTTTGATCTGGGTCAGCATGGCTTGGTTCCTTTTGCTCTGTGGCGGGCCCTTGGCCCTGTCGCGTTCTCTGCATCCGAAAATGGGGCAAGCCGACCTAAAACAGAATGAGCATAATCTTGCATATATTATTGCACTGGAGGTAATGATTCAGAATGGGAGAGCTTGAATCGATCCGCACCTTTCTGGCCGTGGCCGAGCAGCGCAGCTTTTCCGGCGCGGCGCGGCTTTTGTCGATGACCCCGGCCGCCGTCACCCGCACCATCGCGGCGCTGGAGGATCGGCTGGGCGTGCAACTTCTGCTGCGGACCACGCGTCAGGTCTCGCTGACCTCGGCCGGGGCGGTCTATGCAGCGCGGGTGGCGCCGCTTGCGCGCGGGCTGGCCGATGCGGCGAGCGATACGCAGGAACAGCACGGCCTGACCTCCGGCCTCATCCGGATCTCGGCGCCGATGTCGCTGGGGATCAAGGTCCTGCCCGCCGTCCTGTCGCAGTTTGCCGCCCTGCATCCGCAGACGCGGGTGGCGCTGACCCTGTCGGACGGCTTTGTGGATATCGTGGAAGAGGATTACGACCTGGCGATCCGCATCTCAGGCCCGCCGTCGGACAAATCCACCGTCTGGCGCAAAATCTGCAAGGTGCCACGGGTGCTGGTCGCCTCACCGGCCTATCTGCTCCGCCACGGCACGCCGGCGAGCCCGGATGACCTGCCCGATTACCCCTGCCTGTCCTATGGCTCCGAAGCGCGGGAAGAGACATGGGAGCTGTCGAAGGGCGCCAGCCAACGCCGCCACACCGCGAAAGGTGGCTTCAGCGCCAACAACGGCGATCTTCTGGCCAAGCTGGCCGAGCAGGACGAGGGCATCACCCTGCTGCCGCGCTTCATCGTCGAGGAGGCGCTGAACGCGGGCCGGCTGGTGCAAATCTTGCCCGACTGGGCCGCGCCGGACATCTGGTTGACGCTTTATTATCCGCCCTATGACCATCTGCCCCTGCGGGTTGCAACATTCTCTGACTTTTTCGAGATTCATGTCAAAGATACGCATCCGTTGTGACTCCGGGCCAGTATTGGCTTCGGAATGGATGCTCAAGTCATATTGACAAAAGTGTCATTATGGCATCAAAGGCCGAAACTGCTGCTTCTCAGGTGTCGAAAAGGGACTCCCCATGCTTCAGCCCGTGCTTTCCTGTGCCGCAGGTCTTGCCCTGATCGCGACCGCCGCCCTGGCCGAACCGCTGCCGGTGCATATCGTCACCGCCGAGCTCTCTCCCGTGAAAGCCGAAGCCGTGCTGACCGGCACCCTGCAGGCGATCGAGGAATTTCCGGTCTCTTTCCCGCAAGGCGGCCGGGTCCTGTCGGTCGAGGTGCGCGAAGGTGACCACATCACCAAGGGGCAGGAACTGGCCCGCGTCGATCCGACCCAGACCGAGGCCGGTCTGCGCGCCGCGCTGGCCGGGCTCGACGGCGCCGAGGCCGCCCTGCGCGAGGCGCAACAGGCCAGCGACCGCGCCAACGGGCTTCTTCAAAGCGGGGTGGGGACGCGGGCCGATCTGGACAACGCGACCAATGCCCTGCTCGCCGCGCAGTCCAGCCGCGATCAGGCCCAGGCGCAGCTGAGCAAGGCGCGCACCGCGCAGGACAACACCGTGCTGCGCGCGCCGCAGGATGGCATCGTTACCGCGCGCGGGGCCGAGCCGGGTCAGGTCGTGAACCCCGGGCAAAAGGTGGTCTCGATGGCGACGGATGGCGGGCTGGAGGCGGTCTTCAACGCGCCCGATGGCGTCGATCTGGATCCTTTCCTGGGCGACCGGGTGGATCTGACGCCGATCGACCAGCCCGATCTCAGCTTTGCCGCGACGATCTCGGAAATCTCGCCCTTGGTCGATGCCGCTACCGGGTCTGTCACCGTCAAAGCCAGGCTCAATGCCTCAGCCCCCGCCAGCGTGGTCTTTGGCACGCCGGTCATTGGCCGGCTGAGCCTGCCCGAACCCGATGCGATCAGCCTGCCCTGGACGGCGCTGACCGCATTGGGCGGCAGTCCCGCGGTCTGGACCGTCGATCCCGCCACCATGGTCGTGCATCAGACGCCGGTCACCGTCTCGGCCTATGGCGCTGCGACCTTCCGGCTGGCGGAGGGCATTGCGCCCGGCACGCTGGTCGTGACCGATGGCGCGCAGCTTTTGTACCCCGACCGCACCGTGGTCGCCGTGAAGGAGGGTCAGTGATGCGCGGCGCTCTTCTGCTTGTGATGCTTCTCGCCCAACCGCTGCGGGCCGAGACCGCCGCAGCCCCCGAAATCGCCCGGCCGGTGGTGTCGGAAGTCGTCACCCCCGGCCCGATCCAGGCCCGCGCCTTCACCGGCACGATCGAGGCCGAGGTGACCGCCGACCTCGCCTTCCAGACGCTGGGCCGAGTGGCCACGCTGAATGTCGCGGCGGGCGACCGGGTCAAGGCGGGCGATGTGCTGGCCACGCTGGATCAGGTCACCCTGAACGAGGATCTGGCCGCAGCCCAGGCCGCGCTGCAGGGCGCCCAGGCCCGCGCCGCCTTTGCCCAGCAAAGCCTGGACCGGATGCAGCAGCTGGTGTCGCGCAATGTCGCCAGCAGCGCCCAGCTGGAAAGCGCGCAGGCGAGCCGCGACACCGCCGTTTCGGGCGTGACCGCCGCCGAGGCCGACTTGGCCCAGGCCCGCGACGCTGCGGGTTACAGCGAGCTTCACGCGCCGCGCGACGGCATCGTCACCAAGACCGCCGTTGAAACCGGCACCGTGGTGGCGGTGGGCACCCCGATCCTGACGCTGGCCGACCTCACCGGGCGTGAGGCGGTGCTGGATGTGCCGAGCGAGTTTCTGGCCCTGTTGAAGATCGGCGACGCCTTTATCGTCGAGGGGCGCGGCAGCCCGCCGGTGACCGGCACCTTGCGGATCATCGAACCGTCGGCCGGGACCGGCACCCGCAGCCGCCGGTTGAGGCTCACGCTGGTCGATGCGCCCTCCTCCTACCGGCTGGGCAGCCTGATCTCGGCCCGGCTGGCCGGCACCACCGCCCCGGTCGTCACCCTGCCGCACAGCGCCATCGCGGGCTCCCCCGAGGCGCCGCAGGTCTGGCGCGTTGGCGCCGGGCGCAAGGTGTCGCTGGTGCCGGTGACCCTGGGCCAGGACCTTGGCCCCCGCGTCGTGGTCAATGGCCTTCAGGCCGGAGACGAGATCGTCGTCAGGGGCGTCCATTCCCTGACCGCAGACCAGACCGTTGGCGAAGGAATCCAATGATGCGCTTCAACCTTTCTGACTGGGCGCTGCACCACCGCTCCTTTGTCTGGTATCTGATCCTCGTCTCGCTTCTGGCCGGCGCCATCGGCTATTCCTCGCTCGGGCGCGAGGAAGACCCGGCCTTCACCATCAAGACCATGATCATTCAGGCCGCCCTGCCCGGCGCCACGGCTGAGGAGACGCTGACCCAGGTCACCGAACGCATCGAGAAGAAGCTGCAAGAGCTGGAGAACCTCAAGGACACCCGTTCCGAAACAAGGCCCGGCCGTGCCACGGTCTATGTCGAGCTGACCGACAGCACCAAGGCCCCCGCCGTCGCCGCCACCTGGGCCCGCATCCGCAACATGATGGCGGATATCAGGGGCGAATTCCCCAAGGAATTCGCGGGCTTCGGCTTCAACGACAGCTTTGGCGACGTCTATGGCAATATCTATGCCTTCACCTATGACGGCTATACCCCCGCCGAGGCCAAGAAATGGGCCGAAACGGTCGAGAATGCCGTGCGCCAGATGCCCGATGCCGGCAAGGTCGATCTGATCGGCACGCAGGACCCGGTGGTCTATATCGAATTTTCGGCCCGCCGGCTGGCGGCGCTGGGGCTGGATGCGACAACGGTGCTGGACACGCTGGCCAAGCAGAATGCCATCGTCCCCTCGGGCGTGATCCGCACGGCGGAGGAGAAGGTGATGGTCCGCGTCTCGGGCTCTTTCACCGGGGCGGATGAGCTGGCCGCCACCACCCTGCGGGTGGGTGACACATTCTTTGTCCTGTCGGATGTGGCCACCGTGACGGCGGGCTACAGCGACCCGCCCTCCTCCTTGTTCCGCTATGACGGCAAGCCGGCCATCGGCCTGATCATCGGTTTGCGGACCGGCGCCAATATCCAGACCTTCGGCGCCGCCCTCGACAAGGAGATGGAGCGTCTGGCCCCGACCCTGCCCATCGGGATCGAGGTGCACCGCGTCGCCGATCAGCCCCATGTGGTGGAGGAATCGGTCAACCACTTCCTGCGCGCTTTGGTTGAGGCGGTGGTGATCGTGCTGGGCGTCAGCTTCGTCTCGCTCGGCATGCGGGCCGGGCTGGTGGTGACACTGGCGATTCCTCTGGTGCTGGCGCTGACCTTCGTCGTCCTCGACATCATGGGGATCACGCTGCAGCGCATCTCGCTCGGCGCCTTGATCATCGCGCTGGGGCTTCTGGTCGATGACGCGATGATCTCGATCGAGACGATGATCTCGCGGCTGGAGGTGGGGGAGAGCCTTGAAAAGGCGGCCTCGGCGGCCTGGTCCTCGATCGCCTTTCCGATGCTGACCGGCACGCTGATCACCATGGCGGGCTTCATCCCGATCGGGCTGAACTCCTCGGCGGCGGGGGAATATACCATCTCGCTGTTCTATGTGATCGTGATCTCGCTTTTGCTGTCCTGGATCGTGGCGGTGCTCTTCGCGCCGATCCTCGGCATGGCCTTCCTGCCCAAGGCGATGAAGCACCACTCGGCCGAGCCGGGGCGGCTGCGGCGGGCCTTTCATGGCGTGTTGCGGCTGGTCATGCGCGCCAAATGGCTGACCGTGGGTGTGACGGTCGTGATCTTTGCCGTCTCGCTTTACGGGATGAAGTTTGTCGAGCAGCAGTTCTTCCCGACCTCGGACCGGCCGGAGCTGGTGATCGACGTGAACCTGCGGCAGAACGCCTCCTTCAACGCGACGAACACGGCGATGGCCGATCTGGACGCCTGGCTGGCCAAGCGCGAGGAGCCGACCTTCTGGTCGACCTATGTCGGCCAGTCCGCCCCGCGGTTCATCCTGGCCTATGATGCGCTGACCCCTGCGGACAATCTGGGCCAGATCGTGGTGATGACCGCCGACCTTGCCGCGCGCGACGCGCTGCGCAAGGCGGTGCAGGACTATGCAGCGTCAGTGCCCGGCGTCGATATTTTCCCGAAATATCTGGAACTTGGGCCGCCGGTCGGCAAGCCGGTGCAATACCGGTTGTCCGGCCCCGATGCCGACAAGGTCTCGGATCTGGGGCGCGCGCTGGCCGCCGTTCTGGCCACCGACAAGCGGCTGCAGACCATCACCGAGAACTTCAACGAGCCGGCCCGCGTTGCCCGTGTCGTGCTGGACCAGAACAAGCTGCGCCAGCTGGGCCTGACGCAGACCGATGTGGCCAACGCGCTGTATAGCCTGTTTGACGGTGTGACGGTGACGGAACTCCGCGACGGCAAGACCCTGATCGACGTGGTGGCGCGCGGCAGCGATGCCGACCGGTCGAGCGTGCTGAGCCTGCAGAACCTTCAGCTGGGCAATTCGGCGGGCCAGCCCATTCCGCTGAACTCTTTCGCGACGCTGGAATGGACCCTGGAGCAGCCGATCATTCAGCAAAGGAACCGCGTGCCCACCGTGACCGTCAAGGCCGCTGTGGCGACCAAGGACCAGCCCGCCACCATCGTCAATGACCTGACCCCGGCGATTGCCGCCTTCTCCGACACGCTGCCCCCGGGCTACCACATCGAGATCGGTGGCTCGGTCGAAAGCAGCGGCGAAAGCCAGTCGCCGATTGCCGCCGTGGTGCCGGTGATGCTTCTGATCATGGTCACGCTGGTCATGGTGCAGATGCAAAGCTTCCGCCGCGCCTTTGTCGTGCTGGCGGTCGCGCCCCTCGGCCTGATCGGCGTGGTGGCGGCGCTGCTCGCCTCCGGCGCGCCGCTGGGCTTTGTCGCGATCCTGGGCGTGCTGGCGCTGGTCGGCATCCTGATCCGCAACTCGATCATCCTGGTGCATGAGATCGAGGAGCTGCAACATCGCGGCCTGGAACGCTGGCAGGCGGTGTTCGATGCCACCGACAGCCGCGCCCGCCCGATCCTTCTGACGGCGGCGGCGGCGAGCCTCGCGCTGATCCCGATCTCGCGGCAGGTGTTCTGGGGGCCGATGGCCTATGCGATGATGGGGGGCATCATCGTGGGCACCCTGCTGACGCTGTTGTTCGTGCCGGCGCTGTACTGTCTGGTCTTCCGGGTCCGGCCACCGGCCGCGGCATGACCGGGGCGAAGTCAGACCACCGCCCCGCCGTCGCCGCCCAGCGCCGCGAAAAGATGCGGGCGCGGCTGGTCGAGGCGGGGCTTCTGGTCATCGCCGCCAAAGGCCATGACCAGACGGTGATCGAGGATGTCATCGCAAAGGCCGGCGTGGCGCGCGGCACCTTCTACAACCACTTCGCCTCGGTCGAAGATCTGGCCGAGGCGGCGCGCGATGCCCTGGTGGACGAGCTGTTGCAGCTTTCGCTGGACGCCGTCCAGACGATCGAAGACCCGGCGGAGGCCTGCGCCAAAAGCCTGCGCCTCGCCTTGAGCCTGGCCGCGACCTACCCGCTTCTGGCGCGGTTTTCGGTGCAGTTGAGCATCAACATGGTGCAGTGCGACAATCTTCTGACCCATCTTCTGCCGCCCCTGCTGCTGAAAGGAATGGAGAAGCAGAGGTTTTGCCAGATGCCGGCGAATCTCGCGGTGGACAATATCTCGGCCCTGGCCATCGTAGCGCTGCAATGGCAGGCGGCCGGCATAACGCCCGACATCACGCAGGTGACCGCCTCGGCCCTGCGCATGCTGGGCATGAGCCCGGCAGAGGCGCTGTCCCTCGCGATGATGCAGGCCCCCGAGGTCACCCCCGATCCGCAGGGCCTGATCGTGCAATCCGATATCGCGATGCGCGGGCAGGCCTAAGCCGCCTCAACCCCGCGCAGGAATTCCGCCACCGTGGCCGCATAGGCCTCTGCCTCTTCGATATGGGCGACATGGGCGGAGTGTTCGAAGACCACCGTTCTGGCCCCCTTGATCGCGGCTTGCATCGGTGCGGCACAGGCGGTGCCCAATTCGTCATAGCGCCCGCAGGTGATCAGCACCGGCAAATCAAGGCTGGCAAGCTCCGCCGTCCGGTCCCAATAGCGCAGGTTGCCGATCACGGTGAACTCGTTCGGGCCATTGATCGTCTCGTAGACCTGATTGCCAGTCAGGTTCTGAACCGTGCGCATCATGCAATCGGGCCATTCCGGCAGGCGGCAGACGTGGCGGGCGTAGAACTCGTTGGCCGCCGCCTGATAATCCGGGTGGTCATAGGCGCCCTGCATCCCGTAGGTCGCGAGCGCCTGTTGATGCGCCGGACTCATCTCGCCGATCAGCCGGGCGCATTCGGCGCGGAACAAGGGGATCGAGGCCGAAGTAGAGGCGAGGGTCATGCTGACCAGTCCCGCCGGCCTTTTCAGCATGTATTCCACCCCCAGCCAGCCGCCCCAGCTTTGCCCGAGGATATGGCAGCGTGTCAGGCCCAAGGCCGCGCGCACTTCGTCCACTTCCTCGGCAAAACGCTCGATGGTCCAGAGGGCGGGCACATCGGGCTTGTCCGACCTGCCGCAACCCAGCTGGTCATAAAAGATCACCGGGCGGTCGGCGGAAAGCGCCGCCAAAGGCTCCAGATAATCGTGCCCCGCCCCCGGCCCGCCGTGCAGCAGAAGAAGGGGCAGGCCCGGCCCGCCTTCGACCCGGTTGGTCCAAAGCCTGTGGCCATTGGCCAGCTTCACCCAGCGTTCACCCATCCCCAGCCCTTTCGCGACTTTGGGCTGCAAAGCAGCACCTTTCCCGCGCCCCGGCAAGGTCTTATGCCGCCGAACGCGCCCGATCCTGCCGCATCATCCGCAAGGCTGCTGCAACGATATCATCCGCTCCCGGCATGGTTGCGGCATAGGCGGGTCCGGTGGCGATGAAACTGTCCTCAGCCGTCAGCCGCGTCACGGGCAGATCGGTCGCCTCATGGAACAGCGCCATCAACGCCTCGGCCACGCCCCCGCTGCGGCGGGTTTCATCGACGATCAGGATGCGTTTCGCGCCGGAGACCGCCTTGACCAAGGCCTCTGTCGGCAGGGGCGACAGCCAGCGCGTGTCGATCACCCGGGCGGCGATGCCCTGCTCGGCCAGTCGGCGCTGCGCCTGCAGGGACAGGTAGGTGCCATTGCCGAAGGTCACGATGGCCAGATCCTCACCCGCGCCATGCAGGCCGACCTCGCCCTGGGTAATCACCTCGGAAGGGTCAGGATAAAGCCCCATCCAGCCGCCATCCTTCTCTTCATGCAGATCGCGCATCGGGTAAAGTGCTATTGGCTCCAGGAAGACCACGACGCGCTGCTCTTCCCGCGCGAGGCGCACGCATTCCCGCAGCATTCGCACCGCGTCCGGCCCGTTCGACGGGCAGGCGAGGATCAGCCCCGGAATGTCGCGCAGCACCGCGACCGAATTATCATTGTGGAAATGCCCGCCAAAGCCCTTCTGATAGCCCAGACCCGCGATCCGCAGCACCATCGGGTTGGAAAACTGCCCGTTGGAGAAGAAGGGCAAAGTCGCAGCCTCACCCCTGATCTGGTCCTCGGCATTGTGCAGGTAGGCGAGGAACTGGATCTCGGGCATCGGCAGAAAGCCGTTCTGCCCCATTCCGATGGCAAGGCCAAGGATCGCCTGTTCATCCAGCAGCGTGTCGATCATCCGCTCGGCTCCGAAGCGGGCCTGCAGCTTTTGCGTCACGCCATAGACGCCCCCCTTGCGCCCGATATCCTCGCCCATCATCACGATTTCGCGGTGGGACAGCATCAGATCGGTCAGCGCCCAGTTGATCAGGCGCGACATGATCTGCGGTTCGGCCATCTGCTTGATGTCGCCGCCGAAAGCCTGCGCACGCGCCTCGGGCGAGGGGCCGTTGCCGGGGCGGCAGGCGCGTTTCGGCGGGATGATTGCGGCCATCACATCGGCTGCCGTTTGCAGACGCGGGCGGGTCACGGCAATGGCGGCAAGGCGGGCGACTTCGGCGGCGGTGTCGGTGTAGATTTGCAAGGCCTCGGTAGGGCGCACTACCCCGGCTTCGTCCAGCAGGCGAACGGTGTGGAGCAGCGGGTCCTGCGCCTCTTCCGCCTCCACCTCTTCGCGGGGCAGATAGGTGGTCGGCACATCGGCGCCGGCATGGCCGTAAAGCCTGATGGTGCGGATATGCAGGAAGGCGGGCTTGCGGCGGGTGCGGACGAAATGGGCGGCCTCCGCCGCGACGCGGTAGGTGTCGAAGATGTCGAGGCCGTCGCAGGCGAAATAGGTCATTCCGGGGCGGGCCGCGAAGCTGGCCGCGATCCAGCCCTTCGGGGTCTTGGTCGAAATCCCGATGCCGTTATCCTCGCAGACGAACAACAAGGGCAGCGGCAGGCCCTGATAGGCCGTCCATTGCGCGGTGTTGAAGGCCCCCTGCGCGGTGGAATGGTTGGCCGAGGCATCGCCAAAGCTGCAGCAGATCACCGCATCCTCGGGCAGGGTCGCATGTTCGGGCCGGTGGCGCTTGGCCGCGCCGATAGCATAGGCGGCGCCGACCGCCTTGGGCAGATGGCTCGCGATGGTCGAGGTTTGCGGCGGGATATTCAGCGCCTTCGATCCCAGAACCTTGTGGCGCCCGCCGGAAATCGGGTCTTCGGAGGAGGCGGCGAAGGACAAAAGCATGTCCCAGGCCGGGTCCTGCCCCGGCACCTGCATCGCCCTTGCGATCTGAAACGCCGCGTCGCGGTAGTGCAGGAAGGCCATGTCGGTCGGGCGCAGTGCCATCGAGACCGCCGCCATCCCCTCATGCCCCGAGGAGCCGATGGTGTAGAACCCCTGCCCCGCCCTCTGCATCTCGCGGCTTTGGCGGTCAAGCGCACGGGTCAGACAGGCAGCGCGGTAGATCGTGGCGGCTTGATCCGGTGTCAGGGGGCCGGCGGGCGCACGGCCCTGCGGCAGGTCGCCCGCGGCCACCCGGCGCAGGAAATTTTCGTGGACGATGACGGAACGGCCCATGTCTCAGCCCTCGATATCGAAGCTGACACCCTGGGCCAGCGGCAGGGCGGTGGAATAGTTGATCGTGTTGGTCGCCCGCCGCATATAGGCGCGCCAGGCGTCCGAACCGCTTTCGCGCCCGCCGCCGGTTTCCTTCTCGCCACCGAAAGCCCCGCCGATCTCGGCACCCGAGGTGCCGATGTTCACATTGGCAATCCCGCAATCCGACCCGGCGGAGGAGAGGAAGGTCTCCATCTCGCGCAGATCGGTGGTGAAGATGGCCGAGGACAGACCGGCGCCCACGGCATTATGTGCCTCTATCGCCGCGGAAAGATCGGTGTAGCGCATGATGTAGAGGATCGGTGCGAAGGTCTCCTCCATGACCGGGCCGGCCTGGGTCGGCATCTCCACCAAGGCGGGACGGACGTAATAGCCTTCAAAGCCAATCCGCTCGCCGCCCTGCACGGTGCCGCCTGCGGCATTGGCCGCCTCCAGCGCCCTGGTCATGCCGGCATAGGCGTCGGCGTCGATCAAGGGGCCGACGAGGGCCTGCGTCTCCAGCGGGTTGCCGACCGACACGCTGGCATAGGCCTTCTTCAGCCGCGGCACCAGCTGGTCATAGACCGAGGCATGCACGAACAGCCGCCGCAACGTGGTGCATCGCTGGCCCGCCGTGCCTATGGCGCCAAAGGCGATGGCGCGCAGGGTCATGTCCAGATCGGCCGAGGGGCAGACGATCCCCGCATTGTTGCCGCCGAGTTCAAGGATCGTCCGGCCAAAGCGCGCCGCGACCTTGGGCCCGACGATCCGCCCCATCCGCGTCGACCCGGTGGCCGAGATCAGGGCCACATCCGGGCTTTCCACCAAAGCCGCACCGATGTCGCCCTTGCCGATCACCAGCTGCGCCAGCCCCTCGGGCGCCTCGCCAAAGCGGGCGATGGCCTTCTCAAGGATCGCCTGCGCCGCCAGCCCGCAGAGCGGGGTCTTCTCCGACGGTTTCCAGATCACCGCATCGCCACAGACCAGCGCCAGCGCGGTGTTCCAGGCCCAGACCGCCACAGGGAAGTTGAAGGCGGAAATCACCCCGACCACACCCAGAGGATGCCAGGTTTCCATCATCCTATGGCCCGGGCGTTCAGTGGCGATGGTCAGACCGTACAACTGCCGCGACAGGCCAAGGGCAAAGTCGCAGATGTCGATCATCTCCTGCACCTCGCCCTGGCCTTCGGACAGGCTCTTGCCCGCCTCGATCGAGACGAGACGGCCCAAATCGGCCTTGTGGGTGCGCAATTCCTCGCCAAACAGCCGGACCAGCTCACCCCGGCGGGGGGCGGGGACGGAGCGCCACACCTTGAACGCTTCCCTGGCGCGGGCAATCGCGGCCGCGACCGTGGCCGCGTCGTCCATCACCACCTTGGCCGTCACCTCGCCGGTCAGAGGCGAATGGCAGGTCAGGCTGCCGCCGGTGTAGCGGGCAGGATCCACGCCGAGCGTTTCCAGAATGCGGGTGGCCTCTGCGGCATAGGATGTCATGGCTGTTCTCTCATGTCTTGGGGGAGCGGGCGTCGATCAGGTGACTGACCTGCGCGCCCATTTCGTAGAAAATCTCGCGCGGACCGCGCAGGGCGATGGGCTGCATCGGCGTGACGGGCAAGGGCATGTCGGCTTCGGCGGCCTCGCCCAGCACCAGGGCAGAGAGGCACTGGCCAAAGACCGTGCCGGGGGCGATGCCCCGGCCATTATAGCCCGAAAAGCTGTAGGCCTGCGGCCCCAGACGGTGCATGCGCGGCAGGCTGTCGGCGGTCATGCCGATGCGGCCATACCAGGCATGTTCAAAATCAAGCCCCTTCAGCTGCGGGAAAAGCCGGGTCATGGCGCGGCGTGCCCAGGCCTCGTGCACCGCCCGCCCGGTGCCGCGCAAAGCCCCGACCGAGCCGAAGACCAGCCGCCCCGCCGCATCGCGCCGGAAGGAGGTGAGGATCTGCCGCGTGTCCCAGGCCCCCTCCAGCCCCGGCAGGACGCTGGCCTGTTGGGCGGGGCTCATCGGCTGGGTGGCAAAGTTGAAATAGGGCAGCAGGATCTGTTCCTGCCGAATCTCGCGGTGGATATGGGCGGTGTAGGCATCGGTGGCGACGAATAGCCAGCCGGCCTTGACCTGCCCTTGCAGCGTCTGCGCCCGCCATTCGGCGGCGTGGCGCAGTGACAGGACCGGGCTTTGGGTATAGATCCTGACTCCCTGCGCGAGTGCCGCCTGCGCCAGCCCCCGCGCATAGGCCAGCGGCTGGATCGTGCCCGCCCGATGGTCCAGCAAAGACCCGGCATAGGCCGCGGTGCCAACCCGCTGCGCCGTCTCGCCCGCGCCCAGCAGTTCGACCGCCGCACCAAGCCGCTGCCACTGGCGGGCGCGCTCCTGCAACTCGGTCAGACCCTCGGGGCCAACGCCCAGATGCAGCGTGCCCAGAGGGACCGCCTCACAGGCGATGCCCAGACGCGCCACCAGATCGAAAACCTGGCGCGGCCCTTTGCCCAGAAGGTCAATCAGCCGATGCCCATGGTCGCCCAGCCGCGCCACCAGCGCCTCGGGTTGCACCCACATGCCGGCATTCACGAGACCAACATTGCGCCCCGCCCCGCCAAAGCCCACCTGATACGCCTCCAGCACCACGACCGAACGGCCCGCCTCGGCCAAGTGCAGGGCTGCCGAAAGGCCGGTGTAGCCGGCGCCGACAATCACCACATCGGCCAGAACCTCGCCCACCAGCGCGCCGGTGACAGGCGCAGGCCCCGCCGTCCGGCCCCAGAGGCCATGGGTCATGTCATTCATCTGCGGCATGGGCGGCTGCGGCATTGCGGACTCTCTTTCGGAGGTGAGGCATTATCACTTGCCAAATCCGCCACGGCTAACGAGGAATGGCAATGACTTCATTCCACAGGGTAATGACATGCGCACACCCCGACGCTTTTTGCCCGGCCTGCACTTTCTCGCGGCCTTCGAGACGGCAGCCCGTACCGAAAGCGTCACGGCAGCGGCGCAGGAACTGGACCTGACGCAGGGCGCAGTCTCGCGCCAGATCCGCGCGCTGGAGGATCTGCTGGGGGTCGAGCTGTTCAATCGCCAGCGCCAGACCATCAGGCTGAACCACGCCGGCAAGGCCTATGCGCGCGATATTCGAGACGCTTTGCAGAAGATCAGCACGGCGTCCCTGAACCTGCGCGCCAATCCCGCCGGTGGCTCGCTGACCCTCGCCATCCTGCCGACCTTCGGCACCCGCTGGCTCGCCCCGCGCCTGCCGGGCTTTCTGTCGGCCCATACCGGCATCACGCTGAACCTGGTGACCCAGCTGCGCCCCTTCGACTTCGCCAACGAGACGATCGACGCCGCGATCCACTTCGGCGATGCCGACTGGCCGGGCGGGCATTGCGCTTTTCTGATGGAGGAGGACGTGATCCCCGCCTGCGCCCCCGCCCTGCGGGACAGTCTGGCCCTGACCCGCCCTGAGGACATGCGCCGCGCGCCGCTGTTGCACCTGACCTCGCGCCCCGATGCCTGGGAACAATGGTTCGCCCATCAGAAGGTCGAGGCCTCCAACGTCCACGGCATGTTGTTCGACCAGTTCGCCACCCTGGCGCAAGCGGCGGTCGCGGGCCTTGGCGTGGCCCTTCTGCCGCGCTTTCTGTTCGAGGAGGAGCTGGCGCTTGGCAAGCTCGTTCCCGCGCTGGAGGCGCCGATGCGCAGCCCCTCCAGCTATTACCTCTGCTGGCCCGAGGAACGCGCCGATTACCCGCCGCTGCAGGCCTTTCGCGGCTGGCTGGAGGCCGAGGCAAAAGCCTGAAACGTCAGGCGATCTGACGCAGGAAGGCCGCCAGTTCCTCCGCCTTCATCTTCACCACATGGCGATCCTCGGGATAAGCGCCCGACGCGACATCGGCGATGAACTCGCGGTAGGCGGCGACACGTTCGCGTTGCAACCGGTCGAATTCGGCGGCGAAGTTGCGATAAACCTTGGCATGGCGCGGCATGTGGCCCCGGTTCATGCCGAGAATATCTTCGGAGAAAAGGTACTGCACGTCACAGCCCGGCCCCGCCCCCATCGACCAGAGCAGGATCTTGACCCGCTTGCTGATCTCGGTTGCGACCTCCACCGGCACCACCTCAATCTCGACCGCGAAGGCGCCAGCCGCTTCATAGGCGCGGACTTCCTCCAGCATCGCGGCGGCGGTGTCGGCAGTCTTGCCCACCGCCTTGAATCCGCCGGTAAACGTGTTGCGTGAGGGGACGAGGCCGACATGCCCCACCACCGGGATATGCTCGTCCGCGAGGAATTTCACCGTGGCGAGGCTGCCCGAGCAATACATCGCATCGGCCCCCGCCATCAGCATCTTGCCGGAAAAGCGCAGGTAATCGTCCCGCGTTCCGGTGCTGCGGTGGTCGTAGCCGGTCATCGAAAACAGGCCCGGCGCGACCTTGCGATATTCGGGATCTGTGACCAATTCCGGCGGAACAGAGACGATATCTATCCCTGCCTCCTCGGCCGCCGCGGCCTCCTCCAGGGTGAAGACGCGCAGCATCGTCAGTTGCCCCTGACCCTTCTTGCCCCTCAGATCGGCGACGGTGGGTTTTTGCCGCGCCATCACGCCACCTCGATTTCAACAGCGTCGCCAACAACACGGGCGGGATAGGTGGCAAGGTTCACGCAGACCGGGGCGCGAAGGGCGGCGCCGGTCTTGTAGTTGAAACGACCATTGTGCTTGGGGCATTCGATCTGATCGCCCATCACCAGCCCATCGCAGAGATGGACCTTCTCATGGCTGCACAAGCCATCGGTGGCGAAAAACGCGCCCTTGGGGTCGCGGTAGATCGCATAGGTTTTGGCCCCATGATCAAACCGCAGCACGTCTTCAGGGTCGATGTCATCCACATCGCAGGCTTTGATCCAGGGCATCTCAGGACTCCATTCCCGAACGGTCGGGCACTTCTTGGTGAAACTCTTCGCGGTAGGGGCGGGCCGTGGCGGGCAGCACCTTGCGCAGGTAATAGCCCTTCTGCCGACGCTGACGGATCACCGCAGGGACCATTTCCCGATAGGCCGCCCAGATCGAGGGGCAGGGTGCGGGCAGGTCGTGCTTGATGAGAGCATGCAGGCGCGGCAGGGCGTGATAGGGCACCATCGGGAACATGTGATGTTCGACATGGTAGTTCATGTTCCAGTAGATCCAGCGGCTTACCGGGTTCATGTAGCAGGTGCGCGAGTTCAGGCGGTGGTCGGTCACATCCTCGGCCAGGCCGCCATGCTGGATCAGGCCGGTCATGTACATATGCCAGCAGCCGTAAAGCCGGGGCAGACCGATCAGCATGAAGGGCAGGATCGACCGCATCCAAAGCGCGGTCACCAGCGTGGCCAGATAGATCGCCATATGCACCCGCGCCCAGAAGATCGCCTTCGGGATCTCGGAGGCCGGGATATAATCCCGCTCGTCCGCGCTCATGTTCCCCATTGCGTTGCGGGCGATGACCTTGAGCGACTGGTAGGCGTCAATCGGGCTGAGAAAAGCCTGAATCTTCATCCAGATATTGGTCGGGTGCATGAAGCCGATCTCGGCATCCCTTCCAACGATGATCGTGTCGGTGTGGTGCCGCGCATGGCTCCAGCGCCAGTTCACCGGGTTGCGCATCACCATGAAGCTGGCGATGTGATAGACCACATCGTTCATCCAGGAGGTCTTGAAGGCCGTGCCATGCCCCGCCTCGTGCCAGCGGCTGTCGCAGCAAGACCCGTACAGCACGCCATAGACAAAGAAAAACGGCACGCAGGCCCAGGTGCCCCAGTAATAGACCCCGCCAATCCCGGTCAGCACCAAAAGCCCCAGCCAGATGACCGTATCGCGCAGCGCCGGTTGATCCGACCGCGCCATCAGTTCCTTCATCACCTTGCGCGGGATTTCGGAGTGATACCATTCGGCCGAAGCCAGCCCAAGGTCGATGGCGCGCTGCGCATTCGGCCCGGTCAGCGAATAATCGCGTTGTTCCACAAGGGGTTGATCGTAGGGCATGGTCTTCCTCTATTTCTGCCCGCGCCCGGTCAAAGGCCGGAACTGGCCCGAGGGTGTGGGGTAATCTTCTTGCGGCTGGCGGGCGATGGCGGTGATCTTCGCCTCGGAGGCGGCGATCTCCTCCGCCCCGTCCAGAATGCGAAAACTGCTGTCATAGAGCCGGTTTTCTTGCGGCCCGAGCCAGATCATCTCCCCCCGCTCGCGCGCGGCCAGGTCGCCCAGAACGTGGTGGGTGGAGGGTTCGATGCCAAGGGCATAGCCCCCGGCCTGAAAGTGCTGCCATTCGTACAGGCAGGGCAGCTGGTCCTTGCGGGTCGTCACTTCGATCCCGAGCGCAAGCCGGTCGTTGATCAAGGCAACGGGGACCTCTTGGGCCGCATTAGAGCCACATTCGTGCTGCCAGACCTGTTCGGCGAAATTGTCCATCGGCGCGGGCAGGCGGCGGTAGCCCACGCCTTGAACCCTATAGCGCTCGGTGTGCGCGGCCCAGACTACATCGGTGATCGGGGCGACATAGCGTGCCCCTTCGGCCAGCAAGGGGGCGCCGATGTTGATGTGGTAGAAGAACATATGCGGCGTGGGCAGGAAGCCGGTGTTCTGCACGCGGTCGCTGAGGCGGATCTCGTTGGAACCCAGATCGACTTCGATCCGCCGGAACAGGGTCAGATTCTCGCCAAAGGTGGCGGCTTGGCGCACCCGGCCTTCGGCCCAGAGAATGCAGCGATCCCCCTCCCATCGCTCGCCATAGCCGGTCAGCTTAGCGGGGATGGTGGAGATGCGGCCGTGCAGGCCGTGCGTGTTGGTCTTGATGCCGGGGTAGTTGTAGTTTTCGGCCGGAACCTCGGCTGGCCCGAGGGTGTGATCCAGCCCGCAGGTCACCAGAAAGCCCGAGAAGCTGCGGCCCCAGGAAAACCCGCCCTCGCTGTCATATTCATGCAGGCCGGGGTGACGGACGCCGGAAGGCCCGTACCAGCCGATCGACTGGCCCTTGTATTCGACCTCGCACATGTCAAACGCCCGATCGACCAGCACGGTAAAGCGCAACCCGGTGCCGGTGCGGAACTCCAGCATCCGGATGCCGCGCTCCAGACCGTCCGACAATTCCATCAGCCGCACACCGCCATAGGCCCCGAGGCTGCCGGAGCGGCGGGCGATTTCAAGCGGGGTCAGGTCTTCTCCGAACAGTCTGGGCATGTCTCACCTTTGGTTGGGGCGGCGGATGTCGCCGCCCGTCTTGTCACACTCCGTTGGCGACGAACTTGCCGTCAAGGAAGGCTTTGGAGCGCGGCACATCGGCCTCGTCCAGGTGTTCGATAATCACCGGGATATTGGGGTTCTTCTCAGCCAGGCGCTGCAGATAGAGGTCATAGTTCAAGACCCCCATCCCCGGCGCATCCAGCGCAATCGCACCCACGCCGCGGAAGGTGTGGCTGGCCAAAGCGTCATCATCGCCAATGTCGGCATGCTTTTCGGACGTATCCTTGGCGCGGGCGACGTCCTTGGCATGGGCGATCTTCACCTTGTCGGCCAGCGTGTCGAAGACCTGGTTCAGAACCTTGTCCATCGAGTCGATATTGTGATCCTCGAAATAGTTGGTCGGGTCCATCAGCAGGCCAAGACCCGGGTGATCGACCTGCGCGAACATCTTGACGGTTTCCTCGACGCTGCCCACCACGTTGTTCACATAGGTTTCCAGCAGGAACTGGGCGCCGTGGTCATAGGCGACCTGAGACAGTTCCGCGATGACCTTGCGGCACATCTCGAAGCCCTCTTCGGACTTGTTCTTCGGGTCCGACATCCATTCGGACTCCGTGTTATAGGTCCCCGTTTCCGAGATGACATAGGGCGTGCCGAAGCTGCGGGCGTTGCGGAGCAGTTCCTTCAACCGGTCCACATTGGCTTTGCGATGCGCAAGGTCAGGATGGATGATGTTGGTATAGCCGGAAATGCAGCAGATCGGCAGGTCATGGGCGCGGAACGTGTCGCGCACCTGTTTGGCCTTGGCGCCGGTGATCTGGCCCGCCGACAGGTCGATGTCCTTGAAATGCAGGTCCAGCTGCACGGTGTTGAAGCCGTGGCTGCGGATGCGCTTGGCGGTCTCCTCCAGCCCGTAGGGGAAATAGCCGGTGAAAATCCCGGATTGCATCATGGTGAGTTCCTCCCTCAGTTCGTTGATATTTCGGACAGTTTGACCGTGCGGCCCTCGGCTATGGACTTGTAGCCCGCCTCGATCAGCGCCACGGTTTTGACGTTGTCGGCGACCGACAGGGCCGGGGCGGTCCCGGTCGTGACGGCATGTTGCAGCTGTTCCATCACGCCGATGAAGGCGTGCGGGAACCACATCGTGTCCCAAGTTGGCGTGACCCATTTGCCGCCGGTGGTTTTCTGTGAGGCATAGGTCAGCGTGCTCGCCGCTCCGGTCGGCCAGCCAATCGCGCCCTTGGCGACACCTTCGGTACCCTCCACCCGGAAGGTAATCGACTGGTCGTTGTCGTAACCCTCGGCACGCGGGCCAGACCAGACGTCTTCAAGGCTGACGGCAAGAACGCCGGACTCGAAGCGCAGGGTTGAAACGGTGATGCCATCCGAATGGTCAAAGGTGGTGCGGGGGTCCTTGCGGGTCAGGGTGGTGATCTCCACCGGCTCGCCAAACAGGAAGCGCAGCACGTCGAGGTGGTGGACGGACATGTTGGCCAGGGTCAGACGGTCGTAGCCTTCGAGGAAACCCTGCCAATGCGGGATGGCGTGCATGTCGATCTGGGCGAAAACAATGTCACCAAGCTCGCCTTTTTCAAGGATCTGCTTCAGGACCCGCATCGACTGGTCATAGCGCATGTTCTGATTGACGCTGAGCACCTTGCCCGCCTTGGCCGCCGCATCGCGCAGCGCAATCGCATCGGCGAGGGTCAGGGCGAGCGGCTTTTGCGCCAGGATCGCCTTGATATGCGGCTGCTTCAGTGCCGCATAGATCAGCGCGGGCTGCTGGTCCGGTGGATAGGCGATGTCGAGCACCTCGATCGACGGGTCGGCGATCAGCGCCTCGGGGGTGTCGTGCACCTTGGGGATGCCCCAGCGGGTGGCCACGGCCTCGGCCTTGGCTTTGGTGCGGCTGGCGATGGCGCCGACGGTGAAGCCGGCCTCTTTATAGGCGGCCAGATGGCATTCGGCCATGATCATGCCGGCACCGATGCAGCCAATGGTCAGGCCTTTGCTCCGCACCGGCGGATCGGGTTGAAAGCCCAAAGCGTCACTCATGTTCTCGCTCCTCCCAAGCGGGGGAGGGCCTGTCCGCCCGCCCCAAACCAGATCACCTTGGCCGCATCGCAGGACAAAGCCACCTGCGCGCCTACCCGCATGTCGGGCTGACCGCGCAGCATGGCGCGCAAAGGCTGCGCACCGGCCTGCAGCGTCACTACGGTATAGCCGCCCAAAGGCTCCACCTCGGCCACAGTGGCGGGTTGCCCGGCCCCGGCATAGGGCGAAACGCGCAGATCCTCCGGCCGCAGGCCAAGTTCGGCCACGCCGACCAGCGCATCCGGGGCTCCCACAAGGATCGCGCCCGAGGCCGCCTCGAACGCCGCCCCGATCCGCCGGGCGGGCAGGATGTTCATCACGGGAGAGCCCAGAAACCGCGCCACATAGGTCGTGGCCGGGTTGTCGTAAATCTCCACCGGCGAACCCACCTGCCGGATCGCGCCATGTTCCAGAATGGCCATGCGGTCGGCGACCGACATCGCCTCTTCCTGATCGTGGGTGACATAGATCAGCGTCCGCCCGGCCTCGCGCTGGATGCGCTTCAACTCCACCCGGGTCTCCTCGCGCAACCTTGCGTCGAGGGCGGAAATCGGGTCGTCCATCAGATAGGCCGCAGGATCACGCACCAAAGCGCGGGCAATGGCGACGCGCTGGCGTTCGCCACCGGAGAGCTGGCCCGGCATCTTGTGCAGGATATGCCCGATATGCAGCTTTTCCGCCGCATCTTTCAACCGCGCTTCGATCTTGGCCGGAGCTTCGTGCCGCTCGATCAAAGGGAAGCGGATGTTGTCGGCGGCCGTCATATGCGGGAACAGAGCCAGATTCTGGAACACCATCGCGATGTTGCGCGCGGCGGGAGAGACGGTGTTGACGACCTTGCCGTCGATCAGGATCTCGCCGGAGTCGGGTTTCTCCAGCCCGAGGATCAGCCGCAGGATCGTGCTTTTGCCCGACAGCGGCGGGCCGAAGAAGCAGAAGAACTCGTTGTCGGCGACGGTAAAGCTCGCCTCATCGACGGCGAGGATGTCCTTGTAGCGTTTGGTCACGTTGCGAAAGGCGATTTCAGCCATGTCAGAGACCTTTCAGGGCTGCGCCAGTGGCGGCATCAAACAACCGGACCGAAGCGGCGAGCGGGGCGAAATGCAACAGCTGGCCCACGGCAAATCCGGCGTCATTCTCCAGCACCACCTTGGCGGCAGAGGCGCCCTGCCCCAGATGCAGAATGGTCCGCGCGCCGATCCGTTCGACGAAGGTGATCGGCAAGGCCATGCCCTGACCCTCGGCCACGAGGGCCACCTGTTCGGGGCGAAAGCCATAAACCACATCGACCCGCGCCTGCCGCAAAGCTGCGGCCTGCGCCGGGGCCAGCGCGGGCGTCATGCCAATCGGCCCAAGGTCCAGGACCAGACCCGAAGGCGTTTCCACTGCCCTGCCCTGCAGCAGGTTCATCCCCGGCGACCCGATGAAGCGCGCGACGAACAGGTTGGCGGGGTTGTTGTAGATCTCCAGCGGGGTGCCGACCTGTTGCAGCACCCCATGGTCCATCACAGCGATGCGGTCGGCCATCGTCATCGCCTCCAGCTGGTCGTGGGTCACATAGACCATGGTTTGCCGGAAATTGCGCTGAAGCTGCTTGAGCTCGGTCCGCATCACGGCGCGGAAGGCGGCGTCCACGTTGGACAGGGGCTCGTCCAGCAGGAAAATAGCAGGCTCCATCACCGCACTTCGGCCAATCGCCACCCGTTGCAGGATGTTGACCGAGAGGCCCGCCGCCGGACGATCCAGCATCGGGGTCAGTTGCAACAGTTCGGCCATGGCCCCCACGCGGCGGGCGACCTCTTCGGCCGGGCGGTGGGTGGATTTCAGGCCATAGGCCAGGTTCTGCCGCACCGTCATATGCGTAAAGATCGCATAGTTCTGAAAGACGAAGCCCACGCCGCGCTGCCCCATCGGCACGCCGGCCATGTCACGGTCACCAAACAGGATGCGCCCTTCCGAGGGCCGTTCCATCCCCGCGATCATGTTCATCGTGGTGGACTTGCCGCAGCCGGAGGGCCCGAGCAGAGCCACAAACTCGCCATCCGCGATGGTCAGATCCATGGTCTTCAGCGCCGTGAAGGGGCCAAAGCGTTTGACGAGGCGATCAAGGTGAATAGCGCTCATTGGCGGCTCATCCGTTTGAGGGCCCAGACACAGGCGATGGAAAGGACGATCAGGATCGCCAGCGCGATGGCCGCGACATAGCCCCAGATCAGATCCTGGGTGGCGATCTTGTAGATGTAGACGCTGATGGTTTCGGTCGCCACACCAGGGCCACCGCCGGTCATGATGAAGAGCGTGTCGAAGATCTTGAAACACTCGATGACGCGGATCGCCAGTGCGATGCCGATGATCGTCTTCATCCGCGGCAGAACGATGGTGCGGAAGCGTTGCACCGGCCCGGCGCCCAGAAGCGTTGCGGCACGGATCTGATCCTCGGGGACGCCGACCATGCCCGCCAGCAGGATCAGGAACATCAGCGGGGTCCATTGCCAGATATCGGCACTCATCACCGCGAAAAGGGCGAGGTTAGGGTCTGATAGCCAGGCGAGCGTGACCGGGTGGCCGACGAAATGGGCCAGGATGTCATTCACCGGCCCGCCCGACTGGAAGAGCATGAAGAACATGTAGCCGGCCACGGCAGGCACCACCATCATCGGCATGATCAGGATCGAATAGGCGATCCTCTTGCCGGGGAAATCGTCCATGAACAGGGTGGCGAGGCCGAGGCCCAGGAGAAACTCCACCGGCACGCAGACCAGCATGACAAGGGCGGTGCGGCCCAGCGCGGCCCAGAGCCGGCTGTCGTGCAGCAGGTCGGTGTAATTGGCAAAGCTGTTCCACATCGACCAGGCTTGCGTCCAGGACAGGCCCGACAGCGGCGACCAATCGGTCAACGAAATGTAAAGCTGCATCAGCAGCGGGAAGACCGAGATGAACAGGACCAGCACCTGCGCCGGCAGGGTCAGGCGGAAGCCGAGCTTGGCGGATTCGTCTCTCATTGCTTCAGCGCTCCAAACGTCAGCCCGCGCACCAGGTGTTTCTGGATCAGGACCCCCATCACCACCGGCGGGACGGCGGCAATCAGGCCCAAAGCGGCCTTGGCCCCGTAAAGCTGCCCGGTCATCGAGGAGGAAAGCGAGGCCATATAGACCGGGATCGTCACCCATTCCCGCGTCGTCAGCAGCAGCGCGATCAGATAATCCGACCAGTTCAGGATGAAGACAAACAGCGCGGCCGAGGCGAGGGGCGCCCGCATCATCGGCAGGGTGATGCGCCAAAATACTCGGGCGCGGCTGCAGCCTTCGACCAAAGCCGCCTCCTCGATCTCTTTCGGCATGTCGTCGAAGAAGGTTTTCATCAGCCAGAAGGCGAAGGGCAGCGTGACGATGCCGTAAACCAGCGCCAGCCCCCACCAGCTGTCAGTGAAGTTCAGGAAGGCCCACATGATCATCACCGGCGTCATCACCGCCATCGGCGGGAAGAGCCGCAGTTGCACCAGCGCCAGCGGCAGGTTGGCCCCGCTGCCGAACCGAGACAGCCCGTAAGCCGCCGCCGTGCCCGCCGTCATCGCAATAACTGTCCCTATTCCAGCGGAAAGGAACGATGCGAAGATCGGTTTCAACGCCGTCTTGTCCAGCGTGGCGATCAGGTCATTGGTGCTTTGGCCAAAGATATAGCGAAAGTTGTCCAGCGTCGGCGCGCGCGGGATCCAGGTCAGGTTGGCCCCGGTGGCCTGCCACTCCGGGATCGGCTTGAAGGCCATCGAGGCCATCCACAGGATCGGGATCAGCGCCACGGCGATGGCCAGCAGGATGGCGAAATAGCGAAAGGCCGTGAAGGCCAGCGAGCGGGTCATGGGGATTCCGGGCAATGATGGGTGGCCGGCGCGTGGTCCGCGCGCCGGCCCTTGGTCGGCCCGTCGTCCTGGGAACGACAACGGGCCGGCTTCTTTCACATCGGGTCAAGAACCGTAGGCCAGGCGGCCTTGTTGGCCTTGATCGCCTCGATGATCTTCTCTTGTCCGGTGCGGCGGGTGATCTTCTTCCACTCGGTCTCGGTATCGGCCATGGCCTGCGCCGCCGTCTTGGCCCCGGTGAGCGAGGCCATGAGGTTTTCGTCCAGCGCGTTGTGGAAGGCGGTCGCCCCCGGGTAGTTGATGGTCGGCACCGTGCGGGCCACCGTCTCGCGCACCACATCCATGTGGTAGGCATGGTAGGTCTCGCGCACCAAAGGATCGGCAAAGTCGTTGAGGCTGAAGGGATCGAAATAGCCACCCGGATTGGCGGTCATCCAGCTGTAAATCCGCGCCGAGCCCAGCCATTGCAGCAGCAGATAGGCGACCTCGGGGTATTGCGACTGGGCCGAAACCATGCCGGTGAGGCTGAACCACAGGACCGAACGGCTGACGATCCTGCCGTCGATCTCGTTGCCCGGCGGCAGCATCGAGCCGATCTTGCCGGTGACTTTCGACCCGGTGTTGCCCGCATTGTCGAGAAACTTCGGCAGGTTGGAAAAGGCGCAGGTCATCGCGGCGCCACCAGCGGCGAAGTTGCCGTATTGCTCCGGCCAGCCCCAGCTGATCGCGTCGGGCGAGTGGTGCGAAAGGCTGTCGACATAGGCCTGGGTCGCGGCAACCCCTTGATCGGAATTGATCAGCGGTGCGCCGTCGTCGCCAAAAAGGTACATGTTGGGCGCTGCAGTCGAGACATAGCGCTGATACCAGTTGGTATAGCCCCAGCCCTGATTGCGCAGGTCGGTCGAGCCGAACAGGCCCTTGTCCGGCCGCTGGAAGAAGGCCGCGATATCGGAATGCTGCTTCCAGGTCTTCGGCGGGGCGAGGTCGTAGCCGTATTTGTCCTTGAAGGCCTTTTGCTCGGCCGCATCGCCAAACAGGTCGGTGCGGTAGACCCAGGTCTGGAAATCGCCGTCCAGCGAGACGCCATAGGTGCTGCCGCGATACTGGTTCAGCAAAGCGACACCCTGCGCGCCGTTCACATAGCCGGTCTTGGGGTCATCCCACTGCGGCTTGTGCTGGGCCACATAGTCATCGAGCTTGGCAATCCCGCCCGATTCCGCCAGATCGCCCAAGCGGTTCCACTCGGTCGAATAGATGTCATAGGCCCCACCCTTGGTGGAGATATCCTGCATCGTCTTGGTGAATTCCTGGCCATTGGGCAAGCCGACGATCTCCAACGGGATGCCGGTTTCCTTCTCCCACAGATCCTTGATCGAGGGCGCGCCTGCCGGGAAGGGCTTGGTGAGCTGCCCGATCGAGCCGTCCGACAGGCCGATCACGATCTTGGCCGGGGCCTTGCCCGCGCCCTTCAGCGTCTTGACCGCCTCGATCGCCCGGCCCTCGGGCGTGTCGGCACCATATTGGTAACGCTCGGCCCCGTCGAACCCGGTCGGTCCGCCAATCATGCCGGGGGCCAATGCGTCACTGGCGCCAGCCCGGGCCGGGCGGATGAAACGCGGGGCAAGCCCGAGGGCGGCCCCGTAGACAGCGAATTTCCCCCCGGTCGTCAACAAGCTGCGCCGCGATATGCGGGTCTGTTGGTCCATTGCTTTCCCTCCCAAGACAGCAGAGCGCATGCGTTGATGCCCTCAAGGTGATGATTAATGATGATTCAACACATCAAGTCAACATCATAAAATTGCACATCCCGTATCTGACATGCCAGTTTTGGGTGAAATCACCTCACGAATGTTCAAAATATCGAGGAAATCCGCCCACTTCCGGATATTGGCAGGGTCAGAATACCTCAATCTCATATTGAGAACATCAAAATACATCATTTACAGCCTGCCGATTCGATGGCACACCGAAGGCAGGCCAAGCCCGGCCAAAGCGCTTCGAAGATCGGCAGGATGACGAAACCCCATATGCCCCCGCCTCGCGTGACCCTTCAGGACGTGGCCCGCGCGGCCGGCGTCTCTCCTGCTACGGTGGACCGGGTGCTGAACGGCCGCGACGGAGTGCGCGCCCGCACGCGCGAGGTGGTGATCGGCACGGCGCAACGGATGGGTTATATCGCAGGTCCCGCAGATACTCCCGAGTCCGAAGCGGCGCTGCGGCTGGTATTCCTGCTTCCGGCGGGCACCAATGCCTTCATCAACACCCTGCACCGCCAGATCGAGTTGGCCGCCGCCACCCGGCCGGAACTTGCCGTCACGGTGGAGCGGATAGAAGGGTTCAATCCGCTGACGCTGGCCGCGCGGCTTCTGGCCCTGCAAAGCGTGGCGCAGGGTGTAGGGCTGATCGCGCAGGACCACCCCCTGGTGCGCGAGGCGATCCGCAGCCTGGCGCAGGCCGGGGTTCCGGTTATCACCCTCGCCTCCGACATCCAAAGCGTGCCGCGTCTGGCCTATGTCGGCATCGACAACCGGCAGGCCGGGCGTCTGGCGGGGCTTCTGATGGGGCGGCTTTTGCCCAAGGGGCAAAGGTCAAAGGTGGCGCTGTTTGCAGGCTCCCTCTCCTACCGTGGCCATGAAGAGCGCGAGATGGGCTTTCGCCACATCCTGCGCGAGGAGTTCCCCGAAGTGCAGATCCTGGAGCTGCGCGAGATCATGGATGACCGCGAAAGGGCCATGTCAGAGACGTTTTCGCTTCTGGACCAGCACCCCGACCTGGCGGCGATCTACAACGTCGGCGGCGGCACTTCGGGCATTGCGGCGGCCCTGAAGGGACGCGGGGCAGAGCATAGCGTCGTTCTGATCGGCCATGAGGCAACCGAAAGCACCAAGCGGTTGCTCTTGGATGGCACGGTCGATGCCGTGATCGACCAGAACCCGCGGGTCGAGGCGCGCGAGGCCCTGAACCTCTTGACCGCCGCCCTGCAGGGCAGGCCCTATACTTATATCCCGCCGCGCCTGCAGCTGATCCTGAAGGAAAACCTGCCGGACGAATAAGGCGGGATCAGCCGACCTTGACCACTAGCTTGCCGAAGTTGGCGCCCTTGAGCAGGCCGAAGAAGGCTTCCGGCGCGTTCTCCAGCCCTTCGACGACCTGTTCGCGGTAGTGCATCTGGCCCTTGGCGATCCATTCGGTCATCGCGGCGGCGAAGGTCGGGTAAAGCGGGCCGAAGTCGAGGAAGATGATGAAGCCGCGCAGGGTCAGCCGGCGGCGCAGGATCATGCTCATCAGCATCGGCACGCGGTCCGGGCCTTCGGGCAGGGCGGAGGCGCTGTATTGCGAGATGAGGCCGCAGACCGGAATCCGCCCGCCGGGGTTCATCAGGGGCAGAACCGCATCCAGAACCGCGCCGCCGACGCTTTCGAAATAGATGTCGATGCCCTTTGGGGCGGCCGCCTTCAGACGGGCCGCCATGTCGAGTGCCTTGTGGTCGATGCAGGCATCAAAGCCCAGTTCCTGCACCGCATAGGCGCATTTCTCGGGCCCGCCCGCCACGCCGATCACCCGCAATCCCATCAGCTTGCCGATCTGTCCAACCACGGCGCCCACCGCCCCGGTGGCGGCGCCGACGCACAGGGTCTCGCCCGGTTTCGGCTGGCCGATCTGGGTCAGACCGGCCCAGGCAGTGAAACCCGGCATGCCCAGAATCCCCAGGGCCCAGGACGGCGATTTCGGGTCACGCCCCATGTTCACCACTTCGCGGCCATCCGACAGGGCATAATCCTGCCAGCCATTGGAACTCAGCACCAGATCGCCGGGGCGGAAACCCGGCAGGTCCGAGGTCACCACCTCGGCCACCGTGCCGCCGACCATCGGCTGGCCGACCTCGACCGGCGCGGCATAGGAGGGCGCATCGCTCATCCTGCCGCGCATATAGGGGTCCAGCGAAAGATAGATGGTGCGCAACAGCATCTGGCCCGGGCCGGCCACGGGGACGGCCGCTGTCTCCATCCGCAAGGTTTGCGCATCGGGCTCGCCCTTGGGGCGGGAGGCGAGGACAAGACGGCGGTTCACAGCGGGGCTTTGCGGCATCGGGAGGACTCCTGTCAGGGACACTTTCGCTGCTTGCAGGGGCAAGATCGGCGGGCGCAGAAAATATTTCATCCGCATTAGTCTGTTTACGGCAATTCCGTTCCGGGAGCGACCTGCCATTTCAACCCCGCCAGAAGCATGGCTTGAAACGGCGCAAGATTGGAGCTTAACCTAGGGCTGCCGGTGCAGACCCCATTTCCTGCGCCCCAAAGTTTCAGCCGACGGACAGGTCAATCATGAAATATATGACAGCACAGACTGCAAGGGCGGCCGCGCAGGCGATCGCCGCAGAGCCCGGCTCCGCCCGGGTTCTGGCGGGCGGCACCGATCTTCTGGTGCAGATGAAGGCGGGCAACCTGCAGGTGGACCTGCTGGTCGACATCAAGAAGATCCCCGGCATCCGCGAGATCACGCCCGAGGCGGGCGGTTTCCGCATCGGCGCTGCCGTGGCCAATTCCGAGCTGCGCGAACATCCCGAGGTTTGCGCGCTCTGGCCCGGCGTGGTCGAGGCGGCAGGCCTGATCGGATCGACCCAGGTGCAGGGCCGCTGCACCATGGCGGGCAACCTCTGCAACGGCTCCCCCGCGGGCGATTCGGTGCCGGCACTGGCCGCCGCGGGCGCCATCCTGCGCATCGAAGGCCCCGACGGCACCCGTGACGCCGAAGTGATGGAAATCCCGACCGGCCCCGGCAAAACCTCGCTGAAGAAGGGCGAGATCGTCACCTCGATCCTGCTGCCCGCACGCCCGGCGCATTCGGGTGACGCCTATCTGCGCTTCATCCCGCGCACCGAGATGGACATCGCCGTGGCCTCCGCCGCCGTCAGCCTGACGCTCGACGCTTCCGGCACCGTCACCGCCGCCCGCGTGGCTTTGGGCGCTGTGGCCGCGACCGTACAACTGGTCGAGGCGGCTGCCACGGCCATCATCGGCACCAAGCTGGACGATGCGGCGCTTGCCGCTCTGACCACGGCTTGCGAAGCGGCCTGCAAACCCATTGATGACAAGCGCGGCACCATCGCGTTCCGCACCAGCACGGCCGGCGTTCTGGCCCGCCGCGCTGCCAAAATCGCCTATGCCCGCGCCGGAGGTTCCAAATGAAGTCGACCCACGTTTCCACCACGATCAACGGCGATCCCGTCGAGTTCATCTGTACCCCTGACGAACCCCTGCTGGACGTGCTGCGCAACCGCCTGCACCTGACCGGCGCGAAAGAGGGCTGCGGCACCGGCGACTGCGGCGCCTGTTCGGTCACCGTGAATGGCCGTCTGGTCTGCTCCTGCCTCGTCCTCGGGGTCGAGGTGCAGGATGCCCAGATCACCACGATCGAAGGCATGGCCAAGGGTGACGAGTTGCACCCCTTGCAACGCGCCTTCATCGACGGTGCGGCCCTGCAATGCGGCATCTGCACTCCCGGCATTCTGGTCGCGGCCAAGGCGCTTCTGGAAAAAAACGCCAGCCCGACCGACGAGGAAGTGCGCTACTGGCTGGCGGGCAACCTGTGCCGCTGCACCGGATATGACAAGATCATCGCTGCCGTTCAGGTGGCTGCTGCCGAAATGAGGGGGGCATAATATGGCGCTCGACCAACCGAAACGCGAATTCCGCTATGTCGGCACCCGTCCGAACCGCCCTGATGGTGTGGACAAGGTGACCGGCCGCGCCCAATATGGCGCCGACTTCACCGCGCCCGGCATGCTGACCGCCGCGATCCTGCGCTCACCCCATGCCCATGCGCGGATCGTGTCGATAGACACCTCCGCCGCCGAAGCCATCCCCGGCGTACGCGCCGTGGTGACCGGCGCCGATTTCGCCCGCCCCGAGGATGATTTCCTGCGCGATGTGCAGGAAAACTGCATGGCCCGCGATGTCGCCCTCTATGATGGCCATGCGGTTGCCGCCGTCGCAGCAACCTCTCCCGCCATTGCCAAGGCCGCGCTGAAGGCGATCAAGGTCACCTATGAGGCGCTGCCCCATGTGATCGACGTGGACGAGGCAATGAAGCCCGGCGCTCCGGTCGTGCAATCGGGCCGCGCGATGGAGAATGTGCCCACCGGCATGTCCGAGAACGTGACCCATACCTGCGAATTCGGCCATGGCGATGTCGCCGCCGGTTTCGCCAAGGCCGATCTGGTGGTGGAGCGCAGCTTCAAGACCGCAGCCACCCATCAGGGCTATATCGAGCCGCACGCCTGCCTCGCCTCGGTCACCGCCGATGGCAAGGCGGATCTGTGGTGCTGCACCCAGGGCCATTTCTTCGTCCGCACCCTTTGCTCGGCCATGTTGGGGATGGAGGCGAGCCAGTTGCGCGTCACCGCTTCCGAAATCGGCGGCGGTTTCGGCGGCAAGACCACCGTCTTCATCGAGCCGGTGGCGCTGGCCCTGTCGAAGAAGGCCGGGCGCCCTGTGAAGGCCGTGATGACGCGGGACGAGGTGTTCCGCGCCACCGGGCCGACGGTCTCCACCTCAATGGACATCAAGATCGGCATGACCAAGGATGGCCGCATCACGGCGGGCGAGGGTCGCCTGCGCTATTCCGGCGGCGCTTTCCCGAACACCACCGTCGACATGGGGGCGCAGGCCGGCTTTGCCGCCTATGACCTCGAGGCGGTGCATACCCTCGGCTGGAACGCGATGACCAACCGCCCGAAAGAGGCCGCCTATCGCGCCCCGGGCGCCCCGCAGGCGATTTACGCGGTCGAAAGCGTGGTGGACGAACTGTGCCAGAAGCTGGGGCTTGACCCCTTGGCCACCCGCCTGAAGAATGCGGCCAAGAAGGGGACGCTCTCCTCCTACGGCCCGACCTTCAACGAAATCGGCCTGGTCGCGACGCTGGAGGCCGCCAAGGCCCACCCGCATTACACAGCACCCCTCGGGCCGAACCAAGGGCGCGGCCTGTCCTGCGGCTTCTGGTTCAACTTCGGCGGCAACACCTGCGTGTCCCTCAACGTCAACACCGATGGCACCGTGGGCGTGACCGAGGGTAACCCCGACATCGGCGGCTCGCGCGCCTCGATCAGCCTGATGGCGGCGGAAGAGCTGGGGATTCCCTACGACAACATCCGCACCATCGTCGCCGACACCAACTCGCTTGGCTATAACGATGTGACCGATGGCAGCCGCGTAACCTTTGCGGTCGGTCTGGCCACGATCAAGGCCGCCCGCGATGCCGTGAAGAAAATGAAGGCGCGTGCCGCGAAGTTCTGGGGCATCGACGAAGACGCCGTGGATTGGGTCGATGGCGCCGCCGTGCCCGCTGGCCCGAACGCGGGCAAGTTCCCGCCCTTGACGCTCGCCGAGATTGCCGCCACCTCGCCGCAGACCGGCGGGCCGATCGCCGGCCATTACGAGACCAACGTCGACGGCGCGGGCGTCTCCTTCGGCGTTCACCTCGTCGATGTCGAGGTGGACCCGGAAACCGGCTTCACCAAGATCCTGCGCTACACGATCTTCCAGGATGCCGGCAAAGCGGTCCACCCCGATTACGTCGAGGGCCAGATGCAGGGCGGCGCCGTGCAAGGCATCGGCTGGGCGCTGAACGAGGAGTATATCTACGGCAAGGACGGGCGTCTGCAAAACCCGGGCTTCCTGGATTACCGCATCCCGGTCGCCTCGGACCTGCCCAAGATCGAGACGGTGATTCTGGAAATCCCGAACCCCGGCCACCCCTACGGTGTGCGCGGTGTCGGCGAGACCCCGATCGTCCCACCGCTGGCTGCCATCGCCAACGCCGTCTCCCGTGCCGCCGGCGTGCGTCTGACCGAACTGCCGATGTCGCCGCCGCGCATTCTGAAAGCGATGAAGGGTTAAGATGGTCAAGGTCAAGCTTTGGGGGTCTTTGCGCCACTGGACCGACGGGCAATCCGTCGTCGAGGTGGAGGCCACGACCTTCAAGCAACTGCTTGACCGACTGTCCGAAACCTACCCCGGCCTCGCGCCGCAAATCCGGCGCGGGGTCTCGATGTCACTGGATGGGGTGATCTACCGCGAAGCCTGGTTTCAAGAGATCAAACCAGACTCCGAGGTCGTCCTCATGCCCTTCATGCAGGGCGGTTAGTGCACCGGCAGCTTGTCGAGCGCCCCCGGTTTGTCATGCAACGCCAACTTATCCACAATGGTCTCTGACGCGGCATTCATGCCCACAACCTTCACCACCGCGCCCGCGCGACGGAACTTGAGCACGGCCGTATCCAGCGCCTGCACCGAGGATATGTCCCAGATATGCGCCGCCGAGACGTCGATCACGACGCGTTCCAAAGCCTCCTTGAAGTCGAAGGCATTGCGGAAATCCTCGACCGAGGCGTAGAACATCTGCCCCGCCACCCGATAGGTGCGCTGCGTCCCATCGGAGCTGAGGGTTGAGGTGACCTTGAACAACTGCGCAATCTTGGCGGCAAAGAAGATGCCCGACAGCAGCACCCCCAACAGCACCCCGATGGCAAGGTTATGGGTATAGACCACCGCCGCCACCGTCGCGAGCATCACGACGGAAGACGAGGCCGGATGCGTCCTGAGGTTCCCGATCGAGGCCCAGGAAAACGTCCCAAGGCTGACCATGATCATGATCGCAACCAAGGCCGGCATCGGAATCTGGCTGACCCATTTGCCCAAGACCACGCAGAAGATCAGCAGCATCACCCCGGCAAAGCCACAAGACAACCGCCCGCGCCCGCCGGATTTCACGTTGATCATGCTCTGCCCGATCATCGCACAGCCCGCCATGCCGCCGATAAACCCGGTCGCCGCATTGGCAAGGCCCTGCCCGATACACTCCTGATTGCGGCTCGACTTGGTGTCGGTCACCTCATCCACCAGATTTTGCGTCATCAGGCTTTCCAAGAGGCCAACGATGGCCACGGCGAGGGAATAGGGGAAGATGATCTGCAACGTCTCGAACGTGAAGGGGATCTGCGGGATCAGGAAGACCGGCAAAGTGTCCGGCAAGGCCCCCATATCGCCCACCGTCCGCACATCCAGCCCAAAGCCCAGGGTCAGCGCGGTCAGCACAACGATGGTAACAAGCGGCGATGGCACCGCTTTGGTGACATAGGGAAACAGGTAGATGATCGCGAGGCCGGCCGCCACCAGCACATAGGTCAGCATCGGCACCCGGGCAGGGTCAAGCTCGGGCAGCTGCGCCATGAAGATCAGGATGGCCAGCGCATTCACAAACCCCGTCATCACCGATTTCGAGACATAGCGCATCACGAAGCCCAGCCGCAAAAGCCCAAGGCCAATCTGCAAAAGCCCCGCCAGAACCGTGGCGGCCAGCAAGTATTGCAGCCCGTGGTCTTTGACGAGCGTCACCATCAAGACCGCCGTCGCAGCCGTCGCAGCCGAAATCATCCCCGGCCTGCCGCCCGCAAAGGCCGTGATGACGGCAATCGAGAATGAGGCGTAAAGCCCCACCTTCGGGTCGACGCCTGCGATGATTGAAAAGGCAATCGCCTCGGGGATCAGGGCAAGGGCCACCACGAGGCCGGAGAGCAGATCGGCTCTGATATTGCCGAACCACTGGTTTTTGTAGGTTTCCAAAGAGATCATGTCTATCCGTTCCAGACCGATCGCGCCCCGCGAGGTCGCGTCGAAAGCTGAGGTTTGTCTGACGGTGGTCCGGCGGATCGGCGGCCGGAAGAGCCAGCCGGGGGTCGCACCCGGCTCCATGTTGCTGACCGTTCGCTTAACGGCCTCGGCCAGCAAAGCCAACCGTCTTTCGACCGTTGCCCCTTTTCCCCACCCGGATTTTCGGCGCATGATGCCGCAAAGCGGGAGAATGCCTTGAACCTACGCTATGTCAGCTTGGCCGGTCGCGGCCAGACCGATGCCTGCCTGACCGAAGCCGTGCGGCTGATGCAGGCCGCCGGGTTGCGGCTGGCGGGAACCTTCGCGCTGGAATTGGATGACCCCACCTGTGACATGCAGTTGCAGATCCTGCCCGATGGCCCGGTCATCCGCATCAACCAGAACCTCGGCCGTGCGGCGCGGGGTTGCCGTTTGGACGGTGGCGCGCTGGAGCAGGCAGTGATGGAGGTCGCCACCCGCACCGAAGGCGCGCAATTGCTGGTGGTGAACAAGTTCGGCAAGCTCGAATCCGCCGGTCGCGGCTATGTGCCGCTGATCTCCGACGCGCTGGAGAAGGGCGTGCCGGTGCTGATCGGCGTCAACACCCTCAACCTGCCCGAACTTTTGGCCTTTGCGGGTGATCTGGCCGAGGCGCTCCCAGGCGATCCGCGGGCGATTGCGGATTGGGCCTTAGCCTCCACCTAATCAAGGCTGAGATTTTCTGTTCTTTGCTTTAAGCAAGACCTGCGGCACTCTGTCCGGATTGCGGGGTACGAGGACGGGATCAGGACATGGTTGTTGAAAAGGTAGAGGCGCTGGTGGTCGGCGCGGGTCAGGCCGGCGTGGCGATGAGCGAGCATCTCTCGCGCTGCGGCATTGGCCATCTTGTGCTGGAACGGAGCCGCATTGCCGAGCGCTGGCGCTCGGAACGCTGGGATTCGCTGGTGGCCAACGGCCCGGCCTGGCATGACCGCTTTCCGGGGATGGAATATGCCGAAACCGCCCCCGACGCCTTTCCGGGCAAGGAACAGGTCGCCGATTACTTCGTTTCCTATGCCGAGAAAATCGCCGCCCCGATCCGCTGTGGCGTGGCCGTGACCAAGGTCACGCGGCTTGACGGCAAGCCCGGCTTTCGCGTCGAAACCTCTGAAGGCGTGGTCGAGGCCGACTATGTCGTGGCCGCCACCGGCGCCTTTCAACACCCGGTGATGCCCAAACTGGTGCCCGCCCAGCCCGGGCTGATGCAGCTGCATTCCAGCGCCTATCGCAACCCCGCCCAATTGCCCGAAGGCGCGGTGCTGGTCGTCGGCGCCGGCTCCTCCGGTGCGCAGATCGCGGCGGAGCTGCAAGAGGCCGGGCGCAAGGTCTATCTCTCGGTCGGCCCGCACGGCCGCCCGCCGCGCAGCTACCGCGGCCGCGATTTCGTCTGGTGGCTCGGGGTCCTCAACAAATGGGACCTCGAATATGTCCCCGGATCGGACCATGTGACCATCGCCGTCAGCGGCGCCAATGGCGGCCGCACGGTAGATTTCCGCAAGCTGGCAGTAGGCGGCATGACCCTTTTGGGCCGTGCAGAGACATATCAGGACGGCACCCTCACCTTCGCCGCCGACCTTGCCGCCAATGTGGCCAAGGGCGATGCCGACTACCTTTCCGTACTGGACGAGGCCGACGCCTTCGCCACCCGCAACGGCCTCGACCTGCCGCTGGAGCCTGAAGCCCGTGTGATCGGCCCCGATCCGGAGTGTCTGACCCATCCGATCCTGGCGCTGAACCTTGCCGAAGCCGGGATCACCTCGATCATCTGGGCAACCGGCTTCACCCAGGATTTCAGCTGGCTTGAGGTTGATGCCTTCCACCCCAACGGCAAACCCCGTCACCAGCGCGGCGTCTCCTCCGAGCCGGGGATCTATTTCCTCGGCCTGCCCTACCAGTCGCGGCGCGGGTCGTCCTTCATCTGGGGCGTCTGGCACGATGCCAAGCACGTCGCCGACCATATTGCCAAACAGCACGGCTATCTGGCCTATAAAGGCCCGGGCAAGCCCGTCACCGCCTGAAGCCCTTCCGGAGAGAAACATGGCCCACCAACGCATCCGCCCCTTCAACACCAAAGTCACCTATCCCGAGCAGAACCTCGACAATGACCTGGCCCATGCCGTGGTCACCCGCGGCGGCCGCACCGTCTGGTTCCGCGGCGCCTGCCCGCAGGATCTGGACACCGCGGTCAACCTCGGCAGCCACGATCCGGCCGAACAGACCCACAAGGTGATGCAGAACATCAAGCAGGTGATCGAAGAAGCCGGCGGCAAGATGGAGCATCTGGTCAAGCTGGTGGTCTATCTGACCGATGTCCGCCACCGTGAACCAGTGTATCGCACGATGGGCGAGTATATCAAAGGCGTCCATCCAGTCTGCACCGGCCTGACCGTTGTGGCGCTGGCCCGGCCCGACTGGCTGGTCGAGATCGACGCCACCGCTGTGATCCCGGATTGAGATGACCTTCTCCATCGTCGCGCGTTGCGCTGAAACCGGGCTGTTCGGCATGGCCATCTCCTCCTCCTCCCCCGCCGTGGCGGCGCGCTGCGCCTATGCGCGGGCCGGGGTGGGGGCCGCTGCCAGCCAGAACATCACCAACCCCGCCTTGGGCGATCTGATGCTGGATCTTCTGGGCTCTGGCCTCTCCGCTCCCGAAGCGGTGGCTGAAGCGGTCGCCCGTGAGAAATTCCCGGAATACCGGCAGCTTCTCTGCGTCGATGCCCAAGGCCGCACCGCCACTTGGTCAGGCCAGAACGCTCTCGGCATCTGGGGCGCGGCAGAGGGTGCGGGCGTGGCCGCAGGCGGCAACCTGCTCGCAGACAAAGCCATTCCCGCCGAAATGGTGACTGTTTTTGAAGAGACCACGGGCCATATCGGCGACCGGCTTCTCGCCGCGATGCAGGCTGCGCTGGCCCTTGGCGGCGAGGCGGGGCCGGTCCATTCGGCGGGCCTTCTGATCGTCGGCACCCACCCCTGGCCCCTCGCCGAGCTGCGCTGCGATTGGGAGGAGGGCGACCCCATCGCCCATATCGCCCGCGCCTGGGAGGTCTACAAGCCGCAGATGGAGGCCTACCAGACCCGGGCGCTGGATCCGCGCGCGGCGCCGTCTTACGGCGTTCCGGGCGAAAAATAGTGGCCCTCCGCCTGACCCTGCGCCAGCTTGAATACCTCGTGGCCGTGGGTCAGGCGGGGTCGATCACCCTCGCTGCCGAACGGCTCAGCGTCTCGGCCCCCTCGATCTCGACCGCCATCGCCCAGCTGGAGGCCGAGTTCGGCCTGCCCCTCTTCGTGCGCAAGCACGCCCATGGCATGTCGCCCAGCCAGGCCGGGCGCGAGATGATCCGCGAGGCCGCCCAGACCCTCGCCGCCGCCGCCCGCCTGACCGAACTGGCCGCACAGTATCGCGGCACGGTGATGGGGCGGCTGAACGTCGGCTGCCTGCTGACCTTTGCCCAGATCCTCTTGCCGCAACTGCGCCGCAGCTTCATCGACCGCTATCCCGCCGTGGAGTTCCGCCAGAGCGAAACCCATCAAGCCGCCCTGATCGAAGGCCTGCGCGACGCCTCTCTGGATGTGGCCCTGACCTACGATCTTTCCCTGCCCGCCGATCTGGAGTTTGTCTCCCTCGCCACCCTTCCGCCCTTCGTCATGCTGCCCGCGAGCCACCCGTTGGCGCCGGCGAAATCCCTCTCGGTTGGCGATCTGGCGGAGCTCCCCTTCGTCCTGCTCGACCTGCCCCTGTCGGGCGAATATTTCCTGTCCTTCTTCGAAAAAGCGGCTCTAAGACCGCGGATTGTGGAGCGGAGCCGGGATATGGCCGTGGTGCAATCCCTCGTCGCCAACGACTTCGGCTATTCCATCATCAACTTTCGGCCCCTGACCAACCTCGCCCCCGATGGCAAGAAACTCGCCTTCGTGCCGCTGACCGGCAAGGTGCAGCCGATGCGGATGGGGCTGCTTTGCGCGCCGGGCAGCCGCGCGTCGTTGACCATCAGCGCCTTCATCGACCATGCCGAAACCGACTTGCAGAGCCTCCTGCCCGACCTGATCTTGCGATAGGACACCCGATGCGCGATCCCCGCTATGACATCCTGTTCCAGCCTCTGGCCATCGGCCCGCTGACCGCACCGAACCGTTTTTACCAGGTGCCGCATTGCAACGGCGGCGGCTACCGCGACCCTTCCGCCGCCGCCGCGATGCGCGGCATCAAGGCCGAGGGCGGCTGGGGCGTCATCTTCACCGAACAGACCGAGATGCACCACACCTCGGAGATCACCCCCTTCATCGAACTGCGCCTGTGGGAGGACAAGGACATCCCCTCCATCGCCAAGATGGCGGCGGCGATGAAGACCCATGGCGCGCTGGCCGGCATCCAGCTGGCCTATTCCGGCATCAACGGCCCGAACATGTACACCAAGGAGGTGCCGCTGGCGCCCTCCGCGCTGCCGATCCGCACCTTCACCAATGACCCGGTGCAGGCCCGCGCGATGGACAAGACCGATATCAGGAACCTGCGCCGCTGGTTCGTGAACGCCGCCAGGCGCAGCAAATTGGCCGGCTTCGACCTGATCTGCCTGTATGGCGCGCATGGTTTTGGCATCTTCCAGCACTTCCTTTCCCGGGCGACCAACCAGCGGAGCGACGAATACGGCGGCAGTCTGGAAAACCGCTCGCGCTTTGCCCGCGAAGTGATTGCCGACATGCGGGATGCGGTGGGTGACACCATGGCGCTGACGCTGCGGGTCTCGCTGGACGAGACCATCGGCACCCTTGGGTTTTCCAATGCCGAGGTTCGCGATTTCGTCTCTATGAACGCCGAATTGCCCGATTTGTGGGACCTGGCGATGGGGACGTGGGAGGATTGTTCCGGCCCCTCGCGCTTCAAGGAAGAGGCGGCGCAAGAGGCCTGGGTGACCGGCATTCGCGAATTGTCACCGCGCCCGGTGGTGGGCGTCGGGCGCTTCACCTCGCCCGATGTGATGGCACGGATGATCAGGTCGGGGCGGCTGGATTTCATTGGTTGCGCGCGGCCCTCGATCGCCGATCCTTTCATCCCGAGGAAGATCGACGAAGGCCGCGTTGAAGACATCCGCGAATGCATCGGCTGCAACATCTGCATCACCGGCGACATGACGCAAGGCATGGGCCGCTGCACCCAGAACCCGACCTGGATGGAGGAATGGCGCCGCGGCTGGCATCCGGAGAAGATCGCGACCAAGGGCGCCAGCGAGACGGTGCTGATTATCGGCTCCGGTCCCGCGGGGCTGGAGGCAGCGCGGGCGGCGGCCCTGCGCGGCTATGAAGTGGCGGTGGCCGAGGCGCGCGAGGACTTTGGTGGCCGCGTGTCACGCGAACGCCTGCTTCCGGGCCTTTCCGCCTGGGGTCGCGTGGCGGATTATCGGCTGTTTCAGCTGAAACAGAGACAGAATGTGCAGCTCTACCCCGGCTCCAAACTGACCGCCGAGGAGGTTCTGGAGTTCGGCTTCCAACATGTCTGTGTGGCCACCGGGTCCACTTGGCGGGCCGATGGCGTGGCGCGCCAGCATGTCGTGGCGATGCCGATCGACGCCGCCATGCCGGTTTTCACGCCTGATGATCTGATGATGGGCCGCCTGCCCAAGGGCGAAGTCGTGATCTATGACGACGACCACTACTACATGGGCGGCGTTCTGGCCGAGCTTTGCGCGCAGGAAGGCTGTCAGGTGACACTCATCACCCCCTCGGCCTTTGTGTCGGACTGGACGGCGAATACACTGGAGCAGGCATCGATCCATCGACGGTTGGCGGGGCTTGGCGTCAGGATCGTGCTCAATACCGGGGTGACGGCGGTGCAGGCGGGCGGTGTGGCGACCAATTGCACCTATACCGGCGCGCCCGGCATCGTGGAGTGTGATGCGGTCGTGCTGGTGACCTCGCGGCTGTCGGAGGATGCGCTCTATCTGGCGCTGAAGGCGCGGGAGGCTGATTGGGCAGACGCGGGCGTCCGCTCGGTCAAGGTGATCGGCGATGCGGCGGCCCCTGCCCCCATCGCCTGGGCGACCTTCGCCGGCCACCGTTATGCGCGCGAGCTGGACGAGGCCAATATCGGCGACGCAATGCCCTTCCGCCGCGAAGTCACCAGGCTGGAAGATTAGGCCATGTCAGAGCCACACATCCTGCCCGGCTTGCGGTTCTTCGGGCAGAACGGCAGCCATGATCTGACCATTCAAGATGGGCTGATCACCGACATCAGCGCGGCACAGGGCGCCGGCACTCTGACCCTGCCCGCCTTCCGCGACGGTCATTTGCACCTGTTCCCCGGTGGCGTGGCACTGGAGCAGGTGAACCTCGCCCATGTCCATGACGCCGATTCCCTGCGCGTCGCCCTGTTGCCGCAGGCCCAGGCCTTGCCTGAGGGGGAGCTTCTTTGCGCCTATGCCGCGAATTACGACCTTTTGGGTGCCAACCGCCCCGACCGCCACGCGCTGGATGCCATCCTGCCCGACCAGCCCCTATGCATTGCCGCGACCGATTTCCATTGCGCCTGGGCCAATACCGCGGCCCTGCACCTCGCGGGCATCCTGAACGGCGCCGACGCGGGACCCGGCTCGGAGGTTGTGATGGGGCCGGACGGGCTTGCCACCGGCGAGCTTCGCGAGTTTGCCGCGATGAACCTGGTGCGCAATCTTGCCCCCTCGGGCGGGCGTGAGGTGCTGGGACTGTCGGGGTTGGAGCCGGAGGCCGTCACCCCAGCCCAGCGCGCCAGAGACAAGGCGACGCTGACTCGCGCCATCGATGAATGCTTGCGCCACGGCATCACCTCGGTCGTCAACATGGACGGCAACCTTTACCTTGCCGATCTTCTGACCGAGATGGCGGGCGAGGGCCTGCCGCTGGACATCAGTCTGCCGATGACCCTCGTTCCGGGGCAGAGCGACACGCGCCGCCGCGCGCTGATGGATTGCGCACGACGCGCGCCGGTCGGCAGGCTCAGCTTCGGTCGGGTCAAGATGTTCATGGATGGGGTTTTCGACACCTGGACCGCCTTTCGCACCGATGATTACCCGGACCGCCCCGGCTTCCGGTCCGCCCCCCTCTTCACGCCCGAGGAGTTTGCCCGCAACTGCATCGAGGCCGACGCGCTTGGCCTCAGCATCGCCACCCATGCGGTGGGCGATGGCGCGGTACGTGCGACACTGGATGGCTACGAGGCGGCGGCGAAGGCCAATGGCAGCCGCATTGGCCACCAGATCGAGCATATCGACATGATCCACAAGGACGACCTGCCCCGGCTGGCGGCACTGGGCGTCGTGGCCTCGATGCAGCCGGTGCATCCGCCGGGCCTTGCCGGGTTGCCGCTGGAGCCGACCATTACCATCATGTCGCCCGACCGCTGGGGTGATACCTTTGCTTGGAAAGCGATCGCGGCGCTTGGTGTGAACCTGGTCTTCGGCACCGACTGGCCGGTCTCGCCCCTGTCACCCTTCCACGCGCTGCATTGCGCCTTGTCGCGCCAGCCCTGGGCACCGGGCGTGCCCGATCAGCGGATTCCTCTGGCCGCGGCGCTGGCCGCCTATACCCTAGGCCGCAAAATCGCCATCGGCGCGCCCGCCGACCTGATTCTGCTGGAGGGCGACCTCGCCGATCTCGCCCATGACCCGCAGGCCTGCAGGATTCTCCGCGTGATCAGCCGGGGTCAGCAGGTCTGGCCGCCTGCAATTTGAGCCCGCTTGGGGCCCGCGTCTCCGCCGCGCATTGGCATGTCGCAAATGATCTATCCGGTCCGCCTGCGACATGCTCTAAAGGCCGGGCAAGGTGCCATCGGCGACGGTGGAGAATTGGGAAGCCGGTGCGAAGCCGGCGCTGCCCCCGCAACGGTGACGGAAAAAGCGGCGTGACGGGAGGCCACTGAAGCTCGCTTCGGGAAGGTGTCGCGCCGGGACTGCAAAGTCCTGATCCGCAGCCCGGAAACCAGCCTTGCACCAGACGTCACGCCCAAGGGCGGTTGGCGGCGCGGGAGGACGCGTTGCCGGTCGGCTCTATTCCACAATCGTTCCGCGCGGGGAGGCGCGGACCACAAAGGTGCAACATGCTGAAGACCGCCGAAATCCGCGCCGAACTCGATGCGCGCCGCCCCAATTACTCGCTGACCCGGGCGCTTTACTGCGACGAAGGGGTCTTTGAGGCCGATCTGGAGCAGATCTTTTACCGCGAATGGCTGTTCGCCGTGCCCGCAGCCGAAGTGGCCAAGACCGGCGCCTTTGCGACGCTGCAAGTCGGCGCCTATCCGGTGGTGATCACCCGAGGCAACGACGGCATGGTGCGCGCCTTCCACAACGTCTGCCGCCACCGTGGCCAGCGGCTCTGCGCCAAGGACAGCGGCAGCACGCCGAAGCTGGTCTGCCCCTATCACCAGTGGACCTATGACCTTGACGGCAAACTGCTTTACGCCCGCGACATGCAAGAGGGCTTCGACCCTTCGGCCCATGGCCTGAAGAAGGTGCATTGCGTCGATCTGGGCGGGATGATCTTCATCTGCCTCGCGCAGGTGCCGCCGCCGATCGCCGATCTGGCCAAGGTGATGATGACCTACCTCGCACCTTCGGGCCTCAAGGATGCCAAGGTCGCCTATTCCTCGACCATCGTGGAAAAGGGCAACTGGAAGCTGGTCCTGGAAAACAACCGCGAGTGCTATCACTGCGGCGGCTCGCACCCCTCGCTGTGCCGGACCTATTCCGACAATCCCCGCATGACCGCGATGGAGGGGCCGGACAGCGCCTCGCCCGACATCCTTGCCCATTGGACGCGGTGTGAAGCGGCTGGTCTGCCCTCGCGCTTCGTCAACCATCCCGACATGCAATGGCGTCTGGCGCGGATTCCGCTGCTGAACAACGCCGAAAGCTACACGATGGACACCAAGGCCGCCGTATCGAAAAAGATGGGCAAGATGCCCTTCAATGACGCCGGCAGCCTGTTGTTCTTCCACTATCCCAACACCTGGAACCACTTCCTCGGCGATCACGCGATCACCTTTCGCGTGCTGCCGATTTCCGCCACCGAGACTCAGGTCACCACTTTCTGGCTGGTCCACAAGGATGCGGTCGAGGGCGCGGATTACGACGTCAAGAACCTGACCGAGGTCTGGATCAACACCAATGACGAAGACCGCGTCGTGGTTGAGGAAAATCAGAAGGGCATCCTGTCGCCCGCCTACGAACCCGGCCCCTATTCCACCATTCAGGAAGAAGGTGTCATCCAGTTCGTCGATTGGTATTGTGGTGTGATGGGCCAGCGTCTGGCCCCAACACCTGCGATGGCTGCGGAGTAAATCATGGCGAAGTCCCGTCTGAACTGGTCCGTCGAACCCTGGAACGATTCCGAGCTTTTGGAATGCGCGATGATCGTGCCAGAGAATGACGATACCGCCTCCTTCACCTTCCGCGCGCCTTCGGGCGCGTGGTTTGACTATCAGCCGGGGCAGTTCATCACGCTGGATCTGCCGGTGGACCCCGCCAAGGGGCCCGCTGGCAACGTGCAGCGGACTTATACGATCTCGTCCTCACCCTCGCGGCCGCTGTCGATCTCGATCACGGTGAAGGCGCAAAGCACCTCGATCGGGACGCGCTGGATGCTGGACCATCTGAAGCCGGGGATGAAGATCCGCGCCTTTGGTCCGGCGGGGATTTTCAGCTTCCACCGCCATCCGGCGAAGAAGTACCTGTTCATCTCGGCCGGGTCGGGCATCACGCCGATGATGTCGATGACGACCTGGGCCTGGGATTCGGGCGAAATGCCGGACATCGTTTTTGTCCACGCCGCGCGCCGCCCGTCGGAGATCATCTTCCGCGAAAGGCTGGAGCAGTTCGCCAACCGCGTCCCCGGCTTGCAATTGCGCTTCACGGTTGAAGAGCCCGATCCCTTCCGCGCCTGGCCCGGGTTCAAGGGGCGCCTCAGCCAGATCATGCTGGGCCTGATGGCGCCGGATTATCTGGACCGCGAGGTCTTCTGCTGCGGTCCCGAACCCTTCATGCATGCCGTGCGCGAGATGTTGCAGAGCATCGGCTATGACATGACGCGCTATCATCAGGAAAGCTTCGGCCTGGCCGTGGCGACCGAGGCCGATGCCCCGGTGCTGGATGACGTGATCCCCGAAGAGGGCGCCAAGGCCGAGATCACCTTCGCCACCAGCGGTGTCACCACCGCCTGTGGCGAGACCGATACCGTACTGGCCGTGGCGAAACGGTCGGGCCTCAACATCCCGTCGGGCTGCACCTTTGGCCTTTGCGGCACCTGCAAGGTCAAGAAGCTGTCGGGCGAGGTTCATATGGTCCACAACGGCGGCATCTCGGACGAGGATGTTGCGGACGGCTACATTCTGGCCTGCTGTTCCAACCCGATGGGCAAGGTTTCCGTCGCGGTGTGAGGTGGCAAGGGCGGGGTCTGTCCCCGCCCTTCATCCTGTGAATTTCAGCTCAGCGAAACTCGAACGTATCCGCCTGCTCGAAATCGACCAGGAACTGGGCAATCTCGGGACTGGCCTGCAGACCCCAGCCGACGCCGACCATGCGCGCCATGGCCTCCAGCCCCTCTTGCATCGGTTTGCGCAGGATGTCGCGGATCGCCGGATCCTCGACCGCAAGCTGCAGCAGGTGGCGCATGTCGTCGAGCCCGAGATCCAGCCGCGGCCGGTCGAAATAGCGCGAGAACTGGCGTGAGGTGTTGAGCGCGCTCAACACGGCGCCCCGCAGGGATTGCGGCGAAATATCCGATTTCACGATGAAATCCTGAAATCCCTTTTTCATCGCCGAAACCGCAACCCTCTGGTCCGCCTGACCGGAGATCATGATGGCCACCGAATCCGCCTGCCCGCGGTGGTTGCGGATCATCTCCAACGCGGCGAGGCCGTCCGCCTCTGGCAACATGTAGTCGATCAGGAACAGATCAAAGCTTTGCCGGTCCATGCATTCGCGCAGCACTGCGACCGAGCCCGCCTCCTCGAAGTTCATCTTCAGGTCCAACCCGTCGCCCATTCGCCGGATGCGCTTGCGGTCAAAGCTGCTGTCATCCAGCACCAAAGTCCGGATGACCGGCAATTGTGAGCCCATTCCGGAGGACCACCCCGCTGAATGTTCATTCATCTAACCCGCTCCCACTTGGTCGTACGGCATGGCCAAGCTTGCTAGAAAGGCACCTTCCAAATGGTAAACTTTTTGGACGCCGTGACAGGATCTTTAGGCATGAGACGATACAAAATTCGTTCAATCCTTAGGGGTTCCACCTAGTCCGGAAACCTCAGGTCAAAGCAGACACCACGCCCGTCGGCGCGGTCAACCCAGGTCAGGCTGCCGCCGTAAAGCTGCAGGATCTTGCGCAGATGGGCGAGGCCCATACCGCTGCCCTCAACCTCATCCCGCGATCGCAGCGTGGTCATCGCGCGAAAGATGCGCTCGCGGTAGATCGGGTCCACGCCGGGGCCATCGTCGCCAAAATGCAGAACAGTGGTGCCCGCCTCGCTGCGCGAGGTCAGGGTGATGCAGCTGGTCCGCGCGTCGCGGTGCCGGACCGCGTTGGAGATCAGCGCGGTCAGCAGGGTCAGCAGATCCCGTTCACCCATCCAGAGCGACGGGGTCCGCAGGTCCACGTCGATCCGGATGCCGGGGGGGATGTGCAACTCCTGACAAACCTGGTCAATCGCCTCGGCCAGATCCAGCTTGCGGACGTCCTGCATCCGCCCGATCCGCGAATGGACCAGCAAATCGTTCAGCATCCGGTCGAGCCGCATCGTATGGGTGTTCATCAGGCCGATGTTTTCGGCCAGAGACCCCTCGATCCGATGCCCGCCCTCGACCAGATCCTCGGCGATCCATTGCGGCACCTCGATCAGCGCGCGCACCGAATTGCGTACGTCATGGCTGATCATATAGATGAAATCCTCGTAATCCCGCGAGGGCCCGTCCGGCAGGCTGGGCTGAGCGGGTGTGCCCGGTTCAACATGAACGTTCACAGATCACCTCTTGCTTGGTTTTCCGCATCTAACCCCGAATGTAGCTACGAAGCCCTTAACACAGAAAATTCTTATGGTTTTCTGTTGCTTCGCCTTCGGGTTGCCGTCGCATTTTAAGGATTGGCCGCAGTTCCGCCCCAAAGCCTTAACGAAGGCGCAAGGGCGCGCGCCTACAAAGCGGGAGGAATGGAACCTTTGGGAGGATGTGATGCACAGTGCAGCAGCGGCGATAGACCAGTCCAAATCCCGGCGGGCGGTGACCGGGCAGCCGATCAACGCCCTGATCCTCGATGACAGCAAGTTCGACCGGCAACGCATCCGCCGGATGACCCGCGAGTCGGGCCTGCCGATCTATCTGGACGAGGTGACCTCGATCGACGGGCTCCGCGCCCTGCTGGACGAGGATGAGTTCGATGTGATCCTGCTCGATTACCGGCTGAACGCCGGCGACGGGATTGAGGCGCTGGAAATGGTGCGCACCCATCCCCGGAATGCGCTGTGCCCGACGATCATGGTCTCGGGCGTGGCCGATCCCGATGTTGCCATCCGCGCGATGCGGCTGGGCTGTTCGGATTACCTCGCCAAAAGCCATATCGACGCCGACAGCCTGAAAGAGGCCGTCGTCGGCGCCATCGAAAAGGCTGGCGTGATGCGGGGCAGCGAAAAGCGCAAGAGCGAGATGATGCAGGCTCTGGTGAAGGCGGTACTGGCTCAGGTCCGCGAAAGCCTGCAACCGGAAATGGCCGCCATGGCGCGCGCGATCCGTGACCTGCGCGCGCAGATGGACCACCCCGATCTGGATCTGGAGCCCGCGCTGGACGGGCTGGAAACGCGGGCCCTGGCCATGTGGTCGCTGCTGTCGCGTCTGGTACAGAACCGACAGAACTGACCCCCCTCATCCTGCCATCTCGCGCAGGATTTCGGCGACCTCCTCCAGATGCTCACGCGTCAGCGGCTTGTTGATGAACCGCCGTACCACCGAATAGGAGGCGGCGCGTTCGCGGTCGCTCCGCTCTAGCGAAGTGGTCAGCATGACCACGACGATCCGGGCAAATTCCTCGCCCAGGGTCCGGGTCGCCGCCTCAAGGAATTCAAAGCCGTTCATCCGCGGCATGTTGATATCGAGGAAGATCACATCAATCGGCTTGCTGTCGGCAGAGGCCAGATAGGCCAGCGCCTCATCGGCATAGAGAAAGGAAATCACCTCGCCCACCAGACCGGAGCGGGTGATAACCCGTTGATAAAGCTTCTGATCGAAGCTTTCGTCGTCAATCAGCATGACAGTTTCGATGAGGGGAATCGGGGTCATTCCGGATACCTGTTGAGCATGACGGTGAAGCTGCTGCCCACACCGGGTTGAGATTTGACGCGGATGTCGCCGCCAAGATTGCCGGCGATACGTTTGCAAAGTGCGAGGCCGATCCCGCTGCCGCGATAGGCGCTGTGGGTGTGAAGCCGCTGGAAAAGGCCGAAGATCCGGTCGAAATGCTCCGCCGCGATGCCGATGCCGTTGTCCGTGATCGTGATCAGCACCCGGTGCCCCGAAATCGCCTTGCGTGAGATCACGACCTTCGGCTCGCGGTCGGGATGGCGGAACTTGAACGCATTGGAGATCAGGTTCTGAAACAGCAACTTGACCTGCATCGGATCGCCGAGGACCGACGGCAGCGCCGCGACCTTCAGATCGACGTTCGCCTGCAGCATGTCATAGCGCAGATCAGCGATGATCTCGGGAAGAAGTTCATTCATGTCAACGCGTTGAAAGGGATTTTGGTTGTCGAGGCAGCGCGAGTAGGACAGCACGTCATCGACCAGCCGCGCCATGCGGGCCGTCGTCTGGCGCGCCAGATCCAGCAGCTCCAGCCCGTCGGCATCCAGCGCCCCCGCGTAGCCGATCTGGAACTCGTTGATCAGCATCGCGATGGTATTCGAGGGCGACTTCAGGTCGTGCGAGATCGCATAGGTGAACTCCGCCTGCTCGCGGTTGGTCTGGCGCAATTGCTCCAGGGTTTTTTCGACATCGCGCGCCTTCGCCTGCAACTCTTGCGTGCGTGTCAGGACCTGGGCGTCCAGATTGTCGCGCTCGGCGGCGAGTTCGGCCGATTTCACCCGCAGCTCCTCCTCGATCCGCTTGCGGTCGGTGATCTCCTTTTGCAGAAGCGGCACGGCGTTCTGATAGCCCTGCAAGGCCATGTCGTAGACCGAGATGAACTCCAGCACGAAGGTCTCGACCCGGTCGCGGGCATCGGGCGACTGGCGCAGGACGCTGGCGATGGTGGAGACGGCCCCGAGGTGGAAGGCCAGGTATTCCGACAGCTGCACCCCCCGGGTCAGCGCCTCTCGTGCCAGCTCGTAGGCCAGCATCAGGTTGATTTCACTGCCATCCTGCACAAAGCCCCGCAGCGCCGCGCGGTAGCGGGCGCGCAGGCGATCATGCCGCCGGTCGCGTGTGGCCTTTGTCCGCCCGGCGGTCAGGGCAACGTGTTCGGCGGGGCCGTCTATGATGAAATTGACCAGCATCACCCGGCGACCACCGCGATCGCCAGCACAAGACAATCGTCGGTCCGGCTGCCGTAGTCCTGAAGGGTGCGGGCGGCGATCTCTTCCGCCGTCCGGTACATCCGCGCGCCCACGATATAGTTGCGCGCCACGCCATCGGTCGTCATCGCCAGGGTATCGCCCGGCTGCAACAGATGAGACTTCAGCGCGACACCGGAGAAGCTGACCCCCAGAGTCCCCGAAATCTGCAATATCCCGGCATAGCGCACCCGCTTGCCCTCACGCTCGCGCATCAGGATGCCGTCGACATCGCCCACCGCGGCCCAGGTCATCACGCCACTTTCGACATCGACCGAGACCACGGCGAGGGCCGCGCCACGGCCACCGCGAAGCTGCTCGTGGCACCGGCGAAATTCGGATTCAAGTTGATCCGACGCGGACTCGACGCTGGAAAGACAGTGCGAAACGGCACGCGCCGCCTCTGCCCCACTGCCGGAGCCGTCTGCCACGGCAAAGAGAAGACGATCGGCCTGTCGCAGGATCGTATAGCCATCGCCGCTTGGCTGACCCTCGTGTTTCGCGCGGGCCTGGACCGACCAGTGGAGCACGAAACCGCACTGGCCGAGGTCAATCCTGCCGCCTGCCTTCATCGGATCCATTTGATGACGGCCACCTTGACTCCTTTGCCGGGCTCGGAGGCGATGTGAAATTCGTCGACCATCCGGCGGGTGCCAGGCAGGCCCAATCCCAGCGATTTGCCTGTCGAGAACCCATCCGTGAGCGCGGCTTCCAGATCGGGGATTCCGGGACCCTCGTCGCTGGCGATGATTTGCAGCCCGCGTTTTCGCCCGCGGACGAGTTCGGACATCTCGATCCGCCCGACCTTGGCGTAATTCACGATGTTGCGGGCAAGTTCGGAGATTGCGGTGGCGATCAGGGCCTGGTCGGGGCGACCAAAACCGATGTCATCGGCCAGCTGGCGCCCCAATTGTCGGGCGGCCACGACATCCGCATCCGACAAGACCTTGCACCCTGTCGTGCGAGAGATGATCGGCAGGTTCAAGATCAGACCCTCCGCCCCAACACGGCCAATCCGGCGTCAAGATCGAGGGCGGTTGCGACATTGTTCATGTTGAGGCCCAGCAGCACCATGGACAGCGCCACTTCCGGCTGCACCCCCACGATCACCGTTCTGGCTCCGCGCAACTGGATCGAGGAGGCGATGTCCGACAGGATCCTGGTGCCGAAACTGTCCAGAACATCCAGCGCACTCACGTCGATGATCACGCCCGTCGCATTTCTTGCGATCACTTCCCCCAGCAAGCGGCGCTGAAGGTCCAGAAGGTCGCTATCGCTCAAGGCATCCTGGATGGATGCGATCAGCACATTGCCTTGTCTCAGGATAGGGACCCGTATTGCCATATTCTACCGCTCCAACATCGCTTCTGCTTCGAGGATGCCGTTTTCCAGATTGCCGGCCGTGTGCAGATCGGCTTTGCCGACCCCGAGTTTGACCAGCGACAACGCCACTTCGGACGAGACCCCGGTCAGCACGGACTTGGCCCCCATCAGACGTGCCGCCTGCATCGCCTGGATCAGATGATTGGCGACTGCGCTGTCGATGTCGGCAACCCCGGTAATGTCGAGCACCACCGCACCGGCCTGATAGTGGCGGATCCCCTCCAGAAGGGCGACTGTCAGGTTGCGCGCCCGCACCGCATCCAGCGCACCGACGACGGGAATCAGGATCAGCCCGGTCTTCAGCTTCAGCACCGGGGTGGGCAGTTCGCTCATCTCGCGCTGCTGTTGTTCGATCGTATGTTCGCGCGCCTCGACATAGGTCTCCAGCGCCAGCGACATGTCGAAATGGGCGATTTTCTGCAGCGAGAGGTAGAGTTTGAAGGCCGTATCCGGGTCATCCGCCATCTTTTCGCGGATCAGATGGCCCAGCCGGCTGAGGTAATAGGCGTAAGAGCCGATGTAGAGGGTCGGCGTGATGCCCGCCGCCTCATGAATGCGGCCGATACGGCGCCTTTCGTTGATATAGCCCTCATCAAGCTTGGCCGCGATCAGTTCGGTGAAATACCGTTTCTGGCCGGCTTTGACCCGGGCAATCTGCGCCCCGGAGGAGAACTGCTGCGCCGCGCTTTCGAAGCGCAGGATGTGGTCGTAGAAGGTTTCGATGATCTCATCCGCGACCTGGCCACTGATCGGGCCAAGCAGGGCTGCCTGTTCCCGATCGACAGGTTGCAGATCAAACCACGCAAGCGAATCTTCTAAGCCGGGGCTTTCGCTTGCCTGGTTCGCAAAGGAGCGAGAGAGGATTTCGTTCATGATATGGCCTGAATGTTGTTCGCTGGTTCGGTTCCTTCCTCAGGATTAGGGATTCAAGTTTAACGGGTGATTACCAAGGCCAAGGAATATGACGCGACCGGGCCGAAATCCGACATCGCCTTGCGGCGCAAAAGAAAAAGCGGCGCCGGGATCCCCGGCACCGCTTGTTTCAGATCATCATCGCAGAGGCTTGCGCCCCAGGCGTCAGCCTTTCACGCGGGCATTGCGCGTCGCGATCAGCTTCAGCCGCAGCGCGTTGAGGCGGATGAAACCCTCGGCGTCCTTTTGGTCGTAGGCGCCGGCATCCTCTTCAAACGTCACATGTTTTTCAGAGTAAAGCGTCTGATCGGACCAGCGCGCCACAGTCCGCGCCGAGCCCTTGTAGAGCTTGACCCGCACGGTGCCCGAAACATGTTCCTGGCTCTTGTCGATCAGCGCCTGCAGCATCTCGCGCTCGGGCGAGAACCAGAAGCCGTTGTAGATCAGCTCGGCATAGCGCGGCATGATCGAATCTTTCAGATGGCCCGCGCCGGAATCGAGGGTGATCTGTTCGATGCCGCGGTGCGCCTCCAGGAGGATGGTGCCGCCGGGGGTTTCGTAGATGCCGCGCGACTTCATGCCGACGAAGCGGTTTTCGACCAGATCCAGCCGGCCCACGCCATGCTTGCCGCCGATCTCGTTCAGCTTGGTCAGGATCGTGGCGGGCGACATCGCCTCGCCATTGATGGCAACCGCGTCGCCCTTCTCGAAGGTGATCTCGACCATTTCGGCCTGATCGGGGGCGGCTTCCGGGCTGACGGTGCGCTGATAGACAAACTCGGGCGCTTCTTCGGCCGGGTTTTCCAGAACCTTGCCCTCGGAGGAGGTGTGCAACAGGTTGGCATCGACCGAGAAGGGTGCCTCGCCGCGCTTGTCCTTGGCGATCGGAATCTGGTTTTTCTCGGCGAATTCCAACAGCTTGGTCCGCGAGGTCAGATCCCAGAGCCGCCAGGGCGCGATGACCTTGATCGCCGGGTCCAGCGCGGCAGCGGAGAGCTCGAACCGAACCTGATCGTTGCCCTTGCCGGTCGCGCCATGCGAGACGGCATCGGCCCCGGTCTCATGCGCGATCCGCACCAGATGTTGCGAGATCAGCGGCCGGGCGATCGAGGTGCCAAGCAGATAGAGCCCTTCGTAAAGCGCATTGGCGCGGAACATCGGGAAGACGAAATCACGGACAAATTCTTCGCGAACATCGACGATATGGATGTTTTCCGGCGCGATCCCCATCAGGATCGCCTTCTTGCGCGCCGGCTCCAGCTCTTCGCCCTGGCCGAGGTCGGCGGTGAAGGTCACCACTTCGCAGCCATATTCTGTCTGCAGCCATTTGAGGATGATCGAGGTGTCCAGGCCGCCGGAATAGGCAAGGACGACTTTCTTGGGCTTGAAGGCAGGCATAGGGGCGCTCCCGGGTCAAAAACTGACCGGGGTCTAGTCAGTTTTTCGGCCCGGAACAAGAACCATCGACACGGAAAACCTCAAGCCGCAAAGGCTTGGGCGGCCCCGGCCTCGAAAGCGGCGCGACAAGCGGCATAGGCGGCGCGCACGGCGGCAAGATCAACCGCCAGATCCCCCGCGCCGGCCCGTCGTTCGCCGTCCTGACAGAGGCCGGAAAGGTTGGCAAAGCCAAGGTTCAGCGCCGCCCCTTTCAGAAAATGCAGATCGGCGGCCAGCGCCTTGGCCCCATTGGCGGGCGACAGCCGGGCAATCGCCTCGTCCGCCTCTTCCAGAAACAGGCAGACCACTTCGTCAAAATCCTCCGCCCCGATTTCAGCGCGCAGTTCGCGTACCCTGTCCCAGTCGATCATGCAGGCATCCCCGTGGTTCCCTGCCCGCAGCTTGGCGCGGCAAGCTTAACAAGTGGTAATCCGCGCAACCTTAGAAATGAGAATTTTAGGCTTCATCCTCTCTTAAAGCCTGTGGGGCAAACCGGGGGAACGGGCAAAGTCCGGTTTCCCATGAGCAGCCGCAGTTGGCGCAGCCCCAAGGTAACGATGTCACGACCCATGATGATTCCGCGCGACGCCTTGCCCACGCCCGCCCCTTTTGGCCGGGTGCGCGTGCTTGTGGTCGACGACAGCGCGGCCCAGCGCCGGATCCTGTCGGTGCAGCTGAAACGCTGGGGCTACGAGGTGACCGAGGCGCCCACGGGCGACGCCGCACTGGACCTGTGCCGCGCCCGGACCTTCGACATCATCCTGTCGGATTGGGTGATGCCCGGCATGACCGGGCTGGAGCTGTGCCAGGCCTTCCGCGCCCTGCCGCGCGAGGGGTATGGCTATTTCATCCTGCTCACCTCGAAATCCGAAAAGTCCGAAATCGCCAACGGGCTGGAAAACGGCGCCGACGATTTTCTGACCAAACCGGTGAATTCCGACGAACTCCGCGCCCGTCTGCGCGCGGGGGAACGCATCGTCTCGATGCAGCAGGAGCTGGTCGAAAAGAACCGGCTGGTCGGCAGCACGCTGGATCAGCTGCAAAAGCTGTACGATTCTCTGGACCGCGACCTGATCGAGGCGAAAAAGCTGCAACAGTCGCTGATCCGCGACCGGCAGCGCGATTTCGGCGAGGGCATGGCCTATCTGATGCTGAAACCCTCGGGCCATGTCGGCGGCGATCTGGTGGGCTCCTTCGTCATCGACGAAAGGCGGATTGCGATCTATTCGGTCGATGTCTCGGGGCATGGCGTGGCCTCGGCCATGATGACGGCGCGGCTTGCGGGGCTGTTGTCGGGCGGCTCGCCCGACCAGAACATCGCGCTTTGCATCAATGCCGAAGGCGCCCGCGACGCCTATCCGCCGGAAGAGGTGGCCTTCCGCCTGAACCGCATGATGATCGAGGATGTGCAGGTCGAACAGTATTTCACCCTCGCCTATGCCGAGATCGACCTGCACAGCGGGGCGGTCCGGCTGGTGCAGGCCGGCCATCCGCATCCGATCGTCCTGCGGCGCGAGGGGGTGGAGACGCTGGGCGACGGCGGCCTGCCGATCGGCCTTATTCCGGGGGCGACCTACCAGGCCTTCTCGACCCGGCTTCTGCCCGGCGACCGGCTGTTTCTGGTGTCTGACGGGGTGACCGAATGCCCCGATATCACCGGCCATGAACTGGGGAGCGAGGGGCTGGAGGTCTTGCTCCAAAGCTCGGCCCACATGAACAGCGCCAACCTGCTGGAGGCGCTGATTTGGGATCTGTCGGTCTATGCCGGCGGGCGCGACTTTCCCGATGATGTCTCGGGGATCCTGTTTGACTATTCCGGCCCGGTTTAAAGCCGCAAGGCCTGCGCCAGCATCGCCCGGTCACCCACATTGTCCAGAAGATCCAGCGCCGCCCCGGCATCGGCCCAGATGGCGCTGTGGCCCGGCTCGCTCGGCGGGCCGATCCGCAAGGTGGGGCGCGCCACATAGATCGCGCAGACCTTCTCGGCCCACATGTCGTAATCCGGCATGAAGGTGAAACGCCGGTAGGTGCCAAGCCAGCGCGGGCTGTCGATGTGCCAGCCGGTCTCCTCGAAAACCTCGCGGTGCAGGGCGGCAATCGGCGCCTCGCCCTTGTCGATTCCGCCACCGGGCAACTGGTATTCCGGCAGGGGCGCCTCTTGAAAGGTCAGCAAAACCTCGCGCCCGCGCAACAGCACGGCATAGATTCCGGGCCGCCGCGTGTAGCGTTGACCCGCTTTTACCGCCTCGCCATGACGTCTGATCATCTCTTGCCCCTTGGTGGCCCGGTTGCTCTGCCTATATAGGCGCGGTATGCCAAGCATGGCACCTTAAGGAAACCCCCCAAGGAACCCGCAATGTCCTCCGGAAACCAGATCACCTGGGACGATACCGTCCTGCCCTTTCAGCTGGATACCAGCGACATCCGTGGCCGCGTGGTCCGTCTGGATGGCGCGCTGGACCGTGTGCTGCAACAACACAAATACCCGGCCCAGATCGAAGCCCTGGTGGCCGAGGCCGCCCTTCTGACCGCGCTGATCGGCCAGTCGATCAAACTGCGCTGGAAACTGTCGCTGCAGATTCGCGGCAAGGGCCCGGCCCGGCTGATCGCGACCGATTATTACGGCCCGACCGATGATGGCCAACCGGCCCGGATCCGCGCCTATGCAAGCTACGATGCCGAACGGCTTGACCCGCTCGCCACGCCCTTCAGCCAGATCGGCGAGGGCTATTTCGCCGTCATGCTGGATCAGGGCGAGGGGATGACCCCCTATCAGGGCTTCACCCCCATCGCCGGCAATTCGCTGTCCGACTGCGCCGAGACCTATTTCGCGCAGTCCGAACAGCTGCCGACCCGGTTTTCGTTGACCTTCGGCAAAAGCCAGATGCCAGGCCATCCCTCGCATTGGCGCGGCGGCGGGGTGATGCTGCAGCACATGCCGCAGGTTGGCGGCTCGGTGGCGGAGGGTGTCGCGGCCGAGGGTGGCTCGGGCGAAGGCGGGTTGCTCACACATACCGACATCCTCGCCGGCGAACCGGCCGAGAACTGGAACCGCGTCAACGTGCTTCTGGACACGGTCGAAGAGATGGAGCTGATCGGCCCGACCGTGGCGCCGACCGATCTTCTGGTCCGCCTGTTCCACGAAGAACAGCCGCGCGTCTTCGATGCGACCTCGGTGCATTTCGGCTGCTCCTGCTCGGGCGACAAGGTGCGTCAGACCATGTCGATCTATTCGAAGAAAGACATCGCCCATATGACCACCGCCGAAGGCATCGTGACCGCCGATTGCCAGTTCTGCGGCGCGCATTACGAGTTTGACCCCAAAACCCTGGGGTTCGATGCGGAAAAGGCGCCTGACAATGCCGAATGAAGTGGCTCGCCTGACCGCCGCTCTGGCTCGGTCGGGCGGCGCTTCGTCGGATTTCGACCTTAACCCCGAACTGGCCCCGGCGGAGCGCACCCTGCGCCCCGCCGCCGTGCTGGTGGGCATCATCGCGGGTCGGGCCGGGGCCGAGGTCATCCTGACCAAGCGCGCCTCGCATCTGAAACACCACCCCGGCCAGATCGCCTTTCCCGGCGGCAAGACCGAAGACAGCGACAGCGGCCCCGAAGCCACCGCCCTGCGCGAGGCCGAGGAAGAGATCGGCCTGCTGCCCGCCCTCGTCCGTCCGATCGGTCGCCTGCCCGGGCACGAGACGGTGACCGGGTTTCAGATGACGCCCATTCTTGCCGAAGTGGCCAATTTTTCACCGTGCCGCGACCCGAGTGAGGTGGAAGAGGTCTTTACCGTGCCTTTGGCGCATCTTCTCGACCCGGGCCGCTACAGTGTGGAACGACGGCAGTGGCGCGGGCAATGGCGGTCCTATTACGCTGTGCCCTGGGGGCCCTACTACATCTGGGGCGCCACGGCCCGCATTCTGCGCGGCCTTGCGGAAAGGGCCGGCGGGTGAGGATTGGGGGGGCTTGGCTGAAGCAGCACGGCACGCAAGCGCTGTGTGCGGCCGTGGGTCTGGCGGGGCACCGGATCCTGTTCGTCGGCGGCTGCGTGCGCAACGCGCTGTTGCGCGAGCCGGTGCACGATCTGGACCTTGCCACCGATGCCACGCCGCAAACCGTCACTGACATTGCCCAAACCGCCGGGTTCAAGGTCGTCCCCACCGGCATCGACCACGGCACCGTCACCGTGATCGCCAATGGCGTGGTTCACGAGATCACCACCTTCCGCCGCGATGTCCAAACCCACGGCCGCCGCGCCACCGTGGCCTTTTCGACCGACCTCACCGAGGATGCCGCCCGCCGCGACTTCACCATGAACGCGCTTTATGCCGAACCCTCGGGCGAGGTGGTCGACCCGCTCGGCGGGTTGCCCGACCTGATCGCGCGCCGCGTCCGCTTTGTCGGCGAGCCCGAACAGCGCATCCGCGAGGATTACCTGCGCATCCTGCGATTCTTCCGCTTTCACGCCGTCTATGGCGACCCGGCGCTGGGAATCGACGCCGAGGGCCTTGCCGCCTGCGCCGCCTTGGTCGACGGGATCGCGGGCCTCAGCCGCGAACGCGTCGGCGCCGAAATGCGCAAGCTTCTGGCCGCGCGCGACCCCGCACCCGCCCTGGCCAGCATGGCCAGCACCGGGGTTCTGGCCCAGGTCCTGCCCGGCGCCGACCCCCGACCCATTGCCCCGCTCATCCATCTGGAGGACGGCATCGCGCCGCGCTGGCAACGCCGGCTTGCCGTGCTCGGCGGTGCCGAGATGGGCGAGCATCTGCGGCTTTCACGGCAGGAACAGGCCGAAATCGGCAGGATCAGAGACGAAATCGGCACCACGCTCAGCCCCGCCGGTCTGGGCTGGAAACTCGGGGAGACGCCGGGCGGCGATGTCCTTCTGGCCCGCGCCGCGGTGCTGGAAACGCCGCTGCCCGCGGGGTGGCAGACCGAACTGCACCGCGGCACCGAGGCGCATTTCCCGATCACCGCCGCCGACCTGATGCCCGACCTGCGCGGCGCAGCCCTTGGTACACGGCTGAAAGAGCTGGAGGCCCTCTGGCTCGCCAGTGACCTCACCCTCAGCCGTGAGGCGCTGCTTTCTGCGCCTTCGGGTTTCCCTTCGGCCTGAAAGGGCCTATATGCCTTTGGCAATCCAAAGGTTCGTCATGTTTCGTTTTTTCGAGGGTCTCATTGACCCTTACGCCCCCTATTCGCAAACCGATACTCCGCCCCGCAGGCTTTGGCCGTTTCTCGCGGACTACATTCGGCCGTTCCGCAAGGTCTTTGTGGCGACCGGGATCTTGTCGATGCTCAACGCCGGGGCCGAGGTCGGGATGATCTGGTATCTCGGCCGCATGGTGGACCTGCTGTCGCAGGGCACCCCGGCCGAGGTCTGGGCCGCGCATGGCACCGAGGTCATGCTGGTTGCTGCCGCGATCCTTTTGCTGCGGCCCCTGATCAGCGGTACCAATGTCGCCCTGCTGCACAACACGATCCTGACCAATTTCGGCACCATGATGCGGTGGCGCGCCCATGCCCATGTGCTGCGCCAGCCGGTCGGCTGGTTTGAAAGCGATTTCGCCGGGCGGATCGCCAACCGGATCATGCAGGCGCCTCCCGCCGCGGGCGAGGCGGTGTTTCAGGTCTTCGACGCCGTGGCCTTCGCCTCCACCACGCTGATCGGCGCGGCGTTGATGCTGGCCAATTCCGATGCCCGGCTGCTGATCCCCTTGATCCTGTGGTTCCTCGGCTATGTCGGCCTGATGCGCTGGACGATCCGCCGCGCCGGCCCAGCCTCTGCCGCAGCCTCCGAGGCGCGTTCCGCCGTCACCGGGCGCGTGGTCGACAGCTATACCAACATCCATTCGGTCAAGCTTTTCGCCCATGACGCGCGCGAGCTTGACTATGCCAAGGAGTCCATCGAAGCCTCGCGCACCGCCTATCAAAAGGAAATGCGCATCGTCACGGCGATGGACATCATGCTGACCGTGATCAACGGGCTGATGATCCTCGGCGTCTCGGGCTGGGCGCTTTACCTGTGGTATCATGAGCTTGCCTCGATCGGCATCGTGGCGGGGGCGGTGGCGCTGGTCTTGCGGCTTAACAGCATGACCTTCTGGATCATGTGGGCGACGACCAGCCTGGTGCAGAACCTCGGCACCCTGATGGAGGGGATGCAGACCATCACCCAGCCGATCGAACTGGTCGACGACAAGGGGGCCAAGCCGCTGGCCTTCCGCGAGGGCCTGATCGAGATGCAAGGCGTCAGCCACCACTACGGGCGCGGCTCGGGCGGTTTGCGTGACCTGAACCTGACCATCCGCCCGGGCGAGCGGATCGGCCTGATCGGACGCTCCGGTGCCGGCAAGACCACGCTCGTCAAGCTGATCCTGCGGTTTTACGATGCCGAGACGGGCCGCATCCTGATCGACGGTCAGGACATCGCCCATGTCACGCAAGACAGCCTGCGCGCGCAAATCGGCATGGTTCAGCAGGATTCGAGCCTGATGCACCGTTCCGTCCGCGAGAATATCCTCTACGCCCGCCCCGATGCCGGCGACGCCGCAATGATCGCCGCCGCCAAACGGGCCGAGGCGCATGACTTCATCCTGACCCTGGAGGACCCGCAGGGCCGCCGCGGCTATGACGCCCATGTCGGCGAACGCGGCGTCAAGCTTTCGGGCGGGCAAAGGCAGCGGGTGGCCCTTGCCCGGGTGATCCTGAAGGACGCGCCGATCCTGATTCTGGATGAGGCGACCTCGGCCCTGGACAGCGAGGCCGAGGCCGCCATTCAAAAGGCCTTGTTCGGCGTGATGGAGGGCAAGACAGTGATTGCCATTGCCCACCGCCTGTCGACTATTGCCGCCATGGACCGGATCGTCGTTCTGGATGCCGGTCAGATCGCGGAGGAAGGCAGCCATGCCGAGCTTCTGGCCAGGAACGGGCTTTACGCCCAGTTCTGGGCCCGGCAGTCCGGCGGCTTCCTGCGCGACGACATAGAGGAGCCTGCACCATGATCCTTGGCCCGAAAATCGCGCCCTTCCGGCCGACCGACATCCCGCCGCCCGCAAAGCCGGTGAAATTCTTCCGCTGGGCGCTGACAGGCGCCTGGGCTGGCGTGCTTTGGGCCACCTTCTGGTCCGCCGCCGCAGGCTCGCTTGAAGCGGTCTCGGCCACGATCCTCGGCCGGGTGATCGACGCGGCCAATTCCGCCACGCCCTCGGAGGTTTTTGCCACCCACTGGCCGCTGTTCCTGGGCTTCGTGGTCTTCTACCTCGTGGCCCGGCCCCTGGTTTTCGGCATCAACACCTCGGCCCTGTCGCTGACCATCGAACCCAACCTCTTCCCGCTGATCCTCTCGCGTCTGCACCGCTGGACTTTGGGCCATTCGGTGACGTTTTTCGACAATGACTTCGCCGGCCGCATCGCGCAAAAGCAGATGCAGACGGCGCGGGCGGCGACGGATGTCGTCTCGGGCACCGTCGAAACCGTGGCCTTCGCGCTGGCCTCGGTCGTGGGGTCGGTCGCGCTGATGGTGGCGATCAACGGCTCTGTGTCCTTGCTGCTGGTCGGCTGGGTCGTGGCTTACGTCTTCTTCATCCGCTACTTCCTGCGCCGGGTGCGCGGAGCATCGGCGCAGCGCGCCTCGGCGCGGGCCAATGTCACCGGGCAGATCGTCGACACCGTCACCAACATGAAGACGGTCAAGCTTTTCGCCCATACCGAACATGAGGACCGCGTGGCGCTGGAGGCGATGGGCGCCTTCCGCGATTCGGCGATGGCTTACGGGCTGATCTCCTCCTGGTTTCGCTTCACGCTGATGGCCCTTGCCGGGGTTTTGCCGGTGCTGATGGTGATCGGCACCGTCTGGCTGTGGAGCCGGGGCGGCGCCACCGCCGGCGATATCGCCGCCGCAGGTGCGGTCAGCTTCCGGCTGGCGCAGATGACGGGCTGGGTCTCCTTCAGCCTGATGTCGATCTTCGGCAATCTGGGCGAGGTCGAGGACGGCTTGCGCACCCTGACCCCGCCCTATTCCCTGACCGATGCCGCCAATGCCACCGAAATGCCCCGCGTCTCGGGAAGGATCGAGATGGACCACGTCTCCTTCGCCTATGGCCGCCGGAAGGGCGGCTTGCAGGAGGTGTCATTGACCGTGCTGCCGGGCCAGAAAATCGGCATCGTCGGCGCCTCTGGCGCGGGGAAATCGACGCTGGTCGCCCTGCTGTTGCGGCTCTATGACACCGAAAGCGGCAAGATCCTGATCGACGGCATCGACATCCGCACCGTCACGCAGGAAAGCCTGCGCCGGCAGATCGGCATGGTCACGCAGGAAACCGCGATGTTCAACCGCTCGGCGCGCGAGAACATCCTTTACGGTCGCCCCGACGCCACCGAAGAGGAAATGTACGCCGCCGCCCGCGCCGCCGAGGCGCATGATTTCATCCTCAACCTGCGCGACCATCAGGGCCGCAAGGGCTATGACGCCTTCCTCGGCGAACGCGGCGTGAAGCTTTCCGGCGGCCAGCGCCAGCGCATCGCCCTGGCCCGCGCCTTCCTGAAGGATGCCCCGATTCTGGTGCTGGACGAGGCGACCTCGGCCCTCGATTCGGAAGTTGAAGCCTCGGTTCAGGGCGCCCTGACCCGGGTGATGGAGGGCAAGACCGTGCTCGCCATCGCGCACCGGCTGTCCACCATCGCCGAAATGGACCGGATTATCGTGCTGGATGAGGGGCGGATCGTCGAAGACGGCTCTCATGCCGAGCTTTTGGCCTCGGGGGGGCTTTACGCGCGCTACTGGAACCGTCAAAGCGGCGGCTTCATCGGCGTAGACGAAAAGGAAGCGGCAGAGTGACTTTCACCATAGCGCGGCTCGGCCATCTGGGTGACGGGATCATTCAGGGGCCCGACGGGGCGATCTTCGCGCCGCAGACCCTGCCCGGCGAAGCGGTCGAAGGCACGGTCAAGGGCGACCAGCTGACCGATATCCGCATCGTCACCCCCTCGGCCTTCCGGGTCAAGGCGCCCTGCGTCCACGCCCGCACCTGTGGCGGCTGCATGATGCAGCACGCCGCCAATGGTTTCGTGGCCGACTGGAAGACCGCCATCGTGCGCGGCGCCTTGGCAGCCCAGGGGCTGGAGGCGGACCTCAGGCCCATCATCACCTCTCCCCCCCGCTCGCGCCGCCGCGCCACTTTGGCAGCCCGCCGCACCAAGGGCGGGGTCCTGATGGGCTTTCACGCCCGCGCCTCGGAGGTGCTGGTGCCGGTGCCCAATTGCCAGCTCCTGCACCCCGACCTGATGGCCGCCTTCCCCGCGCTGGAAGAGATCGTCAAGCTTGGCGGCTCGCGCACAACGGAACTTGATCTGGCCGTCACCCGCACCTCCTCCGGCCCCGATGTCGCCGTCTCCGGCGGCAAACCGGCTGACGCCGCCCTGCAACTGGAACTCGCCCGCCTGACCGAGGCGCATGGCCTCTCGCGCCTGACCTGGAACGGCGAGATCGTGGCGTTGCGCGCCCAGCCGATGATCCGCCTTGGCCGCGCCAACGTGCCCCTGCCCTTCGGCGCCTTCCTGCAAGCCACCGCCGAGGGCGAGGCCGCCCTGCTCGCCGCGGTCATCGAATCGGTGGGGTCTGCCAAGCGGATCACCGACCTTTTCTCCGGCATCGGCACCTTCTCCCTGCCGCTCGCCGAAAAGGCCGAGGTCCACGCGGTCGAGACCGACGCCAAGATGCTCGCCGCGCTCGACAAGGGCTTCCGGATGGGCGAGGGGCTGAAGCGCGTGACGCACGAGGTCCGCGACCTCTTCCGCCGCCCGCTGGAACCCGACGAGTTCAAATATGTCGAAGCCGTGGTGATTGACCCGCCCCGCGCCGGAGCCGAGGCGCAGAGCCACACGCTCGCCCGCTCGAAAGTGCCGATGATCGCTGCGGTCTCCTGCAACCCGGCAACTTTCGCGCGCGATGCGAAAATCCTCATCGCGGGCGGCTACCGCCTGAATTGGGTGCAGGTCGTCGACCAATTCCGCTGGTCGCCCCATGTCGAGCTTGCGGCACAGTTCACGCTTTAGTGACGGGCCAGTTCGGTCTGGCCAGAACCGCCATCTTGCGCTAAAGCCGGGAAAAATACCTGAGGCAGGCACAGATGACAGCATTCTTCCGGGCGGTCTTGATGACCCTTGTTTTGTTTGGGCTGGTGGCCTGCTCCCACTCGAAGTTCCAGACCTATCGCGGCCCGACCGTCACCCTGATCGAGGTGCACAAAGCCGACCGCAAGATGTACCTGATGCACGACACCAAGCTCTTGAAGACCTACAACATCCAGCTGGGCGGCATCCCGGTGGGCCCCAAGCAGTTTGAAGGTGACCGCAAGACGCCCGAGGGCGCCTACTACATCACGCACCGCAACCCGAAGTCGACCTATCACCTGTCCTTGGGCATCTCCTATCCCAACGACTCGGACCGCGCCTATGCCAAGTCGATGAACAAGGAACCGGGCGGCGACATCTTCATCCACGGCCAGCCCGGCTGGACCAAGGCCAAGGGCGACTGGACCGCCGGCTGCATCGCGCTGACCGACAAGCAGATGGAAGAGGTCTATGCGATGGTCAACCCGGGCACCCAGATCAACATCTTCCCGTGACAGGAAAAAGGGGGCCCGAAAGGCCCCCCGCGTCGCGCTGCATGGCGGTCTGCCATCACGCGATGTTCGAACTGCCCATGAGCAGCGTCCACCACAGCTTGCCGCTCGGCTCCTGGAACCAGGAAAAGCCCATTTCGGTGGCTTTCGGGTCCAGAACCAGGCTGCGGGTGTCGGATTGGTTCATCCAGTCCGACAGGGTCACCAGCTCGGTCTCGTAGGTTTCCGAGATCAGCTCGCCCAAGAGCTTGCCGGTATAGCCGACGCGCTGGACCCGCACCAAGGGCGAAGACCCGTCAGAGCCGAAGTGCCAGGGCCGGTTCTGCACCGCCATGTCGCGCGAATGCGCCGCACAGGCGGCGATCAGCGCGGCGTTCAGCGTCAGCTGCGGGGCGCCCTTGCCCTGGCGCAGCGCGTTGACGGCATCCAGCATCCGGTAGGTGATGACCGATTCGTCGCCCGGCTTGATTCGGTACACCTGCGGCAGCGGGCGGCCGTCGGAACCGACCGGCGGGGGCGCGACCTCGCGCGCACAGGCGGCAAGTGCCGCTGCGGCGCCGAGAATAAGGGCAGAACGTCGTTGCATGGCAATACACCTGTATCGGGCCCTGAACGGACCTCTGAGATCATATCCGGCCCTCTTATCGCAACTCGCGCCCAAGAAAAACCCATTGCGTCAACTGGCCGATTGACATGCGTGTGAATTGCGGCTGCCGCGCCGGCGCTGTATGATCCGCCCAATCAAGCAGTAAAAAAGACCGGAGATCAGAGAATGTCTGACGAAAGCAAAGCGAAGTTGGGGCGACGTCTGTTTCTGGGGGCTGCGGCTGCGGGCCTGGGGGCTGCGGCCCTGCCGGCGCGGGCGGACGAATTCGCCAATTCCACCGAATTTGAAACTCCCACGACCGAGGCGACCCCGCGCGCCAATATCTCCAGCTTCCGCACGGTGGATTGGCGCGACCATTTCGCCAATACCAAGAACGGCGCCATCCTGGTCGACATCACCTCGCGCGCCCTGCACTTCTGGTCCGAGGATCAGTCGGTCTACAAGCTTTACCCGACCTCGGTCCCCCTGACCGAAGAGCTGACCAAGCGCGGCAACACCACCGTGATTCAGAAAGTCGTCAACCCGCGCTGGGTCGCCACCAAGGGCGAGCTGGAGCGCAACCCCGACTGGCCGCCCTTCGTCGCTGGCGGTTCGCCGGAAAATCCGCTGGGCGTGCGCGCGCTCTATCTCGGCTGGCCCGCCTACCGGATCCACGGCACCCATGACACCCGCAAGATCGGCCGCCGCTCGTCGAACGGCTGCATCGGGCTTTACAACGAACAGATTCTCGAACTGTTCGACCTGGCCAAGGTCGGGACTCAGGTCCTGCTGGTCTAGGCAGAAATATTCCCCCGAATTGGGAACGCAATAGGCTCGGGCGGCGTTAGAACGCTCGGGCCGCGACTTGGTTTCAATCATAAAAGCGCCGCCCGGTCCAACTTGGCCGGAAGGTGTTGCTTATTTGACGATTCCGCGGCCACCTGCGGCCACGAAGCCATAGAGCCTGTTGCAAAGCGGGTTTTGACCTGCTTTTTACGTCGTTATGAGGAACAGTCTTGGGCGCGCCCGCCACCTCTGCGCATACTAGGCAGGGCGCATTAACTGGAGATAACTATGAAGAAAATCGCACTCGCCGCTGCTCTGTCGCTGGCCGCTTCGTCCGCTTTCGCTGGCGGCGTCGTTGAGCCGACCGTTGTCCAACCGACCGTCGTCGAAAAAACCACCTCGTCCTCGTCGGGCGGTGGCTACCTGATCCCGCTGCTGCTGCTGATCGTTGTGGCTGCTGCTGTCGCCAGCAACTAAGTCCGGTTTTCGGATTTTTGGAAAAGACGGTGGGCTGCCCACCGTCTTTTTCTTTTGCTTTCGGTGGGTAATCTGGCAACAGTTGCGCAAACCCGTTGGCGAGCCGTTGCATTTGGACCGTCAAAATGCTTTTATCCTGCCACGAGCAACAATTCCGCCGCGCTCCTAACCAACCAAGCGGCCGAAGAATCAAAACGGAGATCAAGATGAAAAAAATCGCTCTCGCCGCCGCGCTGTCGCTGGCCGCTTCCACCGCTTTCGCTGGTGGCATGGCTCAGCCGGTCGTCGAACCCGCACCGGTCGTCGCCGAAACCCACACCAACTCGTCCTCGGGCGGTGGTTACCTGGTTCCGCTGCTGCTGCTGATCGTTGTGGCTGCTGCTGTCGCCAGCAACTAAGATCGCGCCTTCGGCCGCGTATCGCGAATTTGCAAAAGGACGGCAGATTTCTGCCGTCCTTTTCATTTGAAATCCCGCGGACAGACCCCAGACTTGGGTCCGAGACTCGGGCCCCAGACTCGGAACCTGGCCTAGACGATCCAGCCGCCCAGATTCTCGCGAATCACTGCCGTCAAAGCCGTGATATGATCGGGCTCGGCGTTCAGGCAGGGGATATAGGTGAAGCTTTCGCCGCCGGCATGCAGGAAGGCTTCGCGAATCTCGCCCTGAATCTCCTCCAGCGTTTCGATGCAATCGGCCGAGAAGGCCGGCGCCATCACCGCGATCCGCTTCTTGCCCGCCTTGGCGAGTTCCGCCACATGTTCGACCGTATAGGGCTTCAGCCACTCTTCCCGGCCAAAGACCGACTGAAAACTGACGTCGATCGCGCCCTTCTCCCAGCCAAGTGATTCTCGCAACAGCCGTGTGGTTTTCATGCACTGGCAATGGTAGGGGTCGCCCTCCATCAAATAGCGCTTCGGCATGCCATGATAGCTGGTCACCAGCACATCGGGCCGGTGGTCGAGCTTGGCATAGGCCGTGGCAACCGACTGGGCCAGCGCGGCAATATACTGCGGATGGTCGAAATACTCCGCCACCGTACGCACCGCCGGCTGACGCTTTTCGCGGCCCAAGGCCTTGAAAAACGCATCATTTGCCGTGGCAGAGGTTGCCCCGGCATAGTGCGGATAAAGCGGGAAAAACAGGATCTTCTCGCAGCCCGCCTCCACCATGGCCCGCACCTTGGACGGGGTCGAGGGGTTGCCATAGCGCATGCAGAAATCAACCATCACCCGGTCGCCGTACAGCGCGGCCAGGCTCTCGCGGATCGCGGCGGTCTGTTGTTTCGTGATGGTCAGCAGCGGGCTTTCGTTCAGCTCGTGGTTCCAGATCGACTTGTAATTCGCCCCCGAGCGCGACGGCCGGATCGTCAGGATGATGCCCTGCAGAATCGGCTGCCACTTCCAGTCCGGGATATCGACGACGCGCTTGTCAGACAGAAACTCGTTCAGGTAGCGCCGCATCGACCAATAATCATAGCCGTCCGGCGTGCCCAGATTGGCCAGCAGGACCCCGATCTTGGCCACCTTCACCTTGGGGTGGTCGGCAGGGGCGTGCGCGAGGCGGCCGGTTCCGGGGCTGACGTCAGACATGCAGGTCTCCTTCATTGCTGGGGCAGAGATAGACGTTACGCCCCCCATGTCAAAGCGGATCACGCGGCAGGCGCAATTCCGGCACCGCCAGCGCATCCGCAAGTCGCGCCTTGGCCGATCCGGGGCGCAGCGCCTTGGGCTGGCTGTCATGCGGGGCCCAGCCGGTCAGGACCACAATCTCGAACGTCGCGGGAATCCGCCCATCCGGCCCGCCGAAACTGTCCTGATAGATCTCCGCCGCGCGTTTGAAGACGGCGCGGCGCGTCGGCCGGCGCAGCCGCTCGGCCAGGGCATTGCCCTCCCCCATCGCGCGCAGATCGCGCATCAGGTGATACGCATCGCGGTAGCGCACCTCGGTCGAGAAGCTGTCGGCCACCGGCAAGGCAAACCCGGCCCGTTGCAGCAGCGCCCCCAGGTCGCGAATCTCGCCCATCGGCAGGATGCGCGGCGACAATCCGCCGGTCACCTCCGCCTCGGCCTGGCCCAGACAGGCGCGCAACTCGTGCAGGGTCTGGCCTGCAAACAGCAGCCCGACGAACCAGCCATCCGGTTGCAAGGCCCGGCGGCACTGCACCAGCTGCCCGACGAGGTCATTGGCCCAATGCAGCGTCAGCGCGTTGATCACGATGTCATGCGCATTCGGCTCCGCCGCCAGCACCTCATCATCGGCAATCGTCGGCATATCCGGCCAGATTTGCGGGAATCCGGTCACGGCGAGGGGTGATGTAAAGGTTCTGTTAACCTCCTTCAGCCTCTCCTGCACTTCATCGCGGGCGAGGTCCTGCAGGAACAGGGCGGTGGCACGCTGGCGATGGCGCAAAAGCGTGCGGCGGTTGGTCAGGGGGGGCGGTGTCTGCATGGCGCGGACCATAGGAGGGCGGGATGGGAATGCAAGCCTTGCTGCACATGATCTACCCGCCGCAATGCATCAGCTGTGGGGCGCGGGTGACCAGCGACTTCGGCCTCTGCGGCCCGTGCTGGGCCGAGACGCCCTTCATCACCGGCCTCGTCTGCCAGCACTGCGGCGTGCCCCTTCCGGGCGAGGACCGGCAGGAGGATGTGCTCTGCGACGACTGTCTTGCCATCGCGCGGCCGTGGACGGCGGGGCGGGCGGCGCTTTTGTACCGCGACAACGCGAGGAAACTGGTGCTGGCCTTGAAACACGGCGACCGGCTCGACCTGTCGCGCCCGGCAGCGCAGTGGATGTACCGCGCCGTCGCCCCGATTCTGGTGCCGAACATGCTGGTGGCGCCGATCCCGCTGCACTGGATGCGGCTGATCAAGCGGCGCTACAATCAGGCGGCGCTCTTGTCGGCCCGGGTTGCCAAACTCGCCAAGCTGGAGCATTGCCCCGACCTTCTGCGCCGCCGGCACAATACTGGCTCGCAAGACGGGCTCGGCCGCGACGCGCGCTTTGCCAATATGTCGGCGGCCCTGACCCTGCACCCCAAACGTGAGGCACGGGTGGAGGGGCGGCATGTCCTTCTGGTTGATGACGTGATGACTTCGGGGGCGACGTTGGCTGCCGGGGCCGAGGCCTGCATTGCAGCCGGCGCAATCGGGGTTTCCGTTCTGGTCATGGCACGCGTTGCGAAGGATGACTAGTTAGGTATAGTGCCCCTGCATCCGAGGATGCGCCCAAGGAAAACCGCCATGAAACCCGTCGAAATCTACACCACGCCGACCTGCCCCTATTGCACCGCGGCCAAGCGCCTGCTGACCAAGAAGGGCGCCGCCTTCACCGAGATTGACGTCAGCCGCGACCCTGACAAGCGGGCCGCGATGATGCGCCGCGCCAACGGCGGCCGCACCGTGCCGCAAATCTTCATCGGCGGCACCCATGTCGGCGGCTGCGACGACCTGCACGAGCTGGACCACGAGGGGCGGCTCGACCCGCTTCTGGCCTGAGCCCTTGCGCGCCGCCCTTGTCCAGCTGACCGTGACCGACGACCCGGCGCAGAACCTCGCCAGGACCTTGGCCTATATCCAGCAGGCCAAGGCCGGCGGCGCTGACTTTGTTCTGACGCCGGAATGCAGCAATGGCCTCTGGTCAAATCGCACCGCCCAACGCGCGCTTTTGCGCCTGGAAGCGGATGACGAAACCCTCGCCGCCCTGCGCGCGGAGGCGGCGAAACTTGGCATCTGGCTGCTGATCGGCTCGCTCGCCCTGCTGACCGAGGATGCGGATGGCCGTTTCGCCAACCGGTCTTTCCTGATCGCCCCCGATGGCAGCATCGCCGCGCGTTACGACAAGATCCACATGTTCGACGTCAACGTCTCGGAAACCGAGATTTATCGCGAATCGTCTGGCTTCCGGCCCGGCACGCAGGCGGTTGTGGTGGAAACCCCCTTCGCCCCCGTGGGCATGACCGTCTGCTATGACGTCCGCTTCCCCCATCTCTACCGCCGCCTGGCCCAAGGTGGCGCCCGCATCCTGACGGTGCCCGCCGCCTTCAACCACCTGACCGGTGCGGCGCATTGGGAAACTTTGCTGCGCGCCCGCGCCATCGAAAGCGGCGCCTTCGTCCTCGCCCCGGCGCAGACCGGCTTTCATGCCGAGGCCAACGGCAAGGGGCGCCGCACCCATGGCCACAGCCTGGCCATCGCCCCCTGGGGCGAGATCCTCGCCGATGCCGGAACCGAACCCGGCGTGACGCTGGTCGACCTCGACCTCGCCCGCGTGGACGAGGCGCGCCGCCGGGTGCCCTCGCTCACGCATGACCGGCCCTTTGACGGGCCATGAGCGACAAGGCCGAGAATGAGCGCACCGAAGACCTCGCGGTCTCGCTGTTTGGCGAGCTGTTGACGGCGGATCAGCTGGCGCGCAACCGCATCTCCAAGGTACTGCCCAAGGGGATGGAGCTGTCGCATTTCTCGGTGCTGAACCACCTCGCCCGCCTGCAGGAGGAACGCACTCCCGCTCAGCTGGCCAAGGCTTTCCACGTCACGCGCGGGGCGATGACCAACACGCTGTCCAAGCTGGAATGGGCCGGCCATGTCCATATTCGCCCCGATTGGGACGATGCGCGCCAGAAGCTTGTGGCGATCAGCCCCGCCGGAAAGGCGGCACGCGATGCCGCCGTCCATTCGGTGGCGCCCTTGATCGCCGATGTGGTCAAGGCGCTTGGCGTCGACCGGGTCCGCGCCGTCCTGCCGGTCTTGCGCGAATTGCGCATCCGGCTGGAGGAAAGCGACTAGACTTACTGCGTGATCCGCGAGACCGAGCGCGTCGTGCCCAAAAGGTCGCTGACGATGCCCAGGATGGTGCGGGTGTTGACCAGCGCGCTTTGGGTGACCAGCACCAGGTCGCGGTCCTCGATCTTGAACTCGCCCGCGCTGAACAGCCCGTCAGCCGAGGTCATGTCGAAGGCGAAGATCATCCGGTTCTTCGGCGGCCCGCGCTGCACGTCGCTGCGCACCATCGAGTCGGGGTAGTTGCGCAGGATCAGCACACCCTTGGGGTTCGCCGTGCTGGCATTCAGGCCGCCGATGATCGACAGCGCATCCAGCGTCGTGATGTTGTCGCGCGGGAAGTTGAACAGGGCCTCTTTGCCCGCCGCCCCCAGCGACAGGAAATAGCGGTCCTCGGGCTGGATGAATATCTTGTCGCCGCCGCGCAGGGTGGTGTCCAGCTCGGGATGGGTCAGGAGCGTGTCGGCCGCAATCCGGTAGACCCTGCCGCCGCGTGTCAGACTCAGCTGCGGGTTCACCATGCCGACCGGAACGCCACCGGCCTGCGCCAGAATCGAGGACACCGTGGTGCTGCGGTCGATCAGCGGGAAGCTGCCGTTGTTGGCCAGCCCCGACAGGACCTCGACCGAGTTGTTGACGCCCGACGCATAGTTCAGCTGCACCTGGGCCGAGGGGATGATCGCCAGAAGCTTGGTCTGGATCGCCTTGCGCGCCTGTTCCGGCGTCATGCGGGCAACATAGACCTCATCGACATAGGGCAAGAAGATCGTGCCCGAGGTCGAGACCTTGAGGTCGGGCAGCTGGATCACCTTCTGCGCCGGCTGGCTCAACAGCGAGGATTCGTCATTGTCCCAGACCGCCAGGCTCAGCTTGTCGCCAGGCTGGATCTGCGGGTCGCTGCCGGTGCGCTGATGGCCGATCCAGCCCGGATTGGCGCGCGGATGGCTGTCGGGCCAGGTGCGGAGCATCGACAGCGTGGCACGCGACACGATCTGCACGGCGAAGGTCGCATCGGCGCGGTCAACGCCGGCGGTGACTTGCTGCACATTCGCCACATCCTGCGGCGGGGTGCAGGCCGCCAGGAGAAGGATCAGAGCCAGTACGGGGCCGAAGGGCCTTGCGATTGCAGGCATGCGGGACTCCTTGATCCGGCCCGCATGGGCTGGACTTGAATGAGCCGCAGTACATACTGTCCCTTCTCGGCGGGTCAACCGGAATGGCAACGGCGCCCATAAACCTTTGGGGATAAGTTCGTGGCAGACCTTGAAAAATCGCAATGCTGCACCGTGGTGACCGGTGCGGCGGGTCGGGTCGGTCGCGCCTTGCGGGCGGTGCTGGGCGGTCACGCGGCGGGGGGGCCGATCCTCTGGTCGGCGCGCAGGCCCGGTCAAGGCATTGATCTTGTTTGGGATATCGGCACCGACCCGCCACCCGCACTGCCTGAAGGCTGTGTCATCCTGCATCTTGCCGGCCAAACCCGCGGCGATGCCGCCGCATTGGCGGAAAATTGCCGTAGTGCCCAGTTCTTGGGCAAAGCGGCGCAAATCGCGCAGGCGCGGCATGTTTTCCTGATGTCTTCGGTGGCGGTTTACCGCCCCGAACCCACCCCGATCCCCGAGGATCGCCCCCCCGATCCGATCAGCCCCTATGGCCAGGCCAAGCTTCTGGCGGAACGCGCCCTCCAGGCCGAGGTGCCCGCAGATCGCCTGACCCTCCTGCGCCTCGGCAATCTCGCCGGGGCCGACGCGCTTCTGACCGCCGCGCGCGCCGGCCCCGTGGTGCTTGACCCGATCGCAGGCCGCAGGGGCGGGCCCGAACGGTCCTACATCGGGCCGCAAAGCCTGGCCCGCACGCTGGAGGCGCTGATCGCCGCCGCCCGGCTTGGCGCGCCCTTGCCCGCGATCCTCAACCTGGCCCAACCCCCCGCCCTCGCCATGGCCGATCTTCTGACCGCCGCCGCGGCCGACTGGCGGTTCGGCCCGCCACGCGCCGCAGCCCTCCCGATTGTTGCCGTTTCGGTCGCCCGCCTGGCCGCTTTGGTTGACTTGCCCGCCGCCACGGCCGAAGGCATGATCGCCGAATTGGACTCACTCAAATCCGTTTGGCCCTGAAACGTGAACCCCTGAGACTCGCGGAGCCCCATGACCTTTGGCAAACGTCTAGCGGATATCGTCCTGGCCCTCTGCCTGATGGCTGTCCTGGCGCTGCCCTTCGGACTGCTGCTCCTCTGGCTTTGGTGGCGTGAAGGGCGGCCCCTGTTCTACGTGTCCGAACGGATGCGGGCGCCGGGACGTCCCTTCCGCCTGTGGAAACTGCGCACGATGAGCGTGGTGCCCCCCGAACAGGGCGTGTCGGGCGGCAACAAAAGGTCGCGCATCACGGCCACCGGGGCCTTCCTGCGGCGCTGCCGTCTGGATGAGGTGCCGCAGCTCTGGAACGTGCTGAAGGGCGACATGAGCTTTGTCGGCCCGCGCCCGCCCCTGCGGCTTTACGTCGAGCGCCACCCCGAGATCTATGCCCGGGTGCTGCGCAACCGGCCGGGAATCACCGGCCTCGCCACGCTGGTCTTTCACCGCCACGAGGAAAGATTGCTGGCCGCCTGTCACACTTCTGAAGAAACTGATACCGTATATTCACGGCGTTGCGTGCCCCGCAAAGCCCGGATCGACCTGATTTACCAAGAGCATCGCAATTTGATCTATGACTTCCGCCTGATGGCCCAGACCCTTGCCCGCGCCTTAAATATGAACAATTGAACGTAAATTGGCCTGCAGTTTATGGCGAAATGCTTGATCGCTAGGCGTCGCAGGCTTACCCTGAAGCCATTGGCACAGGCCGTGCTGCAAAGTCCGGTCCGGTCTTTGGCGACTGAACGCCAAATTTGCAAAGGCACAGCCTACCCAGATGTCGGAAATTAGAACGCGCCTTTTCTCTACGGTGGATCGCCTGAACCGCGTCCACAAACGCTTCGTATTTCTTCTGATCGACGTGGTGATCGCCCCCCTGGCGCTCCTCGCGACCGTGATGCTGTTGACCTCTTCTCTGTTTCCTCAGAACTCCGTTGTCCGCATGTCGGAGGTGTTTTTCTGGCTCCCGATCGCGGCGGCGCTGATCTCGCTGGTGCTCGGCATTCCAAACATCCGGCTCAAAGCCTATGAATCGCTCGCCGTGCTGCGGACGGCGGCCTTTTCGGGCCTTCTGGTGCTGGCGCTGTGGTTCATCTGCCGGGCGTCAGGGCAGGGATTTGCGGCGGTGGGCTACAGCCTGTTCGGGCTTTTGTTCTTCCTCGGCTCGGTCGGGGTCCGGCTGGCCATGCTCAACTTCTACCTTCTGGTGCTGCGCTGGGGGCAAAGGCGCTGGCGCGTGCTGATCTATGGCGCGGGCACCACCGGCACCCAACTGGCCGCCGCGCTGAAATCGCACGATTCCATCGTCGTCGTGGCCTTCATGGACGACAATGAAAGCCTGCATTCGATGACCGTGGCGGGCTTGCGGGTTCTGGCCCCGAGCCGGATCGAACAGATCGTCCGCGACAAGGAGATTGACCGCGTTCTGCTCGCCATGCCCTCGGCCTCGGCGCCCAAGCAGATGCAGATCGCCCGCCGCCTGCAGTCGCTGGGGGTGGATGTGCTGGCCCTGCCCTCTTTTGCGCAGCTGGTGGGGGCAGAGGCGCTGGTCGACAATCTGGCTCCGGTGACGGCCGACCAGTTCCTGGGCCGCCAATCGGTCGAAGACAAGGTGACCGATGGTGTCGCGGCCTATGCCGGACGCTCGATTCTGGTGACCGGGGCCGGCGGCTCGATCGGCTCCGAACTCTGCCGCCAGCTGTTGACCTTCGGGCCGAAGCGCCTGGTCCTGTTCGAGATGAGCGAACTTGCCCTCTACGAGATTGACCGAGAACTGCGCGCCCGCGCCGATCTGGGTGCCACGGTGATCGTGCCGGTGCTGGGCTCGGTGACCGATTCGCGCGCCACCCGCTCCGCCATGTCGGATCACGAGGTCGAGGTCGTCATCCACGCCGCCGCCTACAAACATGTGCCCCTGGTCGAGGCCAACCCCGTCGCGGGCATGGCCAATAACGTGCTGGGCACCCGGACCCTGGCCGACGCCGCCGAAGAAGCGGGGGTTGAACGCTTCATCCTGATCTCCACCGACAAGGCGGTGCGGCCGACCAATGTGATGGGCGCCTCCAAGCGCCTGGCCGAGATGGTCGTGCAGGATCTGGCGAAACGCTCGCGCAAGACGGTGTTTTCGATGGTCCGCTTCGGCAATGTGCTGGGGTCGTCAGGGTCCGTGGTGCCTCTGTTCAAGGAACAGATCCTGCGCGGCGGCCCGATCACCCTGACCCATGAAGACGTCACCCGCTATTTCATGACCATCTCCGAGGCGGTGCATCTGGTCCTGCTGGCCGGCGGCTTTGCCTCCTCGGGCGTCTCCTCCAACGGTGATGTCTTCGTGCTCGACATGGGCAAGCCGATGCGAATCCGCGATCTGGCCGAACAGATGGTCCATGCCGCAGGCTACACCGTGCGCGACGAGACGCGGCCCGATGGCGATATCGAGATCAAGATGATCGGCCTGCGCCCCGGCGAGAAGATGCATGAAGAGCTGTTGATCGGCGCCGGCCTTCTGACCACGCCCCATGCCAAGATTCTGCGCGCCCATGAAAACAGCCTGACCGAGTTGGACATGGCCAAGGCCTTGCAGGCGCTGCGGATTGCGATGGCGACCGGCGACGCGATGGCCGCCCGCGCCGTGGCCGCATCCTATGTCGAGGGGTTTGGCGACCTCGCCGGGGCGTCCCAACAGGGCCTGGCCGAGCCGGTCTTCGCCAAGGGCGCGCTGCCGAACGGTTGAGGCGCGGGCAGCGTTGCTGCACTGCCGCAGACGCGGAAATTTGCAACAATCGGGTTTGTCTCTTCCCGGGCTTGTCCTAGAGTGACCTCGCTCATGAAAGGCCATTCACGTGACCCATCCGATGAAACGGTTCGCCTCACGCATCCTCGCGACGGTAGCATGCCTCACGCTCGCGGTGCCCAGCCACGCCGAGTTTCGGCCCGGGCTGAACCTGTCGGGCCAGACCGGCATCATCGACATGCCCTCGGGCGAGCAGCTGCCGGATGGCTATCTGACCATCGACCACTCGAAATTCGGCCCGATCCTGCGGAACTCCCTGCGGTTCCAGATCACGCCGCGCCTGTCGGGCACCTTCCGCTATATTGGCATCCATCAGTGGAACAACAACTTCTGCCCCCCCGATTGTGATGGGGCGAACGGGTTTTCGACCTATTACGACCGCAACTTCGACCTCAGCTACCAGATCCTGAAAGAGGGCCGCTATGTGCCCGCCATCAGCATCGGCCTGCAGGATTTCGTCGGCACCGGGCTTTCGTCGGCCGAATATATCGCCGCGACCAAGAACGTCAGCCCGCGGCTCAAGGTCACCGGCGGCATCGGCTTCGGACGTCTCGGCAGCTACGGCTCCTTTGGCCAGCCCTTCGGCTCGCGTGCCAAGATCGACATCGGCACCGGCGGCAATTTCAACGCCAAGCAATGGTTCCGCGGCAATGCCGCAGCCTTCGGCGGGGTCGAGTATCAGCTGAGCGACAAGCTGGTGCTGAAGGCCGAATATTCCTCGGACGCCTATACCGAAGAGGCCAAGCGCCGCGGCGCCTTCAAGCACAGCAGCCCCTTCAACTTCGGTGTGGAATATCGCCCCAACTCGGCGTTCAGCGTCGGCGGCTATTACATGTACGGCAGCGAGGTTGGCATCAACCTCACCCTCTTCCTCAACCCCGACCAGCGTCCCGGCGGCGGCATCGGCGGCACGGCACCCGAGCCGCTTCTGCCGCGCCCCTCGCGCGCCAGCGACCCGATCGCCTGGTCCACCGACTGGACCCAGCAATCCGACGTCAAACAGGTCCTGCTGGAGAGCCTGAACAACAACCTGGAACGGACCGGCATCACCGTCGAATCCCTCGGTGTGACCGCGACCCGGGCCCAGGTCCGCTTCTACAACTCCACCTATGATGCGACGGCCCAGGCCGTTGGCCGCATGGCCCGCGCGATGAGCCAGGTGATGCCCGCCTCGGTCGAGATGTTTGAACTCGTGCCGATGGATCATGGCGTTCCCGGCGCCAAGATCGTCATCCGCCGCCTTGACCTCGAAGAGCTGGAATTCGCCCCCGAGGCCGGCCCCGACCTGCGCGTGCGCACCGACATCTATGACGGCGGCCCGCCGATGGCGGATTCGTACCGCAACCCCAAGGCCTATCCGCGGCTCACCTGGTCGATCCTGCCCTTCGTGCGGACCTATGTCTTCAACCCGCGCAACCCGCTGCAGGCGAGCTATGGCCTGCGCGCGTCAACCCAATATCAGATTTCGCCCGGCTTCATCCTGTCCGGCTCGGTGACGGCACTGTCGCTCAAGGGCATCGACGAGAATGTCGGCAAAAGCTCCAGCCGCCTGCATCACGTCCGCAGCGATTCCGTGCTTTATGCGACCAAGGGCAACCCCGACCTCGAGTCTTTGACCGCCGCCTGGTACACCAACCTCGCGCCGGCGGTCTATGGCCGGGTTACGGCGGGATATCTCGAACAGATGTTCGGCGGCATTTCGACCGAGGTGCTCTGGCGTCCGGAGGCCCGCAACTGGGCCCTGGGGGTCGAGGCGAACTATGTCGCACAGCGCAACACCGATGGCGGGCTGGGCTTTGACCAGTACGACTACCGCGTCGCGACCGGCCATGTCTCGGGCTACTACGACTTCCAGAACGGCTATCACATGCAGGTCGATGTCGGCCGCTATCTGGCGGGCGATTTCGGCGCCACGCTGACCCTGACCCGCGTCTTTGAGAATGGCTGGCAGGTCGGCGCCTTTGCGACCAAGACCAATGTCTCGGCCAAGGATTTCGGCGAAGGTTCGTTCGACAAGGGGATCCTCCTGTCGATCCCGCTGTCCTGGTTCATGGGCAAGCCGACCCGGACGGTGCGTTCGCTGGTGATCCGGCCGGTGGGCCGCGACGGCGGTGCGCGCCTTTATGTCAACGATCGTCTCTATGACGTCTTGCACAGCTACGATCAAACCAAGCTGGATGCTCAATGGGCGCGGGTCTGGAAATGAAAATGCGGTCCTTCTCCCTTCTCGGCCTTCTGTGTCTCTGCCTGCCGCTGCTGGCCGCCTGCGGCAATGGCGACGAGGCGCTGGACGCCCGCAATTCGCTCAATGCGGGCAAGGGCCTGTTCAGCGTGGTGCTGGCGGGCAAGGGCAAGCCGGTTCCGGTGCTGACCAACCTCGATCCCGCGATCGGCACGCCTGTGCGCACCGCGCTGGAGCAAAGCGGCCTGCCGGCGATTGCGGTCGGCCTGCCGGGGCGCGGCTATCTCAGCTTCATGGGCATCTATGGCCAGAACGGTCCGGTGACCACCTGGGTCAGCCAGACCTACGAGACGGTCTCGCTGCGCGACGGCATTCTGGTCGCCACGCGCGGCTTCGGCCCCGATCTGATGACGGCGGTCGCCCCCGAACTGTCGCAGGTCAGCCGCGCCTCGGGCAGCTTCCACCGCATTTATTACTACCTCGACGGTGCCGATCAGACGGTCAGCACCGATTACGACTGCGACTTCGCCGCGGCGGGCAAGGAAACCATCACCGTTCTGGGCAAGGCCTATGTGACGCGCAAGGTGACCGAATCGTGCGACGGCCCGCACAAACCCTTCGAGAACGCCTATTGGTTCGACGGAAGCGGAAGATTGCGGCAATCGGCCCAAAGAATGACCCCGGACCTGTCGCTGATGACGCTGCAACGTGTCATTGACTGACTTGTCCAGAAAGGTCTTATCAGCTCGACGAAATCGTGATAGAAAAACACCATCCCCCATGTATTGGAGAGAAGTCATGAAGAAGATTGCCGCATTGGCCCTGAGCCTTGCATTTGTTGCCTCGGTTGCTGGCGCCCAGACCGCCCCGGTGAAGCCGAAGCCCGCGCCGGGCCCGACCGTTGTGGCCGGCGGCATTACCGCTACCACCGTTGGTCTCGCGCTGATCCCGCTGGCCCTGCTGGCCGCGCTCAACGGGGGCAGCAGCAGCAGCTCGTCCTCGACCACGAACTGAGGCAAGCCGCTCAGGCCTGTTGAATTCTAGATTACGGGCGCGCTGTTTGGCGTGCCCGTAGTGATTCGTATTGTGTCAAGACCGCCGGAGGATTGGGGTTTGCGACGACTGCCGCTTTCGCCCCAGTATATCGCCGCGGCATTGCGCCTCTACCGCCGCTCCGAACAGGCCGAGCTGGGGCTGATTTCGGCGGGCGTCGCCTTCTTCGGCTTTCTGGCGATCTTTCCCGCCGCCGCCGCCGTGATTGCGGTCTGGGGCACGGTCTATGACCCTTCGGTCATCCAGACCCAGGTCGACCTCCTCAAAGGTTTTCTGCCGCCCGACGCCTTGAGCCTGGTGCGGACCCAGGTCCAGGGCCTTCTGGCCGTGCGCGGGCCGCAGCTCGGCTGGGCCACCATCCTGTCCACGCTCTTTGCCCTCTGGTCGGCGCGGGCCGGGGTGGCGGCCTTGATCCGCGGGCTGAACGCGATTCACCAGCTGCCCAACCGGCCCGGCGGCCACCACCAGCTGCGCGCGATGCTGCTGACCCTGGCGCTGATGGGGCTGGCGCTGGCGGCGATGCTGGTCACCGTGGTTGCCCCCCTGATCATCGGGCTTCTGCCGATGCCGGGCGACGATGCCGCGGTGCTGCACCGCGCCAACCTGGCGCTGGGGGTGATCCTGGTCGTCGTCTCGGTCGGGATCGCCTATCGCTACGGCCCCAACTTCGGCCAGCGCCGCCCGCCGTTCTTCAGCTGGGGGCTTCTGGTCGCGGTGGTTCTGTGGGCGCTGGCGGCGCGCGGCTTCATGCTCTACCTCGCGAATTTCCCGTCCTACAACCGGGTTTACGGGTCGATCGGCGCCGTGGTCGTGCTGCAGATGTGGCTTTACGTCAGCGCCTATTCGGTGCTGCTGGGCGCCGCGGTCGATGCCGAACGGCACCGCCGCAAGTAGCCCTCAGTAATCCTTCTGCAGGAAGACCCCCGCGCCCGTCGCCCCGTCCGAGGTGACATGCGCCTTCAGCGTCACGTTGCGCCCCACATCGTAGTTGAGGCTGATCGTGCTTTTCCCAGTCTGGTCCACCGTGACCTCGCTATAGGTCTTGTCGCTGAAATACTTGCCTGCCGTCAGCGAGGCATTCCCCGTCGCATCCGCCTGCACGTCCAGATTGTCCAGCCCCGTCCCGCTGCGGATCTTGGCGAGGATCCCTTCGCCGCCACCGCCGGCCAGCGTCGCCACCGCCCCGGCCAGCTGGGCCGCCTGAAAGGCGCTGATATTCTCCAGCCCGCGGTTGAACAACAGCCGCGCGATCACCTCTTCCTGCGGCAACGAGGGCGAGGAGGTGAAGGTCACCGTCGGATCATTCGCCTCCCCCTCGATCACCACCTGCGAGGTCACGCCATCGCTCTCGACCGAGGCCACGACCCGGACATAGGGCACCAGGGCGCCCTGCAGCTGGATCTGCGCCTCGGTCAGCACCAGCCGCCGGCCAAGAATGTCCAACCGGCCGCGGATCAGGTTGAAGGCGCCCGAGGGCGTGATGTTGGTGGTCGAACCGCGCAGCACCAGACTGCCGCCCAGTTCGGCATCAAGCCCGCGGCCGCGGATGAACACCTGATTGGGCGCCGAAATCCTTATGTCCAGCCCATAGCCCCGGTTCGGCTTTGCCACGCCAACCGAGGTGCCAACCCCGGCCCGCGCCCGGGTCGCCTTGACGGCGGCAGGCTCGTGCAGATGCTTCAGCCCCGGCAGGTTGCCATCGGCCCCCGCCCCGGTCGAAGGGATGCGCAACTCGGTCTTGCCCAGCGCAATCGCCCCGGCAATCATCGCCCCGCCCATCGCCGGGCCCTTGAAGGTCACCGCGCCATTGACCGTGGTCTCGTAAAGCTCGGGGTTCTTCAGCACGACGCTGTTAAGCTGGATCGCCAGATCCGCCGTATAGGGCGCATCCAGCCCGATGCCGCCCTTGACCGACAGGTTGCCCCCGGTCGAGACCGCGCTGTTCACGTCGATCTGCGCCCGCCCGCCCGAAAGCCGCGCCGTCGCCGCCAGCTCCTGCAGGGCAAAGTTCTGCGACGGGTCGGCCAGCCGCCCGCCCGTGATGGTCACCGGACCGCTCAGCGACGACAGCGCCAGCGGCCCGTTCAGCCGCAAATCGAACCGCATCGCCCCGTCAATCGAGCGCGGCCCGATGAAGGCATTGGCCAGCGAGGCCGAGGCGCTGCCAGCGATGCTCAGATCGGCGCGCGTGTAGTCGGCGGCGACCGTGCCCTTGATCTTGGCATCAAGCTGCCCCGGACCCTTGGCCGCGATATCCAGCGTGGTGCCGGCGGCGCCCTGCACCGCGGTCCCGGTCAGCGTCGCGGCACCGGGGAATTGCGGGTACAGAACCCCGACATTGGCCAGTTTGGCCGACAGCGTCAGGTTGCGGTTGGCGCCCTGCACCACGCCGATGATGCTGGCGCGCAGCTGCGCATTGCCGAGCTCCGCCTTGTCGATCTGCACGCCCTGCGGCGTCAGCGCCAGCTTCACCGAAACCGAGGAACTGCCGCGCAGCAGCGCATCGGCCTGCGCCTGCCCCAGCGCCAGATCGCTCGCCTTCACATCCAGCGTCACCGCTCCGTTCGTCGTCGTGCCGGTCAGCGTCGCATCGCCCTCGACCGCACCGCGATAGCCCGCGCCCAGCACCGACAGGTCAGGCAGCGACAACTTGGCCGCAAGGTCGTTCTGCGCGGCCGAGGCGGTGCCCGTGACCGCAATCACGCCCTGCGCCGTGGTGGCCTGCGCCTTCTGGATCGTGGCGACCTCATTGGCAAAAGTCGCCTCCAGCGCCAGATCGCTGGTGCCTTTCAGCATTGCATCCGCCTGCGGCTGGCCAATCGCCAGATCCTGCCCCTGCGCCAGCACCGAAAGCTGACCCGCCTTCATCGTGCCCGTGAAGCTGCCCTTGGCCGAAAGGCTGCCGTGATACTGCGGCCCAAGGGCTGCAAGATCGTTGAACTCCACCGTGCCCTTGAGGTCGCTGTTATCCCCCGTCAGCGTGCCCGACAGATCGACGGCCAGACTTTTCGCCTTCAGGCTCAGCGCGCGGATCACCGTCCCCGTCTCGTCCCGCTTGGCCGAGAGGTCAAGCGCACTTTGCCCCTCCAGCAGGTGATCCAGCTGCGCGATCCCCGCGCCAAGGCCCAGACCCTCCAGCGTGCCATCCACGTCAAAGGCGCCGCTTACCGGGCTGCCCTTGCCTTTCAGGTCGAACTGCACCGAACCCGTCAGGGGCCGCCCGGTCAGGCTGGCGAGCCGCGACAGGTCGTCATAATGGCCCTGTGCGGTGCCCTCCAGCTCGGCCAGGCCGCTGATATTGCCCTGGCTGGTGATCCGGTAGCCGGGTGCTGTCAGCGACAGGTCAGAAACTTGCAGCGCCGACTTGGCCTTGTCCCAGCTGAAACTTGCAGCCCCGGTCACGGTAGAGCCTAACGCCTTGGCCAGGCCAGGGTCACGCGGCAGCAGGGACAGCGCCGAAAAGCGCGCCGTGCCGTTGAACAGAAGGTCCTGCAACTGGCCCTCCGCCGTCAGCTGCAGCCGCCCGACCGCGACATTGCCGGTGTCGAACTGGTCGGCTGTCATGCCAAAGTTCCACAGATTGCTGACCGCCTTGTCATAGGCCAGCGTGAGGTCGGCATGGCCGACCCGGATCGGCAGATCCGAAACGACGGGCAGCGTCACCGGCCCGGTGGGCAGGCCAAGAACGCCGGTTAGATGCAGGTTCTCCGGCTGACCATCCGCGCCCAGCGCCATATTGCCCTGCAGTTTCAGCGCCTGCGCCTCCACCGCGAAATTGTCGATCGCGAGCGCGCCATCGGCGCCGCGCCGGCCCTTCAGCTGGATCGCGACATTGGGGCCGAAGAAGCTGGCATATTCCGGCAGGAAGACCGGCGTCGGATCGCCCGCGAGATCGGCGGTAAAGCTGCGGTTGCCCTCGGCATCGTCCTTCTGGGTCAGCTTGCCGGCAAGCCTTGTCTGCCCATCGGTCGACAGGTTCACCTCGGCGCCGAAATCCGACAAGGGACCCTTGCCCTCGATCGTCAGACTGGCCGCCGGAACGCCCGGCACATGCAGCAAGGTGCCAACAATCCCGCCCTCACCCTCCGAGGCGTCCAGCGACAGGGCCAGAACCTGCGTCGCATTGGCAAAGGAGGAGGAGAGCGTGACCTTGCCCTGCGGCCCGGTCCCGGTGCGCTCCAGCGCCACATGCAGCGTGCCCTCGCCCCCCGCGAGGTTGGCATCCGCCGCAAGGCTCGCCTCGACCGGCTGGCCCAGAACTGTCGGCCCGAGGATGATCTTCTTGGCCAGGATGCTCTTGATCGCGATCGACACCGGCAGATCCGGCAGGGCCCAGGGCTTGGCCTCGGCTGCAGGAATGGCACTGTCGGTCGAGCTGGCGGTGGGCAGGCGGTCGAGGTCGATCTCGCCCGCCGAAAGCTCGTTCACCGCGATCCGACCGGAGAACAGCGCGGCGCGGCTCCAGTCCAGCGTGACATCCTTCAAGGTCAGCCAGACCCCGGCATCATCGGCGATGGTCAGCTTGGTCAGGGTCGCCTGCGACGACAAGGCGCCCTGAAACCCCTCGATCGTGATGATCCGCCCGGCGCCGGACAGGTTGGTTTCCAGCCAGTTGGTGATGAAATCCTTGTCGGCCGCTTCATCGGCAAAGGCCGTGGCGGGCAGAAGGAACAGAAGGAACGCTACCAGAAACCGCATCAGAACGCCTGCCCCAAACCAACGTACAGCTGCACGCCCTGGCCCGTGTCGCCGTGAACCGGCATCGCCACATCCAGCCGGATCGGCCCGACCCCTGTGGCATAGCGCAGGCCCAGACCCGCGCCCGCCTGCCAGTTGTTGCCCGAAATCCCGCCGACGCCGACCGCGCCCGCATCCACGAAGCCCACCACGCCGATGTTGTCGGTCACCCGCACCCGCGCTTCAAGCGAGGTGGCAAGGAAGGTCGTCCCGCCAATGTCCAGGGGCGTGCCGTTGTCATCGACCGTCACCCCCAGCGACTGGTAGGGCTGGCCCCGCACCGTACCGCCGCCGCCCGAATAGAACAGATCCGTCCGCGGCGCCCCCAGCACCGAGGCGCCAAGGATCGCCCCGCCCTGCAACCTTGCGGCCAGAACCACGCCCTTCTTTTCGCCGACGCTTTTGTAAACCCGCCCGTCAAAGCCCAGCTTGATGCCATTGTCGGTCTGGCCAAAGCCGAAGAAGGGCTTGGCGCTGACGTCGATATAGAACAGACGCGTCGCGTCGGTCTTGCTGTCGCGGCGGTCCCAGGTCACGCCCATCGGCAGATCAAGGCTGCGGTACAGGAAATCCCCCGCCGCATCGGTGCCGTTGGAATAGTTGTAGGTCAGCGCGATATGGCTGGTCAGCTCTTCCGAGAAATAGTGCGTGAACCCGCCGCCCGTGGTGAAGGTGTCGGCGGAGAAATCGTCCTCGTCCTGGTGGCCGATATTGGCCAGAAGGTTCAGCGTGGTATCCGCCCCCGGCGTTGCCGGCCGGTCCAGCGTCACCCCCAAGGAGTAATCCAGCCCGCTTCCCGTGGTGCCGCCAATGTTGCTGACCGCCCCGGTGATCTGCAACCGCTCGCCACCGCCCAGAAGGTTGCGGTGCAGCCAGCTGCCGTTCAGGCTCAACCCGTCATCGGTCGCAACTTCGGCGCCAAAGGTGTAGCGGCGGCGCTTGGCCTCGACCAGATCCGCCGTCAGGCCCAGATAATCCGGCGGGGTGATCCCGGCATCTTCGGTCACCGTGACCGAGGAGAAGACGCCCGACCGCCGCAGCCGCTCCACCACGCGCTTTTCCTGCACCGGGTCAAAGCGTTCGCCCGTCGGCACGCCGGCAATCTTCTGCACCCGGTTCGGGCGGATGGTCTGCGCCCCGTTCACCTTCAGCGCACCAAAGCGCAGCACCGGCCCCGGCGCCAGCGCGACCCGCGCGCTGAGGGTAGAGGTCGCATGATCCGCCGTCAGATCCTGCGCCGCCACCTTGACCTTGGCATTGCCCTGACTGCGCCAGCCATCGACACCTGCCTGCACCGCGCCCTTGATCACCCCGGCCCCGGCGGGTTTGCCCACCGCAAAGGCCGGCGGCATCTCGGTCCGCGGCGCCAGGGGCGCCACCTGCGCCTGCGCGAAATTGAACACCGGGCCGGGATCGACCGTCACCGCAACCGTGCCAATCGTCGAAGGCGCGTTCAGCGGGGCGATGCTGGATGCCTCGCGCCCGTCGATCAGCACATGGATCACCGGGCCATAATGCCCCGTGGCGTAAAGCGCCGACAGAAGCCGGCCATATTCGGCCCGCGCATCGGCGAAAAGGTCCTGCGCGCTCCTGTCCTTGGCCGCCGCCGCCAGACCGGAGGCCGCGCGCAGCTCCTTGGTCAGCTTCGCGTCATTGCCCGCCACGGCGAATTGCACCGCATCAAAGGCCTGACCGGGCAGGGCCGCCGCAAGCCCTACCGCAAGCGCCGCAGCACCGACCAGAACCCGCCTGTGGATCGAAGCGCCCATAGTGACATGCGACCTTTCAATAAAGTGATTGGACTATCGCAGTCGTCACCACAAAGGGCAATGCAGCTGCGCGGCCTGCGGTTCCCTCGGCAGGTTAGCGCTGGAAATTCTTGCACGCCTATAAGACAAGACTGCAACACTTCAGGAGGCCGCCATGACCTATATCCCCGCAGACACCCGGTACGACCGGATGATCTACAACCGCTCGGGCCGCAGCGGGTTGAAACTCCCCGCCATTTCGCTCGGGCTCTGGCACAATTTCGGCCATGACACGCCGCACCAGACCAAACAGGCGATCCTGCGCACCGCCTTTGACCTTGGCATCACCCATTTCGACATCGCCAACAACTACGGCCCGCCCCCCGGCTCGGCCGAAACCGCCTTTGGCGAGATCATGCGCAACGATTTCAAGGGTCTGCGGGACGAGATGATCATCTCCTCCAAGGCGGGGTACCTCATGTGGCAGGGCCCCTACGGCGAATGGGGCAGCCGCAAGAACCTGATCGCGTCCTGTGATCAAAGCCTGAAACGCACCGGGCTCGACTATTTCGACATCTTCTATTCGCACCGCTTCGACCCCGAGACCCCCCTGGAAGAGACGATGGGCGCTCTGGATCAGATCGTCCGCTCCGGCAAGGCTTTGTACGTCGGGATTTCCAGCTACGGCGCCCAGCGCACCCGCGAGGCGGCGGCGATCCTGAAGGACCTCGGCACGCCCTGCGTCATCCACCAGCCCAGCTACAGCATCCTCAACCGCTGGATCGAGACCGAGGGCCTGCAAGACACGCTGGAAGAGCTTGGCATCGGCTCGATCGGTTTTGTGCCCTTGGCGCAGGGCATGTTGACCAACAAGTACCTCAAGGGCATCCCCGCCGGCAGCCGCGCCACCCAAGGCTCCAGCCTTGATGCCGGGCTTCTGACCGCAGGCACCGTGGCCAGCCTGAACAAGCTGAACGATCTGGCCCAGTCGCGCGGCCAGACCCTCGCCCAGATGGCCCTCGCCTGGGTCCTGCGCGACGGCAAGCTGACCTCGGCTCTGATCGGCGCGTCCAAGCCCGAACAGGTCGTGGACTGCGTCGGCGCCCTGCAGAACCTGACCTTCACCCCCGAGGAACTGGCCGAGATTGACCGGATCTCGCTGGAGAAAGACATCAACCTCTGGTCCAAGTCCTCGTCGGACTAGGCTCCTGTCCGGGTTAACGAAACCCTAACAGAATTTCGAAACCGGTTTGATATCAAATCCTTAAGCAGGATTGCACGCGTGCAATCCTGCCCCTTGCACGCCTATTTCCGGCTGGTCGTCACATAATTGACGGACAAATCCCGCGCCGAAAGGCTCCAGCTCCACCCGACCGGGTTGAAGACCATGCCCTTGCGGTCCAAAGGCGTCAGCCCCGCGCGGCGGATCAGGTCATAAAGCTCGTCCGGGGTGATGAACTTGGCCCAGTCATGCGTGCCCTTGGGCAACCACCGCATCACCCACTCCGCCCCGACAATCGCCATCATGAAGCTTTTCGCGTTCCGATTGAGGGTCGAACACAGCATGATCCCACCGGGTTTCAGCAGGGTCTGACAAGCGGTCAGATAGGCGAGCGGATCGCTGACATGCTCGACCACTTCCATGTTCAACACGACATCAAACCGCTCCCCGGCGGCGGCCAGATCCTCGGCCGTGGTGAAGCGGTAGTCGATGCTGAGGCCCGATTGCTCCGCATGAACCTGCGCCACCGGAATATTCCGCGGCGCCGCATCCGCCCCGACAACCTCAGCGCCAAGCCGCGCCATCGGTTCCGACAGGAGCCCGCCACCACAGCCAATGTCGAGGATCCGCAGCCCGGCAAAGGGCTTGGGCTGCGCCAGATCGCGGCCATATTCGGCGGCAATCTGGCTGGTGATATAATCCAGCCGGCAGGGATTCATCAGATGCAGCGGGCGGAATTTCCCGTTCGGATCCCACCATTCCGCCGCCATCGCCTCGAATTTCGCGACTTCACTCGGATCGATGGTGGTTTGCATGTCATACTTCCTTCAAAAACCGTGTGTCACAGGCCGCAGCACACGCTATATAGGCCGAGATGGATCACAGATCAGGCCCAAAACGCGCAAGCGACTATCTTTACCCGCCGGTTGAGCCCTTCGACCAGCGCATGATGGACATGGGCGACGGCCACCGCCTTTATGTCGAGCAATGCGGCAACCCCGATGGCGTGCCGGTCATCGTCCTGCACGGCGGCCCGGGCGGCGGCTGCAGCCCGGCGATGCGGCGCTATTTCGATCCGGCGCATTACCGTGTCGTCCTCTTCGACCAACGCGGCTGCGGCCGCTCGCGCCCGCATGCCAGCGTGGAGAACAACACCACCTGGCACCTCGTCGCCGATATCGAGGCGATCCGCGAGGCGCTGGGGGTCGAGAAGTTCATCGTCTTCGGCGGCAGCTGGGGCGCGGCCCTGGCCCTCATTTACGCCATCACCCATCCGACCCGCGTGGCCCACCTGACCCTGCGCGGCATCTTCCTGATGAGCCGGAGCGAGCTGGACTGGTTCTATGGCGGCGGCGCCGGCATGTTCTTTCCCGACCTCTGGGCCCGCTTCTTGGCCCCGATCCCGCCGGAAGAGCGCGGCGACCTGATCGGCGCCTATCACCGGCGGCTGTTCTCGGGCGATCTGGCCGAAGAGATCCGCCTTGGCCGGATCTGGTCGAACTGGGAAAACGCCCTCGCCTCGGTCAGCCATGACGGTTTCTGGGGCGAAGGCCCCGCCGACTATGCCCGTGCCTTTGCCCGGCTGGAGAACCACTACTTCCAGAACGCCGGCTTCCTGCCCTGTGACGGCTGGATCCTGCGCGAGCGCCACAAGATCGAGGGCATCGGCGTCACCATGGTCCAGGGCCGCCTCGACATGATCTGCCCGCCCGCCGCCGCGTGGCGGCTGACCCAAGGCTGGCCGGGGGCCGAGCTGCGGATGATCGCGCAGGCGGGCCACGCCCTCTCGGAGCCCGGCATATCCGAGGCGCTGGTTTCGGTGATGAACGGCCTGCGCGGCAGGACGTTCTAGGCGCCACCGCCCCGCGTCAGGAGCGTGGGCAGCGACAGGCCCAGCAGGATCACCGCCAGCGGCAGCGAGAAGAAGAAGCCGACATGGCCATATCCGACCGCCCCGGTCACGCCGCCCAGCAGGAAGGCCGAGACCAGCGTCGCCAGGATTCGCAGCTTGGCCCAATCCGGCCGCACCCCGCGCATCCGCAAAACGCCGCTGAAAATCGCCCGACCAAACTCGATCCCGATGTCGGTCACCATGCCCGAGGCATGGGTGGTGCGGATTCGCGCGTTGGAAATCTTGGTGATCGTCGCATTCTGCATCCCCATGATGAAACACAGACAGGCGAGCGAGAAGAGCCGGCCGACCTCACCCGTAAAGATCCCGCCCCACGAAAAGCACAGCATGAAGGCGCCCTGCAGCGCCAGCGGCAGGGCATATTGCTGGCGCAACAGGTGCTGGCGCGCCCAGTTGATCAGGATGGTGCTGAAGGCCGCGCCGCTGACGAAGGACCCGATTGCCAGCACGCTGACCAAGGCCACCGCGAAATCCAGCACCGCTACCCCGTCGGCGAGTTGCGAGATATAGCCCGTCATATGCGAGGTATATTTGCCAAGCGCAAAGAAGCCGCCCGCATTGGCTGCCCCGGCGATGGCTGCCAGAACGGTGGCCAGAACAAAGTCTCGCTTGCGCGACCGACGATGGCCCGACAGCGTCCGGGCCATGCGATGGCTTCGCAGGAAGACTCCGCTCTTTGCAGGTGTCATGAGGTCCAACGGTGCTGAAATTGCAAAAGCCGCAAATGGCTGTCGCCCAAGCCTTCCACCTTTCGCGCCGCCTCTGCAAGCCGGGCGCGGCAGAAATTATCCTGCCTCAGGCCGGGTTTGCAGGTGCACCACGGCGCCGCCCGCTAGGGCCGCATCCTGCGGGTCATGCGTGACCAGAAGCGCCGGGATGGCCCGGTCACGCACCAGGGCAAAGATGAAGGCGCGGATCTCGTCGCGCAGGGCCACGTCCAGCCGCGAGAAGGGCTCGTCCAGCAGCAGGGCCAGGGGCTCGGCCAGCAGGGTCCGCATCAGGGCCGCCCGCGCCTTTTGCCCGCCCGACAGGGTGGCGGGGTCGCGGGCGTACATGCCGGACAGTCCGGCCTGATCCAGCGCCGCCTCGACCGCGGCGCGGCGCGGGGCGCGGCCTTTCACCCGCTGCGGCAGGCCGAAGGCGAGGTTATCGCCCACCGACAGATGCGGGAACAGAAGCGCGTCCTGAAACAGCACGCCGATCCGCCGCGCCTCGGCCGGAAGGCGGGTCATGTCGGCGCCATCCAGCAAGATCTTGCCCGACAGGTGGAAACCATGCGCCAGATGGCCGCCGATCCCGTCCAGCAGCGTCGATTTGCCGATGCCCGAGGGGCCCATGACGGTGGCGACCTCTCCGGGGGCGACATGCAGGGTCAGAGGCGCAAACAGCGCCTCGCCCGCGGTGGTGCGGATGCAAAGCGCCTCCAGATCCAGGCTCATGGCACGGGCCCTCCCAGGAGGTCGCGGCGGTGGCGGTGCAGAAGGGCGGGCAGCAGGAAGGCCAGCAGATAGGCCGCCAGCGGCACGGCGGCCTGCAGGCTGGCATAGACCCCGGTCACCCGGCGGTCGGAGCCGGAGGAAAGCGTCACCGCCTCGGTCGTCAGCGTCGCGATCCGCCCCGCTCCGGCGAACAGCGTCGGCAGGTACTGCGCCACCGAAACCGCGATGCCGATGGCCGCCGCCGTCAAAAGCGGGCGCAAAAGGATCGGCAACTTGACCGCGACCAGCCTGCGCCACGGCCCCGCCCCCAGCGCCGCGGCCGCAGCCACCAGCCGGGGGTCCAGCGCGCGCCAGGGGTCCGACAGCGCGATCATCACATAGGGAAAAACGAAAAGCGCCTGCGCCCAGACCACCGCCACCATGCCGCCCGACACGCCCAGATGCAGGAAGACCACGTTCAGCCCGTAAAGAAACCCGATCTGCGGGATCAGCAGCGGCAGGTAAATCAGCGCCTCGGCCCAGGGGGCGCGCACGCGGTCCTCGCCCTCCAGCCAAGCCACGGCCAGCGCCAGCGACAGGCCGGTGGTCAGGCCCGCCAGCGTCAGGGTGTGGGACAGCGCGAGGCTCCAATCGCCGGAATGGCGGGTCCAGGCGGCCAGCGACCAGCTCTCCGGCAAAAGTTGCGGAAAGGACCAGCGCCACGCCAGGCTCCAGACCCCAAGCGCCAGCATCGCCACGGAACCCAGCGCCAGCAGGGCCACCACCGCAGCGCTCGCCGCCCGAAGCCCCGGCTCCGCAGAAAGCCCGCGACCGCCACGCCGCAGCCACCACAGGCCGATGTGCCGCACCAGCCCCTCGCCGCCCCAGAACAGGCCGATCGCCGCCAGCACCAGCGCCGCCTGCAGCAAGGCCCCGGCCGAGGCTGGCAGGATCATCGCGAGGTCCGCCGCCCCGTACCAGCGCATCACCGCGACCGACAGCGTCGGCGGGTTCGATGGCCCGAGGATCAGCGCCATGTCCACCGTCGACAGCGCATAGGCCAGCACCACCCAGACCGGCAGCCGGATCAGGGGCCAGACCTGCGGCATGATCACCTTGATCCAGACCAGCCCGCGCCCATAGCCAAGCGCCCGCCCCGCCGCCATCTGCCGCCCGACCGCGATCTGCGACAGGGCCGACAGGATCACCAGCAAAAGGAAGGGCACCTCCTTGACCATCAGCCCCAGCATCAGCGCGAGACCCCAGCCGTCGTTGACCGTGGCGAGATCCGGCGGCTGGCTCCACCCCGCAACCCCGGCCAAAGCCCGGGCGATCCAGCCCGAGGGTGCCAGCACAAAGGCCAGCCCCACCGCCATCGCCGCATGGGGCACCGCCAGAAACGGCGCCAGAAGCCGCTCACCCGCGGCCAGACGCATCCGCCCATGAAGCGCCGCACAAAAGCCGGTGGCCAGCAGCAAGGACAACAGCGTCGCCCCCAGCCCGGTGACCAGGGTCAACCGCAGACTGGTGGAAAAGCCGGGCAAGGCCGCCAATTGCCGCCAAGGCGCCAGGGACAGATCATGCAGCCCCAGCGCCGGCAGGATGCCAAAGGCCGCCCGTCCGGTCTGCCAAAGGCCAAGGCCGATGGGCGCGATCAGCCCAAGAGCCACCACGCCCAGCACGACCCCTCTGAGCAGCCGGCGCCCTTCGGTCATTTCGTGGTTCGCTTGGCCCATTCCGCGGTCAACCGGGTCATCCAGCTGGCATGCGGCTCCAGCAGCGTCGGGCCCAGATCAGCGGCCGTCGGCAAGGCGGGCGATTGCGGCAGGGCCGCGAAAGCCGCCTGCCCCGCCGCATCGAGCTTGGTGGGGTCCAGCACCGAGAAGGAGCCCAGCACCTCTATATTCTGCATCCGCGCCTGAGTTTCCGGCGCCAGCAGGAAATTCGCCACAACTTCCGCCCCGGCGCTATGGGCGGCGTTGAAGGGGATGGCCACAAAGCTGACATTGCCGATCGATCCCGCCTCGGGCACGAAAACCCGCGCCGTTTCGAGCAAAAGCCCCTGCCCGATGGCGGCGGCGGTCGAGGCCGGGTCGAAGGACATCGCGATATCAACCTCGCCATCGTTCAACAGCTGTTGCTGGATGGATTCGTTCTCCGGGAAGGTCTTGCCCTCATGCCAGAGGTTGGGGCGCAAAGCGTCATACCAGGCCCAGAGCGGGGCGGTCTGGGTCGCAAATTCCGCCTCCGTCACCGGCTTTTGCAGGGCACTCGGGTCAGGCGCCAGCTCGATCAGCGCCTGTTTCAGGAAGGTCGCCCCCATGAAGTTCGACGGTTGCGGATGGGTCAGCCGCCCCGGATGCGCCTTGGCCCATGCGCCCAGGGCAACCATGCTGCGCGGCGGAAGGGCCAAGCGGGCGCTGTCATAGCTGAAGACGAATTTCGCCAGCCGCCAGGGGCTTTCCATCCCCTCCACCGGCACGGTGAAATCAACCGAGGCCGGGGCTGCGGGCGACAGGTCGAGGTATTTCGCATTGGGCAAGTCGGCCACAAAAGGCCCATGCAGCAGGCCCTGCTCTTTCATCGCAAGGAAATTCGGCCCGTTGATCCAGATCAGGTCGACGCTGCCGCCCTGCACCTGCCCCGCCGCCTTTTCCGACAGGACCCGCGTCACCGCCTCGGCCGTGTCGCTCAGCTTGACCTGGGTCACCTTGACGCCAAACTGCGCTTCAGTCTGCGTGCTCACCCAGGCAATAAAGGCATTGGTCCGCTCATCCCCGCCCCAGGCGTTGAAATAGACGGTCTGGCCGCGCGCCTCGGCCAGCGTCTGCGGCCAGTCGGCTAAGGCGGGGCTGGCAAGGCCAAGGGTCAGGGCGGCGACGAGGGAAAGCTTCATGAAAACTCCGGATCGGTCAGGGCGGCGCGCCCTATTCTGAAAAACTCCGCCAGCCCTGGTGCCAGCGCAGAAGCGTGGTGACGGCGCAGGCCGCGGCATAAAGATAGGCCAGAAGCGGAAAGCTGCCAGGAAAAAGGCATATCGCCATGAAAAACGCAATTGTCTCAAAGCCTTCGGTCAGGCCACCCAGGTAGTGGATCCCCTTGGTGGGAAAAGCCGCCGCCTTCTGCCCGCGCTGCGCGGCCACGCTGGCGAAGGCCAGAAAGGACGACCCGGTGCCGACGAAAGAGGTGATCAGCACCGCCGCCGCCAAGGCATTGGCGCCAGGGTCCGCCAGTGCAAAACCCAAGGGAAACAGCGCGTAAAAGGCGAAATCGAGCGCGATGTCTAGAAAGGCCCCGCGATCGCTCGCCCCCGTCAGCCGCGCCACCGCGCCATCCAGCCCATCCGCCAGCCGGTTCGCCAAAAGAAGCGCCAGCGCCAGCCCGTAAAGCTGCAGGGCCAGCGCCGGCACCGCCAGCACCCCCAGCGCAAACCCCGCCAGCGAGATCTGATCCGCCGCCACCCCACGCGCCACCAGCCCTCGGGCCAGGGGCGCCAGAAGCCGGGCTTGCAGCGGTGCGAGGATTGCGTCGATCATCAGCCTCTCCTTTGCGGCCAGCCTTGGCCATGGCGCCGTGCCGGGTCAACCGGCAATCCGCAGGAGGCAGCCCTCGTGGGGATTGCCCTTGTGGGGAAAGCCCTTGTGGCGGCGCGCGGAAGACCCGATCCTTGGCCAAAGCACCGCGCCAGCGCGGTCCGGAGACAAGGGCGGAAGAGATGACGGATATTCTGGTCGAGATCGCGGCGGATGTGGCTTTGGTCACGCTCAACCGTCCGCAGCAGCGCAACGCGTTGACCTTGGCGATGTGGCGGGGCCTCGCCACGATCTTCGCCGATCTGGGGCGCGATCCGGGGGTCAAGGCGATTGTCCTGACCGGGGCCGGGGCAGATTTCACCGCCGGGGCCGATATTGCCGAGTTCGGCCAGATCCGCGACGACGCCGATCAGGCCCGCGCCTATGAGGCGGCGGTTGACGCGGGCTGCGACGCCATCGCCGCCTGCCCCAAGCCGGTGATCGCGGCTTGCAAGGGCTATACCCTGGGCGGCGGCATGCATGTCGCCATGGCCGCCGACTTCCGTCTGGCACCCGAGGATGGCCAGTTCGGTATCCCGGCGGCGCGACTCTCGATCGTTTATGGCGAGGGTGGGACGCGCAAACTGCTGGCCCTGGTCGGCCTTACCGCAGCCAAGCGCATCCTCTACACCGGCGACCGCTTTCCCGCTGCCGAAGCTTTGCGGATCGGCCTGTTAGACCGCATCGCCGCGGACCCTCAGGCGGCAGCTTTGGAGATGGCGCGCGGCCTTGCCGCCACCTCGGCCCCGCTGACCATCGCGGGGGCGAAATATATCCTGAACGGACAGGCCTTTGGCAGCTTTGATCCCGACGTAGCAGAGGCGCTCGCCGCCGCCGCGGCCTCAAGCGAGGACTACCGCGAGGGCCGCGCCGCCTTTGCCGCCAAACGCGCCCCGGTGTTTCGCGGGCGTTGAGGCATTCAGCCCTGCGGCAGGTTTGACCCTGCCGCAGGCGTGGCTCAGAGATCGGGTGAGATCTTGAACTGGCGGAGCTTGTAGACCGTGCCGGGACGCGGTTTCGGGGTGGCGTTCAGCTCGCGCATCCGGCGTTTGAAGGAATGGATCGGCGTGGCGCGGTCGTCGATGCGGACCTCGACCACCGAGGGGCCGTCATGCGCGAAAGCGCGGTCGAGGGCCGGGCCGATCTCGTCCGGCTTGTCGCAGTAGATGCCGAGCAGGCCAAGGCCCGCGGCGGCGGCGGCATAGCCCGGCGTCGAGGTCTGGCTTTCGAGGTTGGCCGACTGGACATTGCCGAAGTAGATCTCCTGCCAAAGCTGGATCCAGCCGAGTTTTCCGTTGTTGATCACGACGTTGACCACGCGCTGGTTGTACTGCGCCATCGTCGCAAGCTCGCCGATCGTATAGGAAAACGCGCCGTCGCCTGCCACGGTGACGATGCGCGCCTCGGGCCTTGTGGCGGCTGCGCCGATGGCGCCGGGCACGGCATAGCCCAAGCCCCCCTGGCCCCGCGCGAAGAGGAATTGGCGTTCGGATTTCTTCGCCGGGATATAACCGGAGATCCAGCCGGCGGAGAAAGACGCGTCGGAAACCACCACATCCGTATCCCCCAACCGCGCCGCGATCTCGCGCATCACGCGGGGCGGCAGGACGGGGATCTGCTCCGAGGCCATTTCGATCGCCTTCGCCGCATCTCCCTCGGCCTTGACCGCGGCAATCCGCGCGTCCCAGTCGGGGCGGGTGCCAGTCAGACTGTCGCCCAGAGCGGCGTTCAGGCTGCGCAGGATTTCGCGCACGTCGCCGAACAGCGGCACGGTCGGGCGGAAGGTGCGGCCATGCTCCATCGGGTCGCAGTCGATGGTGATCGTGGCCTGGGTTGCCTTCGGCAGGGTCCAGTTCATCCCGGTGTTCTGGCTGACCTTCGATCCGCACCAGATGATCAGGTCGGCCTCCTGAATGAGTTCAATCGCAGCCCAGGAGCCGAGCGGATTGAGGACCCCCGCCGCATAGGCGCGGGTTTCGGGGACCGAGCCCTTGCCGGACAGGCTTGTGACCACCAGCCCGCCGAGCCGGTCGGCGAAGGCCGTGGCCTCAACCGCCGCGACCGAGCCATGGACGCCGCCGCCATAGACGATGGCAGGGCGCTTGGCCTTCCTGATCAATGCGACCGCGCGTTCGATATCCTCGTTGGGGGCGGTGGAGCGGACGAAGGGGATTTGCTTCGCGCGGTCGTCGATGACGATGGGCAGGGCCTCTTCGTCCCATTCGGCGTCGAAAATGTCATGCGGGATGATCAGCGCCACCGGGCCGGGGCGGGGTGAGGTGGCGATGCGGAAGGCGGCGCGGATCAGGTCGGGGAGGGCCGCGACGGAAGGCACCAGAAAGGCCTCCTTCGAGCAGGTCTTGAAGAAGGCGAGCTGGTCGAAGCCCCGGCTCGCAATGCCTTTTTCCTTCAGGGACAGCCAATCCAGCGGCAGTTCCCCCACAATCGCGATCATCGGGATCGAGGCGTTCAAGGCCTCCAGAAACCCGGCAGGCAGCAGGTTAGCCCCCGGCCCCACGGTCACGTCGCAGACCCCGGGCTTGCCGGTCAGCCGCGCATAGGCATCCGCCGCATAGGCCGCGTTGCGCTCGTCCCGCATCAGGATATGCTTGATCCGGTCATTGCGCCGCGAGATCCCGTCGTGCAGCGCCGTCGTCTGCCCGCCTGGCATCCCGAACACCAGTTCGACACCGTATTGCGCAAGCATCTCAGATACGAGATCACCGATATGGGCCATGGTCTTTCCTTTCATGAAACAAGTCGAAGCCGTGCCGCAAACCGGGTCTGCGGCGGCATGGGGGCCGAAGCCTGGGGGAAGCCGGGTCAGCCTTGCGGGCTGGCCCTGGTGCGGGCGGCCATGCGGTGCATCAGCGGGCTGAGGGCGGCATGGGTTTCGAGATAGAATTCAAAGACCTCGCCATAGGCGGCATGTCTTGCGGCGTCAGGCTGCACCGTGCGGTGATGGCGGACCATCCGGGCAGCGGCCTCGGGCAGCGAAGAAAAGCAGCCCGCGCCGACCGCCGCCACGATGGCCGAACCCAGCGCCGTTGCCTCGGAAACCTCGGGCACATGGATCGGCAGGCCCGCGACATCGGCATGCATCTGCAGCCAGAAGGGGGTGCGGACCGCTCCACCCGCCACGGTCATCGACTGGACGCCGACGCCATGGTCAGTCAGCCGCTTCAGGATATTGGCGGTGCCATAGGTCACCGATTCCATGAAGGCGCGCAGCATATGGGCCGGGGAGTGTTTCAGCGTCAGGCCCCAGATCGCCCCCTGCAGGTCGTAGTCGATATAAGGATTGCGGTTGCCCTGCCAGAAATCGAGCGCGACCAGACCGTCGGCGCCCAGCGGCACCGCCTCCGCCTCGCGCATGATGCGGCTGTAGTCGTCATCACCGCCCTGCACCGCGATATTGTCGCGCCACCAGCGGATGACCGAGCCGCTGGAGACCTGGCCGCCCTCCATCACGAAAAGCCCGGGCACGACGCAATCGGGATGCGGGCCGAAGATGCCCTCGATCTGCGCCGCACTGTCGGTCATCGGCAGCACAAGATGCGACGATCCGGTGATGAAGGCGGTCTCGCCCGCCCGCAGGGTGTTGAGGCCAACCATCGCCACATAGGCGTCGGTGCCGCCGCAGACGACGATTGTCTTGCGGGTCAGACCCAAAGCCTCGGCCGCCTCGGCGGTCAGGGGGCCGATAGGGGCACCGAGGGGAAGCATGGTGGCAGGAAAGCGGGCGGTGATCCCGGCCAGACCCACCTCTGCCAGAAGCGCCTCGGGCCAGCCGCCCTTGCGCGGATCATAAAACCAGCGGTTGATCGTGTGGTTCAGGCCCAGCGTCAACTCGCCCGACAGGCGAAGCGCCATGTAATCGGTCATCTCGACGAACCAGCTTGTGGCGTCGAAGAGGGCGGGCTCGTTTTCCTTGAACCAAAGGATCTTCGGCAGCATGAATTCCGCACTGACCCCGCCTTTCGAGCGGCCAAGCGCCGGGTCCTTGCTGCAGCCGATCCGCCGCGCTTGCGGTGAAGCGCGGTTGTCCATCCAGAGGATTGCCGGGGCCACGGGCCGCAGATCGGCGCCCAGGGCCACGAAGGTGCTGGAGGTGCCATCGGCGCAGATCGCCAGCACGTCCTCGGGCTTCACGGCACCTTGCTGCAGGGCGCGGCGCACCGCCTCGGTGCCGGCTTGCCACCAGTCTTGCGGGGACTGCGTGGCCCAGCCGGGGCGGGGGTAAAGCGTGGGATATTCGACGCTGGCGACCGCGATCACCTTGCCCTTCAGGTCGCTGATCAGCGCCCGCGCGCCGCCGGTGCCGCAATCGAGGCCGATCACGACCGGTATTTTGGAACCTTTCATCGCCCTCACCTTGCCCGGCCAGCGCCAAGACGGCGGTTGGCGGTGGTCGCCACGATCAGGCCCAGGGCCAGCAGCACGCCCTGGATGATCTGGCGCTGATAATCCGGCAGGCCAAGCAGGGCCGCGCCGCTGAAGAGAACGCCGATGAACAGGGTGGCCGTGACGGTGCCAAGGATATTCGGCTTGCCGACATGGATCATCATGCCGCCCAGAAGCACCACGGTCAGCCCGTTGATCAGGTAAGGCCCGCCGATCATCGGCTGCCCGGATTCGAGGTTCGCCGCCAGCAAAAGCCCCGCGACCGAGGCGCTCGCCCCCGACAGCACGAACAGCGTCAGCACCAGCCGCCGCACCGGCACGCCGACCGCCTGCACCGCCGCCTCGTTCTGGGCGATGGCATAGATGTAGCGGCCAAGCGCCAGCTTCTCCTGCATGTACCAGCCCAAGGCGCAGAGGATCAGGACCGCGAAGATCACCACCGGCACCGGGCCGACCGTCGCATGCAACACCGTGCCGAGGAAGCCCGTGTCGGTGATCCGGATCACTGTCCCCTTGCCCAGCGCCGCCGCAGCCGAGGCGCAGATGCCCGCCGTCGCAATCGTCACGATCAGCGCGGGCAGCCGCAGATAGCAGACCAGCCAGCCATTGATCAGCCCGGTCAGCACGCCAACGCCCAGGCCCGCCGCCACGCCAACCCCCATGCCGTAGCCATGCGACAGGCTCCAGGCGAAGGTCATGTTGGCCAGGGCCGCGATTTGCATGAAGCTGACGTCGATCTTGCCCGCCGCCATCACCCAGGTCAGGCCCAGCACCATCACCACCATGATCGAAAAACTGCGCAGCACCGTGTTGATGTTGCCGGGGTCCAGAAGCTGCGGGCTGATGTTCCAGATCCCCGCGATCAGGAGGACCAGCACCCCCAGAAGCCAGCCGTTCATCACCATCCGGGCCAGACCGCCCTGCGCCAAGGGGCGCGCGCCTTCAAGGCTTTGCATCGTCATTGTCCTTCCCCCCGTGCCAGCATGATCCGCCACCCGCGCCACCCGTCGCGCACCGCATCGCTGAACAGGAGAACCCCCATCAGCAGGATCAGGCTGACCACCCCGTCGCTGTAGTAATAGGGCACCCCCAAGAGCGAGAACCCGTCGAGCAGCATGGTGATCAGGAAGATCCCGGCCAGCGAGGCGAGGACCGAGGTTCCCCCCATCAAGGCCGCGCCCAGGAACACCCCGGCATAGGCGGGCATCATCAGGTTGGCGCCCTTGTTGGTCTCGGCATTGCCGGATTCCGCCAGGATCAGCGTCACCGCCAGCACCGCGCAAATGCCGCAGATCACGAAGGCCAGCGTCGTATAGCGCCCGACATTGACGCCGGAATAATAGGCCGAAACCGGGTTCTCTCCCGCTGCGTAAAACGCCGTGCCGGAGCGCGTCCGGTGCATGACGAACCACGCCACCGCATAGGCCGCGAGCAGGAACCAGAGCGAAGCGCCGAAGCCGAGGAACCTTGCATCATTCAGCCGGATGATCCCGCTGGTGAAGAAGTTCTGAAAGATCGACCGCCCGCCGGTATAAAGAAACGCCATGCCAGAGACGATCGAGCCTGTCGCAATCGTCGTCACGATATCCGGCAGGCCAAAGCGGCTGACCGCGATGCCGTTGACGAGGCCAATGCCGCCCCCCACGATCAGCCCGGCCAGAACCGCCGTCCACAAGGGAAACCCCGCCGCGATCACCGCCCCCATCGACATGGCCGAGAAAGAGGCGACACCGGCCAGCGACAGATCGAACCGCCGCACGATGACGACGAAGGTCAGGCCCAGCGCGGCAAGCCCATTCGCCGCCATGTGCCGGGTGATGCCCGCGAAATTCGCCTGGCTGAGGAAGCGCGGCTCTGCCACCGCAAAGGCGCCGCCGATCAGCAGGACCAGCAAAACAAAGGCCAGAAACCGCCCGGCCCCCTTGGGCAAGGTTGAAACGCGGGTCATTTCGGGGCTCCTCCCAGGATTCCGGCCATCAGGAGTTCGTCGCGGGAATAGGCGGCCATCGGCGCGGGCACCTGGCGGCCCTTGTAAAGCGCGATGGAGCGGTCGGCGATGCCATGCACCTCGTCGCAATCCGAGGACATCACGATCACCGCTGCAGTCTGCGCCAGTTCGCGGATCAACGCGTAGATCTTGGCCCGGGCGCCGATATCGACGCCGATGGTCGGCTCGACGAAGATGTAAACCTTGGCCTCGGCATAAAGCCCCTTGGCCAGTACGATCTTTTGCTGATTTCCGCCGGAATAGCCACTGGCGGGCAGGTCAATGACAGGAGGATGCAAGGCCACCCGCCGCGTCAGTTCCCCCGCATCGCGGCGGATGCGGCGACGCTGCAGCATCCAGCGACCAGAAGTGGCGCGGCCCAGATTGGCGAGCGGCACGTTGAAGATGGCATCGCGCGACAGGGTCAGCCCTTCGGACCGCCGGTCGCCGGGCACCAGAAACAACCCGGCCTTCAAGGCTGCAGCCGGTGATTTCGGGCGCACCTCCCGCCCTTCCAACTGCATCCGGCCAGCCGAGACCGGCTCAGCCCCGAAAAGCGCCTTGGAAAGCTCATCCAGACCCGAGCCGACCAGCCCGAAAATCCCGAGGATCTCGCCCCGCCGCAGGTCGAAATTCACACCCTGAAAGGCGCGGCCGGCGGCAAGGCCCTGGGCTTCAAAGACCACCGGGCCTATGGGCGCGGCCTCTGCCTTCGGGGGAAAGACCCCGCCCAACGCCTCGCCCAGCATCATGGTGGCGAGGGACACGCCCTCGCGCCGTGCCTGTGCTGCACTCATCCGCGCCACGGTGCGCCCGCCACGAAAGACCGAGAATGTGTCGGCGATTTCAAACACTTCCTCCAGGTGGTGGGTGATGTAGATGATCGAAATCCCCTGCGCCCGCAGCACGTTCATCATCGCGAAGAGATCGGCGCGCTCGACCTCGGTCAGTGTCGAGGTCGGCTCGTCCAGGATCAGCACGCGGATGTTGTCCGAGGCCAAAGCCTGCAGAATCGCCACCGCCTCGCGCTGGACCGGAGACATCCGGGCGAGGGGTTGCGACAGGTCGATGTCGATCGGAAAGCGCTTGAGCAGCGCCGCCGCCCGCGCCTCCAAAGAAGCGCGGTCGATCCGGCCGAAAAGACCGCCGCCCTTGGTCTCGCGGCCAAGGAAGATATTGTCAAAGCCGGTCATGTCGCCGACCAGCTCGGGGTGTTGCTGCACGGTGGCGACGCCGGCGCGGATGGCGTCTTCGGGCTTTCGGAAATGCACCTCCTGGCCCGCCACGGTGATCGTGCCACCATCCTTCTGGAAGATGCCCGACAGGATCTTGATGAAGGTCGATTTGCCGGCGCCATTGATGCCGAGCAAAGCGTGGATCTCACCGGGCATCAGGGTGAAATCGACCTGTTCCAGCGCGACAACGGGGCCGAAGCGCTTGGCGATGCCGGTGGCCGTCAGGGTTGCAGCTTCCATCGGAAAGACTTTCTCATGCCGCTGAAGAAGGGGTGGGCCACGGGCAGCGCGCCCATGGCCCGTGAAGCAAGGCGCTCAGACGGCGCGGACCCAGCCCAGCCTTTGCGCATGGCCCGGCACGTCGAAATCGTCGGGGATCGAGTCCTTCAGCATGTCCTGCGTGACGGCATAGGTCGGCGTCACCACCAGACGCGGGGTGTTGCGACCGGCCAGTTTCTCATGGGCGTAGAAGACATCCAGGAAGGCCATCTCGTAGAAGCTCTGCGCCATCGACAGTTTCAGGGGAGAGTTGCCGGCGATGTAGTTGAAGGCCTGCGAACCGCCGTCGATGCCGGTGATGATCAGGTCGTTGCGCCCTGCGGCCCCGGCGGCCAGGGTCCCCTCGACCGCGGCGCCATCCCAGGCGCACCAGATCGCGTTGATGTCGGGGTTGGAGGTGAGGATATTGTCGACCGCCTGACGCGGCGTGACATTGCCGGCCAAAGCGAATGCCCATTCGGCAACGATCTTCACATCGGGATACTGCTTCAGCGTCCATTCCATCCCGAGCGTCCGCTGATCCCAGCTTTCGTTCTGCGGCAGCATGACCCGGGCGATCTTGCCCCTGCCGTTCAAGGCCTTGCAGATGAACTCGCAGGAATATTGGCCCATGCCAAAGTTGTTCGACATGGCGGTGGTGTTGACCAGCACGCCGGGAATGGCGCTGTCGCCACAGAAGACCGGGATACCAGCGGCCACGGCGCGCTGCACGGCGGGGGCAATGGCCACGGCATCGGCCGGGGTGATGAACAAAGCGTCGGGTTTGGTGGCGACAAGCGAGTCGATCTGGTCGGATTGCACCCTGGCGTCAAAGCCCGCGTCGGTGGTGGTCAGCGTGCCGCCCAGTTCCTTGACCGCAGCGGCGAAGCCGTCCTGCAGGTGACGCCCGGAATCATAGGTCGTCCAGCCGAGCGAGGCCGCGAACTTGCGGTCTGCCGCTTGCGCCAGCACGGCCTTGGGCCAGCTCGCCATGGTGGCCGTCGCTGCCGCCACGGCGGCCGAGGTCATGAACATCCGCCGGTTCATCGAACCTTGGGTGGTGTTTTCCGTCATCTCGCACTCCTCCTCTTTGTGCCTTCAGCCGCCTGTGGCGCACCCTTGGCACTGGTTAAGACCACCCTCCCAGATGGCCCCTATGCGCCGGACGCCGCCCCTTGCGGGGCGATCCTCCCGAGAACCGGCACAAGGCTTTGCCAGGCCTCATAGGCGCTGGTGTAACTGTCGGCATGGGCGGGATGCGGGCGCACCACCCCCCGGAGTTTCGGCGCCCGCAGCACGGTTTCGGGGCGCGCGTTGTTGGCGGCGACCATGGCGAGCCTTGCGGCGCCAAAGGCCGCGCCAAGCTCGCTCGCCTCGGGCAGATCCAGATCGGCGTCCAGAACCGAGGCGATGATCGACAGCCACAGCACGGACTGCGACCCGCCGCCCAAGGCCACCAGCCGGTCAAGCCTTGTGCCTGCGGCGCGGAAAGCATCGGCGCTGTCGCGCAGGGCAAAGGCCACGCCCTGCAACACGGCCTGCGTCATCGCGGCATCGTCGTGCTGATGCGCGAGGCCAAAGAAGCCTCCCCTGATCTGCGGGTCGAAACGTGGCGACCAGCAGCCATCGAGATAGGGCACGAAGAGAAGGTCCGTCGCCGGGCGCGGCTCGCTGCCAAGCTCGGTCACGAGGTCGCGGGCCGAGCGTTTCAGCCGCGCCGCCAGCCAGTTCAGCGTCGATGTCGCCGACAGGACCACCGACATCTGGTGCCACATCCCCGGCACGGCATGGCACAGCGTCTCGACCGAGATGCCGCGCGTCGGGCGCGGGGTATCAGAGGCCACGAACAAGACACCCGAGGTGCCGAGCGAGACCGTCCCCGCGCCATCGCCCACCGCCCCCACACCGCAGGCGCCGCAGGCATTGTCGCCTCCGCCACCGGCAAAGACCGGTTGCGCGGCCATGCCCCAACGCGCCGCCAGATCGGCGCGCAGGCGCCCTGTCGGCTCGGTGCCATCGAACAATTCCGGCATCTGGCTGCGCTGCATGCCGGTGGCGGCCAGCAAAGCGTCCGACCAGTCGCGCCGCGCCACATCCATCCAGTAGGTGCCGCTGGAATCCGCCCGGTCCGAGGCCTTGTCGCCGGTCATCAAGAGGCGGATGTAATCCTTGGGGAGAAGGACACTGCGGACTTGCGCGAAAACCTCGGGCTCGTGCCGCGCCAGCCAGGCAAGTTTGACCGCCGTCACGCCCGGGGTGGCGGAACGGCCCGCCAGCGCCTCGCCCTCGGGCAGGGAGGCGGCCAGATCGGCGCATTCGCGGGCGGTGCGCATGTCGTTCCACAGGATCGCCGGGCGGAGCGGCCTGTCCTCGCCGTCCAGCACGGTCGCGCCATACATCTGCCCCGAAAGCCCGATGCCACGCACCGCCGACAGGGCCCGGCCATGCCGCGCCTTCAGCCCGTCCATCGCCTCGCAGACCCCCGCCCACCACAGTGCCGGGTCCTGTTCGGACCAGCTGGGATGCGCCCGCGTCACCGCCAGCGGGCGAGAGGCATATTCACCGACCAGGTATTGGTTGTCGTCGATCAACAGGGCTTTCACGCCCGAGGTTCCAAGGTCCAGTCCCAGATACATCGATTTCCTCCCCGAAATCCGGCCCCTCCCAAGGCCGTTTGTGTTTCTGTGCAGTCTGTCGTGCGGTCTCCGGTCGTGTGGTGTCTTACTGCGCGGCCAGAGCTGCGCTGCTTTCGGTCTTCGCGGTCAGATAGGCGTCGATCGCAGCAGCGTCGGCCGGGCTGAGGACAAGGCCCAGCTTGCTGCGGCGGAACAGGATGTCCTCGGCACGGCGCACCCATTCCTCGCGGCAGAGGTAGTCAATTTCCCGTGCGGTCAGGCCGCCGCCGAATTCGTGCCCCAGATCGGCGCGCCTGGTGGCATTGCCGAGGATGCGACGCGCCCGGGTGCCGTATTGCCGGATCAGCCGATGCGCCTCGTCTCGGGTCAGGAAGCCGTAGGACTTGATCAGGCCATTGACCTGCATGTTCAGATCCTGCGGCTGGAACTCGCCACCCGGCAGGGGATGGCGACCGGTCCAGCCCTTGGCCTCGCCCTTGGTTCCCGCACCTGCGGGCAGAAGCGGCAGGATCTTGTCCAGCGCGGATTCGGCCAGCCTGCGGTAGGTGGTGATCTTGCCGCCGAAGACCGAAAGCATTGGCGCATTGGCGGTGGTATCGACCTCCAGCACATAATCGCGGGTCGCCTGCTGCGCCTTGGACTGGCCATCGTCATAAAGCGGGCGGACGCCGGAATAGGTCCAGACCACATCCTTCGGCGTCACTGCCTTGCGGAAATAGCCGCTGACGGCTGCGCAGAGGTAGCTGATCTCGGCCTCGGAGGCCGTCACCTTGGCCAGTTCGCCCTTGTAGTCGCGGTCGGTGGTGCCGATCAGGGTGAACTTGCCCTCGTAGGGGATGGTGAAAACGATCCGGCCATCGGGATTCTGGAAGATGAAGCAGCGGTCGTGGTCGTAAAGCTTGGGCACCACGAGATGCGAGCCTTGCACCAGCCGCACCTTGCCCTTGGGCGGGCGACCGACCAGATCATGCGCCACCTGATTGGCCCAGGGGCCGGCGGCATTGACCAGAACCCTTGCCCGCAGGCTGCGTTCCTCGCCCGTCGTCAGGTCCTGCGTCACCACACGCCAGCCGCCGCCCGCCTCGGGCGCAGCACTGATGCAGCGGGTGCCCACGGCAATCTCGGCGCCGCGTTCTTCGGCATCGCGGGCGTTCAGGATTACAAGGCGGTTATCCTCGACCCAGCAATCGGAATATTCATAGCCGAAGTCGATGCCGGCCTTCAGTCCCTGCCCGATGGGCGAGCGGGCGAAGTCCACGCGCGAGGTGCCGGGCAAAAGCTTGCGACCGCCCAGATGGTCGTAAAGAAACAGGCCAAGCCGCAGAAGCCAGGCAGACCGCATCCCCTTGGCATGCGGCAGCACGAAACGCAGCGGGCGGACGATATGCGGGGCGATGCCCCAGAGCACCTCACGCTCGATCAGCGCCTCGCGCACCAGGCGGAATTCGTAGTGCTCCAGGTAGCGCAAGCCGCCATGCAGCAGCTTGGTCGAGGCGGAGGAAGTCGCGCCCCCCAGATCGCCCTGCTCGCAGAGGTAGACCTTCAGCCCGCGCCCCACCGCGTCGCGGGCGATGCCGCAGCCGTTGATGCCGCCGCCGATGATCGCCAGATCGAAGACCTGCTCCCCCATCACCGCGCCCCCACTTGAAGGCTGTGCAGAAGGCGCTCGGCAATCTCGACAAAGCCGGCACCGCCCTTTTGGCTCGCGACAAAGGCGGGGAGGGTGCAGCCGGTGCCTTCGAATTCCTTCACATTGGCGACACCGCAGGAATTGGGGAAGAAGCCGAACATCGGCCCGTCGTTCGGGCTGTCGCCGACAAAGATGATCCTGTCGCGGTCGGCGTCGATATCCAGCCCCAGCACGTCCCTGGCAAAGATCCGGGTCATCGACAGCTTGTCATAGGCGCCGAACCAGCCGTTGACGTGGATCGAGGAAAGCTTGGCAACGGCGCCGGCGTTTTCGAAATGCGCCAGCACCTTGGCCACATCTTCCGCCGACAGCGGCTCGACATCCTCGCAGATATCGATCGCCAGATCCGCCTCGCGGTAGAGCTGGTCCGAGGCGATGCCTGCCCCCGGCACATCGGCGAGGATCTGGGTCCGCAACCCGTCCAGCTTCTGGCGGTTGCTGCGGCGTTCGGCGTCGGTGGCGAAGAACTTCTGCCGCATCTTGCGGGCCTCGCGATCGTAGGAGAAGTAGAAGGCGCCGTTTTCGCCCACGATCCCCGAGACCGGCCAGAAGCGGGCGATCATGTCGCACCAGCCCGCCGGACGCCCGGTGATCGGCACCACGGGCAGGCCGGCTTGCGAGAGCCGTTCCAGCGCGGCATAGGCTTCGGCGGGCAATTGGCCATCGGTGGTCAGCGTGTCGTCGATGTCGGTGAAGACGGCGATACAGCGGGACAGGGCTTCGCTCGAAAGCTCGGACAGCGGGCGCATCACAGGGTTTCCTCGATGAAATCTTCCAGAATCCCCATGTCTGCCGCCAGATCGAGGAACGAATACCGGTCGCGCATCTCGCGGCTATACCGCAGCGCATCGGCGTAAAGGGCGCGGTCAAGGCCGATCTCCTCAGGCGCGGCCCCACCGCCTGCGGCGCGCAGATGGCGGGCGAGGTCTGCCGAAGGGATCATCATCGCCCTCAGGGTCTGGCGCAGTTCGGGCCATTTCAGCGCCAGATCGGCGTTGAACCGGTCGGCCGCTGCCTGATCCATCACCTTGGCGCGGCTGGCTTTCAGACAGGCCTCCACCGCCGCCGCCGGATAGCGGGCGCGGATTTCCGCCTCGTCAAAATGGGTCGGGCCGACACGGGGCGCCTCTTCCATGGCCAGGATCTGCTCTTGCAACCGCGCCATGGTGACCGAGGCGACGCCGACCTGCTGGCCATGCACGGTGCCCGGGTGGCGGTCGCCGGCAAAACTGTCGATCCAGTGCGAGATCTGGTGTTCGCCCATCGAGCCCGGATGGCTCATCTTCGTCACGGCAATGCCAAGACCACCGAGGGTCAGGATGCGGTGCAGATAGCCCACCGCCTCGTGATCCTTGATGCCAAGTCCGGCGGAGCGGGCCAGCATCGCGACCTCATCCGCGTCTTGCAGCACATAGGGCGCGGTCGCGTAATAGGTGCCCAGCATCTGGTGCGAGAAGTACCAGTCGACCTGCGCCGTGGGCCGGCACAGACTGTCGCCAAAGCCCGCCGCGATCAGGTATTGCGGGGCGCGGGCACTCTCGGCCACGTCGAGGAAAACGCCTTTGGCGGCATGGGCGTTCTGGGTGGACTTCAGACCCGAATCCAGCGTGATCGAGGCGGTGGACGAAGTATAGCCGTTCATCGACGGCGCCGTGCCAAAGACCGAATACTGCCGACCGTCGCCAAAGGTCGCGAACTTGCAGAGGTCGTTCAAGGTGCCAGAGCCGACCGCCACCAGCGCCTCGATCCCCCTGGTTTCAGCCTGCAGGGCGCGCACCGTCTGCGCATCGGCATGGGGGTGGTTCAGCACGATCAGCCGCGCTTTCGGGCCGATCTGGGCTGCGACAGCGGCGCCCATCACGTCCACCGTGTTCTCGTCACAGACCACGCCATAGCTTTCGGCGGGCATCGTCCGGGCCAGAAGACCCGCCGCATCCTGGGCCAGCGTGTCGTGGATCACGATGGTCTTGAAGGGCACATCCGCCGGCTTTCCGGTGTCCGGGTCGATCCAGCGGCCTGCAGTGACCTCGTCGATCAGAGCGGTCCAGTCGCGTGTGGACGTGGCGTTTTGCGCCCTTGCCTCGTGGTCCATGCGCTCCTCCCAAAGCTTATCGACTCTCGATGACTGACAAATGTCACTATACGTTGTCATCTGTCAATGACGTTTTTCACAGGCATCTGAATTTTGCCAAATTCGAACGGCTGGATTTGTCCGCGATTTCCTGCAATGACAGAAAGATCCCAGACCAAGGACCAATCCCCGCGATGCCCCCTGCCGTGTCCGAGCCGAAATCGCCCAGCGCCCGCCGCGTGCCGCCGATGCAATTTGGCACCGATCAGGTTCTGTGGGCGGCCTGGCTTTATTACGAGGAAGGCCTGAAACAGGAGCAGATCGCCGAACAGCTCGGCATCTCGCGCGCCTCGGTTTTCAACCTGTTGCAAAAGGCGCGGGATGAGGGCGTGGTGACGATCACCATCGACCCTTCCCGCATCGCCCGTGCCAACCTAGCCCTGGAATTGCGCGACAAGATCGGGTTGGAGGAGTGCTTCGTGTTGCCCACCGGCACCTCGACCCAGCCCCTGTCGCAGCAGATCGGCCATCTGGGTGCGCGGCTTCTGGAAAGCCGGATCAAGGAGGACGAGATCATCGGCGTCGCCTGGGGCCGCACGGTGCTGGCCCTGTCGCAGGCCTTGTCCACGCTGCACCGCCCGCATGTCACGGTGGCGCAGCTGACCGGCAGTTCGGCGGCGACGATGGATTTCTCGCCGGTCTTCTGCACCTCGAACATCGCCGAAAGGCTCAATGCGCGCTGCGTCAACCTGCATGCGCCGGGCGTGGTCTCCAGCCCCGCGGTCAAGGATATCCTGATGGCCGAGCCCGCGATCCGCGAGCATTTCGACCTTCTGGGCCATTGCACCACGATCCTCTTCGGCGTGACGCAACTGACCGGCGAGACCTTGCTGGTCACCGGCGGCTTCATGACGCCGGACCAGCTGGCGGTCTACCGCGATCTGGGGGCTGTCGGCTTCGCCTCGGGGCATTTCTTCGATGCGGCGGGGCAGCTGGTGACTAGCGAGTTCGACAGCCGCCACATCACCATGTCGGCCGAAACCATGATGCGGGTGCCGCAGCGGATTTGCGTCGGCGGCGGCTTGGGCAAGGTCGACGCCATCGCCGGCATGATTCGCGCCCGGCTGGCGACGGTTCTGGTGACGGATGAGGAAACCGCCCGCGCCCTTCTGGCCAAGATTTCCTGACGGAAACGGGTCTGTGACGACCTTCCGAAAGATCCGCATTGACGGCGGTGCGCCTTTGGATATCCTTGCCTCACGTCGGGGGAGTCCCACCCAAGGGACTGAGAGGCTGATTTAGGGGGCAACCCCGGTGCAGCGACCCTTTGAACCTGACCCAGTTGACACTGGCGTAGGAAGACCGAAGGGCAAACCCTCCCCAATCTTATACGGGGTGGTCCTTTCGGGCCACTTGGGCCCTTTGCGCATCTGCGTGCCGGGCCTGATGGCCCCTTTCTGCCTTCGTTTCACTTGGGTCTTTTCGCGAGAGGAGACCAGATGAACAAGCCTATTTCCCAGACCAAAGCCCACCAGATCACGACCGGCGCCCTGCCCGGCTCGTCCAAAGTCCATGTCGCTGGCACGCTGCATGACATCCGCATACCCCTGCGCCAGATCACGGTGACCGGGGAAGCGCCGCTGAATGTCTACGACAGTTCAGGCCCTTACACCGATGCCGCCGTCTCGGTGGAAATCGCCAAGGGCCTGCCGGACGTGCGCGGCCTCTGGCTGCACCAGCGTGGCGATGTGGAACCCTACCCGGCCCGCGCCGTCCTGCCCGCCGACAATGGCTTTGTCGAGGGCGCCAGGCTGACCCCCGCCTTCCCGCACCAGCGCGATCCGCTGCGCGCCACCCAAGGCCGTGCCGTCACCCAACTGGCCTATGCCCGCGCCGGCATCATCACGCCGGAGATGGAGTTCGTCGCGATCCGCGAGAACGAGGGCCGCAGCGCCGCCTATTCCCGCGATGGCGAAGCCTTTGGCGCCGATCTGCCCGACCTCATCACCCCCGAATTCGTCCGCCGAGAAATCGCCGAAGGCCGCGCCATCATCCCAGCCAACATCAACCACCGCGAGCTGGAGCCGATGATCATCGGCCGCAACTTTCTGGTGAAGATCAACGCCAATATCGGCAACTCCGCCGTCACTTCCTCGATGGAGGAGGAGGTGGAGAAGATGGTCTGGGCGATCCGCTGGGGTGCGGATACCGTCATGGACCTGTCGACCGGGCGCAACATCCACAACATCCGCGACTGGATCATCCGCAACGCCCCGGTGCCGATCGGCACGGTGCCGCTGTACCAAGCCCTGGAAAAGGTCGGCGGCGTGGCCGAGGATCTGACCTGGGAAATCTACCGCGACACGCTGATCGAACAGGCCGAACAGGGGGTGGATTACTTCACCATCCACGCCGGGGTGCGGCTGCACATGATCCCGATGACGGCGCGGCGGGTGACCGGGATTGTCAGCCGCGGCGGCTCGATCATGGCGAAGTGGTGCCTGCATCACCACCGCGAAAGCTTTCTCTATGAACGCTTTGACGAGATCTGCGACATCATGCGCGCCTATGACGTCAGCTTCTCGCTGGGTGACGGCCTCCGCCCCGGTTCGATCGCCGATGCCAACGATCAGGCGCAGTTTGCGGAGCTTGAGACGCTGGGCGAACTGACCAAGATCGCCTGGGCCAAGGATTGTCAGGTGATGATCGAAGGGCCGGGTCATGTGCCGATGCACAAGATCAAGGCCAATATGGACAAGCAGCTGAAGCATTGCCACGAGGCGCCCTTCTACACGCTCGGGCCGCTGACGACCGACATTGCGCCCGGCTATGACCACATCACCAGCGCCATCGGGGCGGCGATGATCGGCTGGTTCGGTACCGCGATGCTGTGCTACGTCACGCCGAAGGAACACCTCGGCCTGCCCGACCGCAATGATGTGAAAACCGGGGTGATCACCTACAAGCTGGCCGCCCATGCCGCTGATCTGGCCAAGGGACATCCCGGCGCGCAGGCCCGTGACGATGCCCTGTCCCGGGCGCGGTTTGAATTCCGCTGGGAGGATCAGTTCAACCTCGGCCTCGACCCTGACACCGCCCGCGCCATGCATGACGAGACCATGCCGAAAGAGGCGCACAAGGTGGCGCATTTCTGCTCGATGTGCGGGCCGAAGTTCTGTTCGATGAAGATCAGCCACGACATTCGGGCCGAGGCGGAAAAGCAGGACGGCATGGCGCGGATGGCGGAAAAGTTCCGCGAAGGCGGCGCGTTGTACCTGCCCGCCGCCGATGTGAAGGAACCGGCCGAATGATCTCGGTTCTCGGGCAAGGCGTGGCGGGGCTTTGCGCCGCAACGGCCCTGGCTGACAAGGGCGTGGCGGTCGAAGTGATCGCCCCGCCCGACGCTCCACCCCCGGCCAGCCATCTGGCCGGGGGGATGCTGGCCCCCTTTTGCGAGGGCGAAAGTGCGCCCCCGGTGATCGTGGCGCGCGGGCAAGAGGCGGTGGATTGGTGGCAGGCCCATGTCCCCGGCGTGGTGCGGCGCGGCACGCTGGTTCTGGCCAGCCCGCGCGATCAGGGCGAGTTGGACCGCTTTGCCAAAGCCACGGGAGGTCATGAGGCCGTCAGCCCCGACGCGCTGGAACCTGACCTGTCGGGCCGCTTTCAGCGCGGGCTTTTCTTTGCCACCGAGGCGCATATGGACCCTGTCGCCGGGCTCGACCATCTGCGGAACACCCTTTTGGCGCGTGGCGTCAGCTTTCGCAGCGGTCCGCCGCTGGGCCGGATCGTCGATTGTCGCGGCATCGCGGCGGCGGACCGTCTTCCCGACCTGCGCCCCGTGCGAGGCGAGATGGTGGAGGTTTCGGCTCCAGATGTGACCCTGACCCGCCCGATCCGCCTGCTGCACCCGCGCTTTGCCTGCTACATCGTGCCACGCGGGCAGGGCCGCTACATGATCGGCGCGACCATGGTGGAAAGCGCCTGCAAAGGCGGCATCACCGTGCGGGCGGTGGTGGAACTGCTCTCCGCCGCCTTCACCGTCCACCCCGGCTTTGCCGAGGCTGAGGTCACAGCCACGGGCGCCGGCCTGCGCCCGGCCTTCCCCGACAACATCCCCGCCCTGCGCGTCCAAGGCGACCGCATCCACCTCAACGGCATGTACCGGCACGGTTTCCTCATGGCCCCGATCCTCGCCCGCGACCTCGCCACCCTGATCTGCAAGGAGCGCGCCGATGCGCATTGATCTGAACGGCCAAACCCTGGCCACGGCGGCCACGACCCTTTCCGCCTTGGTGGAGGAACAGGGCCTTGATGCGGCCTCAGTCGCAACGGCGCTGGACGGCAGTTTCGTGCCCCGGACGCTGCGCGCGGCAGCCGCCCTGCGCGACGGGGCCAAGGTCGAAATCCTGACGCCGATGCAGGGGGGCTGAGGATGTTCTACGGCACCAACCTCACCTCGCGCCTGATGCTGGGAACGGCGGGCTACCCTTCCCCCGCCGTGCTGCGGCAGGCCATCGCGGCCTCGGGCGCCGAGGTCATCACCGTCTCTTTGCGGCGCGAGGGTCCGGCGGGCCAGGCCTTCCGCGAGATCCTGGCCGACAGCGGCAGGCGCATCCTGCCCAACACCGCCGGCTGCCACACGGCACGTGAGGCGATCACCACCGCCCATATGGCGCGCGAGCTTTTCGGCACGGAGTGGATCAAGCTGGAGGTGATCGGCCACGCCGACAGCCTGCAACCCGACCCTTTCGCCCTGGTCGAGGCCGCCCGCGTGCTCTGTGCCGAGGGCTTTTCGGTCTTCCCCTACACGACCGAAGACCTGATCGTCGGCGAAAAGCTGGTCGAGGCCGGCTGCCGCGTCCTGATGCCCTGGGGCGCGCCGATCGGCTCCGGCCAGGGGCTGCGCAACATCGAAGGCCTGCGCGCCTTGCGGGCGCATTTCCCCGATATCGCGATGGTGATCGACGCCGGAATCGGCGCGCCCTCGCAGGCCATGCAGGCGATGGAGATGGGCTTTGACGCGGTCCTTCTCAACACCGCCGTCGCCAAGGCTCTTGACCCAGTGGCGATGGCCGCGGCCTTCGGTCAGGCCGTGGCGGGCGGCCGTGCCGCGCATGAGGCCGGCCTGATGCCGCGCCGCGACATGGCCCAGGCCTCGACCCCGATCCTCGGCCTGGCGGAGCTGGTGTGATGGCAAGGCTCGACCCCTTCTACCTGATCACCGGCCATGTTGACCGCCTGGCCGCCCTGCTGCCCCTTGGCGTGCGCTTGGTCCAGCTGCGCCTGAAGGACCTGCCGGAGGCCGAATTACGCCGCCAGATCGCTCTGGCTCGCAGACTTTGCGCCGCCCATCGCGCGCAGCTTGTGGTCAACGATCACTGGCAGATCGCGCTCGACCTCGGCTGCGATTTTGTCCATCTGGGGCAGGAGGATATGGACAGCGCCGATTTTACAGCTCTAAGCCGCGCAGGCATATCCTTCGGCCTTTCCACCCATGACGAAGCGGAACTGGACCGCGCTTTGGCCCATGCGCCGGCCTATATCGCGCTCGGGCCGGTCTGGCCGACCCTGCTGAAACAGATGCCTTGGGAACCGCAAGGTCTCGACCGGGTGCGCGACTGGAAGCGCCGGGTGGGGGCGGTGCCGCTGGTCGGCATCGGCGGCGTGACGCCTGACCGCCTGCCGCAGCTTTTCGCCGCCGGGGCCGACAGCGCCGCCGCGGTCACCGACATTCAGCAAGCCGCAGACCCTGTGGCGCGCTGCAAGGAATGGCTTTCGGCAACGCGGGAGTATGTCAGATGACCCGCTATGAAAGGCAAATCTGCCTGCCCGAAGTCGGCCCACAGGGCCAGGCCCGCCTGCGCGCCGCAAAAGTGCTGGTGGTCGGCGCGGGCGGCCTCGGCTCCACCCTTCTGCCGCTTCTGGCCGGGGCGGGTGTCGGCCATCTGCGCGTGATCGACCCCGACCATGTGGATGAGACCAACCTACACCGCCAGACCCTTTACCGCATGACCGACCTTGGCCGCCCCAAGGCCGAGGTCGCCGCCGAAACGTTGCACGCCCTGAACCCCGATTGCCGGATCAGCCCGCTCGTCCAGCGCCTCGACCCGGCTTTGGCCCGCACCGAACTGGCGAAAGCCGATCTGGTCGTCGATGCGGCGGATTCCTTCGCCGTGACCTATGGCCTGTCCGACCTGTGCCTGAGGCAGGACAAGCCCCTGATCAGCGCCTCGGTTCTGGGACATTCCGGCTATGTCGGCGGCTTTTGCAGTGGCGCGCCAAGCTATCGCAGCGTCTTTCCCGACCTGCCGGCGCAGATGGGCAGTTGCGCCACGGCCGGGGTGATGGGGCCGGTGGTGGCGACGCTCGCCGCCCTGCAGGCGCAGATGGTGCTGGCGGTACTGCTCGGGCAAAGCCCGTCGCCGCTGGGCCAGATGATCTCGGTCGATCTGAAAAGCTGGCGGATCTCGTCCTTTCGCTTTGACACGGCCCCCGAACCTGACCTTCCGGGCCCCGAAGTGATCGCCGAAGCCGACCTCCTCCCCGATGACCTCGTGATCGAGCTTCGGCCCGTCGAAGAGGCCGCCGGATTGCCGCGCGCCGTGCGGATGGCGCCCGGGCTGCTCGACACGGTGCCGCAGGGCCGTCGCGTGGTCTTTTGCTGCGCGACCGGCCTGCGCGCCTGGCGCGCCGCGCGGGCCTTGGGCGCAAGATGCGACAACCCCACGGCCATTCTGGCCCTGCCATGAGCGGCGCGCCGGTTCTGTTCATCGGTGGGATGGATTCCAGTGGCGGCGCGGGGGTGCTCCGCGATGCGGCGACCGCCGCCCAGCTGGGCGCGCGTTTCAGGGTCGCGGTGACCGCTGTGACCGCGCAAAGCGACGAGAGGGTCAGTGCGGTGCATCAGGTGCCGGCCGAGGTCGTGGCCGATCAGATCGCGATTGCTGCGGGAAACGGCCTCGGCGCGGTCAAGATCGGCATGCTCGGCTGGGCGGATACGGTCATGGCGGTGGCGCGCAACCTGCCGCAAGTGCTCGTGGTGCTGGACCCGGTGGTCTGCGCCTCCTCGGGCCGGGCGCTGATCGACAGCGCCGGGCTTGGCGCGCTGCTGGCGCTTTTGCTGCCACGCACCAGCGTGCTGACCCCGAACCTGCCCGAACTCGCGGTGCTGGGCGCGGCGCTTGGCCTCGGGCCCACAGCGGCAGAGGCCGATGTCGTGGCAGGCCTTCTGGCACACGGCTGCGGGGCGGTTCTGGTCAAGGGCGGCCATGCGGCAGATGCCGTGATCAGCGAGGATCGGCTTTACCAGCAAGGGCTGCCGATGCGCGCCTTTGGGGCGCCGCGTCTGCCGGGATCGGCCCGGGGCACCGGCTGCGAACTGGCCAGCGCCCTCGCCGTGCATCTGGCCCGAGGCGTGGCGCTGGAAGTCGCAGTGCAGAAGGCGAAAGATCTGGTGCGGGCCCGTCTTGCCCTGCGGCAGGTTTGACCCTGCCGCAGGGGGGTGTCACAGATCGGGCGAGATCTTGAACTGGCGGAGTTTGTAGACCGTGCCGGGGCGGGGTTTCGGGGTGGCGTTCAGCTCGCGCATCCGGCGCTTGAAAGAGTGGATCGGCGTGGCGCGGTCGTCGATGCGGACCTCGACCACCGAGGGGCCGTCATGGGCAAAGGCGCGGTCGAGGGCCGGGCCGATCTCGTCGGGTTTGTCGCAATAGATGCCGAGGAGGCCAAGGCCAGCGGCGGCGGCGGCATAGCCCGGGGTCGAGGTCTGGCTTTCGAGGTTGGCCGACTGGACATTGCCGAAGTAAATCTCCTGCCAGAGCTGGATCCAGCCGAGTTTTCCGTTGTTGATCACCACGTTGACCACGCGCTGGTTGTACTGCGCCATGGTCGCAAGTTCCCCGATCGTATAGGAAAACGCGCCGTCGCCTGCCACGGTGACGATGCGGGCCTCCGGCCTTGTGGCGGCGGCCCCGATGGCGCCGGGCACGGCATAACCAAGCCCGCCCTGGCCGCGGGCGAACAGGAACTGGCGTTCGGATTTCTTCGCCGGGATATAGCCGGAGATCCAGCCGGCGGAGAAAGACGCGTCGGAGACCACCACATCGGTATCCCCCAACCGCGCCGCAATCTCGCGCATCACGCGCGGCGGCAGGACGGGGATCTGCTCCGAGGCCATCTCGATGGCCTTGGCGGCATCGCCCTCGGCCTTCACCGCGGCAATCCTTGCGTCCCAGTCGGGGCGGCTGCCGGTCAGGCTGTCGCCCAGAGCGGCGTTCAGGCTGCGCAGGATTTCGCGCACGTCGCCGAAGAGGGGCACGGTTGGGCGGAAGGTGCGGCCATGCTCCATCGGGTCGCAGTCGATGGTGATCGTGGCTTGGGTGGCCTTCGGCAGGGTCCAGTTCATCCCCGTGTTCTGACTGACTTTCGAGCCGCACCAGATGATCAGGTCGGCCTCCTGAATGAGTTCAATCGCAGCCCAGGAGCCGAGCGGATTGAGGACCCCCGCCGCAAAGGCGCGGGTCTCGGGGACCGAGCCTTTGCCGGACAGCGAGGTCACCACCAGCCCGCCGAGCCGGTCGGCGAAGGCGGTGGCCTCCAGTGCCGCGACCGAACCATGCACGCCGCCGCCATAGACGATGGCCGGGCGCTTGGCCTTCCTGATCAATGCGACCGCGCGTTCGATATCCTCATTCGGTGCGGTGGAGCGGACGAAGGGGATTTGCTTCGCGCGGTCGTCGATGACGATGGGCAGGGCCTCTTCGTCCCATTCGGCGTCGAAAATGTCATGCGGGATGATCAGCGCGACCGGGCCGGGGCGGGGTGAAGTGGCAATCCGGAAGGCGGCGCGGATCAGGTCGGGCAGGGCCGCGACCGAGGGGACAAGGAAGGCCTCCTTCGAGCAGGTCTTGAAGAAGGCGAGCTGGTCAAAGCCCTGGCTCGCAATGCCTTTTTCCTTGAGCGACAGCCAATCCAGCGGCAGTTCCCCCACAATCGCGATCATCGGGATCGAGGCGTTCAAGGCCTCCAGAAACCCGGCAGGCAAGAGGTTCGCCCCCGGCCCCACGGTCACATCGCAGACGCCGGGCTTGCCGGTCAGCCGCGCATAGGCATCCGCCGCATAGGCCGCGTTGCGCTCGTCCCGCATCAGGATGTGCTTGATCCGGTCGTTGCGCCGCGAGATCCCGTCGTGCAGCGCCGTCGTCTGCCCGCCCGGCATCCCGAACACCAGTTCGACACCGTATTGCGCAAGCATCTCCGAGACGAGATCACCTATGTGTTGCTTGGGGGAGGTCATGATCTTCTCCTGACGCCGCGAACGGCGTGGGTTGTGTGCTTCAATTTTGGGGAAGGAGGAGGGGAGGCCGACCGACGTGGCGGTCGGCCTCGGGTTCAGGCGTCCGGGCTTACTTCTGCCAGGACTTGATCAGCTCGTCATAGGCAATGGTTTCGCCCTTCGGCTTTTCGTTCTCAAGTTTGGCCACCGGCGAACCGGGGGCATCCAGCCATTCCTGCGGATCTTTTTCCTCGTTCATCTTCGGGCCGATATCGCCCTGAACGCCGGACTTCTCGATCCGCGCCATCACTTTTTCCTGCTCGGCGCAGAGGCTGTCGAGCGCCTGTTGCGGGGTTTTCTCACCCGACATGGCGTCGCCGATGTTCTGCCACCACAGCTGCGCCATCTTCGGATAATCCGGGATGTTGGTGCCGGTGGGCGACCACGCAACGCGGGCGGGCGAGCGGTAGAATTCGATCAGGCCGCCGAGTTTCGGGGCGCGATCGGTGAAGTGCTGGCTGTTGATCGTCGATTCCCGGATGAAGGTCAGGCCGACATCCGATTTCTTCACGTCAACGGTCTTGGAGGTGACGAACTGGGCATAGAGCCAGGCCGCCTGCGCGCGGTCCACCGGGGTGGACTTCATCAGGGTCCAGGAACCCACGTCCTGATAGCCGACCTTGGTGCCTTCCGACCAGTAAGCGCCGTGCGGCGAGGGGGCCATGCGCCACTTCGGCGTGCCGTCCTCGTTCATCACCGGCAGGCCGGGCTTGACCATATCGGCGGTGAAGGCGGTGTACCAGAACATCTGCTGGGCGATATCGCCCTGGGCAGGAACCGAACCCGCCTCGCCGAAGACCATGCCGGCGGCCGAGGGCGGCGAGTACTTCTGCAGCCATTCGATCGACTTGGTGATGGCATAGACTGCAGCCGCGTCGTTGGTGGCACCGCCACGCGCAACGCAAGAGCCGACGGGACGGGATTTCTCGTCCACGCGGACGCCCCATTCGTCAACCGGCAGGCCGTTCGGCTCGCCCTTGTCGCCCATACCGGCCATCGACATCCAGGCGTCGGTGTAGCGCCAGCCCAGCGAGGGGTCCTTCTTGCCGTAGTCCATGTTGCCGAAGGCCGACTTCGGCCCGCCGATATAGGACATGTCGCGGCCGGTGAAGAACTCTGCGATGTCTTCATAGGCCGACCAGTTGATCGGAACGCCGAGGTCATAGCCGTATTTGGCTTTGAAATCGTCCTTGGTTTTCTGATCGTTGAACCAGTCGTAGCGGAACCAGTAAAGGTTGGCGAACTGCTGGTCGGGCAGCTGGTAAAGCTTGCCATCCGGCGCCGTGGTGAACTTGGTCCCGATGAAGTCGGCCAGGTCCAGCGTCGGCGAGGTCACGTCCTTGCCTTCGCCTGCCATCCAGTCGGTCAGGTTGCGGGCCTGCTGATAGCGCCAGTGGGTGCCGATCAGGTCGCTGTCGTTGATATAGGCGTCGTAGATGTTCTCGCCCGACTGCATCTGCGTTTGCAGCTTTTCGACCACATCGCCTTCGCCGATCAGGTCATGAGTGATCTTGATGCCGGTGATGGCGGTGAAGGCCGGAGCCAGCACCTGGGATTCATAGGTATGCGTGGCGATGGTTTCGGAAACCACCTTGATTTCCATGCCGGCATAGGGCTTTGCCGCATCGACGAACCATTGCATTTCCTTTTCCTGATCGGCCCGGCTCAGGGTCGACAGGTCGCCGATTTCCTTGTCGAGGAAGGCCTTTGCGGCATCCATGTCGGCGAAAGCCGGCATCGCAAAGGCCATCAGCGCAAGGGCCATGGCGGTTGACGTTGTACGCAGTCTCATTCGATTCCTCCCAGAATGTTGAGTTTGTCGCACCTGCGGGTTTGGCCCGCAGTTTGGTCTGCTGCGGATTTGGCCCGCAGTTTGGAGTTCCGGCCTAGACCCAGCGGAAGACCGCAGCGGCATAGACCAGACAGGCGATCAGGGCGCCCCAGAGGGAATCCCCGATGAGTGCGAGCCAGCCAAGACAGATGAAGGCCGAGCCCAGAAGCGAGATGAAAAGCCTGTCGCCGCGCGTGGTTTCGATATGCAGCACCCCGATGCGCGGCGTTTCGGGGAAGCGGATCGCCAGGATGGTGAAGATCACCAAGAGGCAGGCAATGAGGTAGAAGAACAGGGCCACCGGGAAGGTCCAGGCCATCCAGCCGCCCTTGATCATCGGGTCGAACCAGACGAAGGCGCCATCCTTGCGCGGCACGGCCCAGATCAGCGCGCCCAGCACGGCAAGCATGATCGCTCCGGTCGTGCCATAGATTGCGGGCCAGCGAGTAGCGGTCATCACACCCTCCCCAGGGCGAAGCCCTTGGCGATGTAGTTGCGGACAAAGTAGATCACCAAGGCGCCCGGGATGATCGTCAGCACCCCCGCAGCCGCCAGCAGGCCGTAGTCAAAGCCCGTGGCCGAAGAGGTCCGCGTCATCGCCACCCCGATCGTCTTCACATTGACCGAGGTCAGGGTCCGCGACAGCAGCAGGTCGACCCAGGAGAACATGAAGCAGAAGAAGGCGGCGACCCCGATGCCGGAGGCGATCAGCGGCAGGAAGATCCGGATGAAGAAGCGGCCGAAGGAATAACCGTCGATATAGGCCGTCTCGTCAATCTCACGCGGGACTCCGCGCATGAAGCCTTCGAGGATCCAGACGGCGAGGGGGATGTTGAACAGGCAGTGCGCCAGCGCCACCGCGATATGGGTGTCGAACAGCCCGATCGAGGAATAGAGCTGGAAGAAGGGCAGCGCGAAAACCGCGGGCGGCGCCATCCGGTTGGTCAGAAGCCAGAAGAACAGGTGCTTGTCGCCTACAAAGCTGTAGCGCGAGAAGGCATAGGCCGCAGGCAAGGCCACCGTGATCGAGATGACCGTGTTCATCACCACATAGATCAGCGAGTTCACATAGCCCATGTACCAGGTCGAGTCGCTGAAGATCTTCTCAAAGTTCACGAAGGTCAGGTGCTTCGGCACCATGCCGATGCTGGTCAGGATCTCGGTATTGGTCTTCAGGCTCATGTTGATCAGCCAGTAGATCGGGATGAACAGGAACAGAAGGAACACCGTCATGATCACGATCGAGACGGTGGGGCCCCAGTCCTTTTTCGGGCGGCTGGTTTCGGTCGCGGCGGAGAGGACTCCGACAGAAGATTGCACGGCCATCTCAGCGCTCCTCTTGTTTGTCGAGCGTGGTCATCACGGTGTAGAACACCCAGCAGACCAGCAGGATCACCAGGAAATACATGATCGAGAAGGCGGCGGCGGGGCCAAGGTCGAACTGTCCGATGGCCATCTTCACCAGATCGATCGACAGGAAGGTGGTGGCGCTGCCCGGCCCGCCCCCGGTCAGAACGAAGGGCTCGGTGTAGATCATGAAGCTGTCCATGAAGCGCAGAAGGATCGCGATCAGCAGCACGCCACCCATCTTCGGCAATTCGATATAGCGGAACACGCTCCAGCGGCTGGCCTGATCAATCTTGGCGGCCTGATAATAGGCCTGCGGGATGGATTGCAGCCCGGCGTAGCACAGCAGCGCCACCAGCGAGGTCCAGTGCCAGACATCCATCACCACGACCAGGATCCAGGCGGTGACGGGGTCTTTCCCCGGGTTGACCTCGATCCCGATGGACATGAGACCGGCGCCCAGAAGGCCAATGTCGGTGCGGCTGAACAGCTGCCAGATCGTGCCGACCACGTTCCACGGGATCAGCAGCGGCAGGGCGATCATCACGAGGCAGAAGCTGGACCAGCCGCCCTTTTTCGGCATGTTGAGCGCCACGATGATGCCAAGCGGCACTTCGATGGCAAGGATCGTGGCAGAGAACACGATCTGCCGGCCCAAGGCGCCCCAAAGCCGGTCGGATTCCAGCATCTCCTGGAACCATTCCAGCCCGGCCCAGAAGAAGGCATTGTCGCCGAAGGTGTCCTGGACCGAGTAGTTGACCACCGTCATCAGCGGGATCACCGCCGAGAAGGCCACCAGCAGAAATACCGGCAGGACCAGAAACCAGGCTTTTTGGTTGACTGTCTTTTCCATCACGCGGCCTTTCCAGAAACCAACCCGAGCGGGCTTTGGCGCCAATCGTCGGCAAACACGCTGATCCGGGCGGGATCGAAGCTCAGGTGAGTCATTTCGGCCCCGACGCTGGCATCTTCATCAAGGATCGCGCTCACTTCGCCCGTGGCGATTTCCGCGCGCAGGATGCGGTGACGGCCGACATCCTCGATCCGGATGATCCGCATCGGGATTCCACCGGCGCGGCCATTGGTCAGGCTGACGAACTCCGGCCGGATGCCGATCTGCACGCGGCCCTTGGGCGCGGTGTAGGTGCCGCCCAGCGGTACTGTGATATCACCAACCTTGGCCATGTTGCCTTCGACCTTGGCGTCCATCAGGTTCATCCCGGGCGAGCCGATGAAATAGCCCACAAAGGTATGCTCGGGCGTCTCGAACAGCTCCTGCGGGGTGCCCATCTGGACGACGCGACCCTCGTGCATCACCACCACCTTGTCGGCGAAGGTCAAAGCCTCGGTCTGGTCGTGGGTCACATAGATCATCGTATGGCCGAACTGGCGGTGCAACTGTTTCAGCTGGGTGCGCAATTCCCATTTCATATGCGGGTCGATCACGGTCAGGGGTTCATCGAACAGGATCGCGTTGACATCCTCGCGCACCATGCCGCGGCCAAGGCTGATCTTCTGCTTGGCATCGGCGGTCAACCCGCGCGCTTTCCGGTTCAGGTTCTGCTCCATCCCGATCATCCGGGCGATCTGCTCGACGCGCCCGGCGATGTAGCCCGCATCCATGCCCCGGTTGCGCAGCGGAAAGGCCAGGTTTTCGCGCACGGTCATCGTGTCGTAGACCACCGGGAACTGGAAGACCTGGGCGATGTTGCGCTCCGCCGTCGGCGCATCGGTCACGTCGCGGTCGCCAAACAGCACCCGGCCATGGCTGGGCCGGATCAGGCCGGAGATGACGTTCAGAAGCGTGGTCTTGCCGCAACCCGAGGCGCCCAGAAGCGCATAGGCGCCGCCGTCCTGCCAGACGTGGTTCATCTCTTTCAACGCGTAATGCGAGTCACGGTTGGGATGGCTGATATAGCTGTGGGCAAGGTTGGAAAGGGTGATCTGTGCCATTGCGTTTTCCCTAACTGGCCAAGGCATAGGCGGCGGGTGCGGCCAAGGCACCATCCGGCGAGAAAAGATAGACATAGGACGGGTCCAGCCAGACCGAGACATCCTGCCCCGAGGGCAGATCATGCACGCCCTCGACCAGCCCGACCCAGCGGTCAGGGCCATGGTCCAGATGCAGGAAGCTTTCCGAGCCGGTGATCTCGGTCACGGCGACCTTGCAGGGAAACTCCACCGAAGAACCGCTTTGACGGTGCAGCGACAGATGGTTGCCGCGGAAGCCCGCCGTATAGGTGCCATCCGGCAGCGCAGCGAAGGCACCTTCGGCGGGGGCCGAGGCGAGTTGACCAAAGCTCAGCCGCGCGCCGCGCTTTTCGGCGCTGATGAAGTTCATCGGCGGGTCTGAGAAGACCCGCGCCGTCGTTGCATCCACCGGCATCCGGTAGACGCGCGGCGTCGGGCCAAACTGGGTGATGCGGCCCTTGGACAGGGTGGCTGTATTGCCGCCCAGAAGCAGCGCCTCCTCCGGTTCGGTCGTGGCATAGACAAAGATCGCGCCCGAAGCCTCGAAGATCTTCGGGATCTCGCTGCGCAGCTCTTCCCGCAGCTTGTAATCGAGGTTGGCGAGCGGCTCGTCAAACAGCACAAGCCCCGCATCCTTGACCAGGGCCCGCGCCAGGGCGCAACGTTGCTGCTGGCCGCCCGAAAGCTCCAGCGGCTTGCGGTCCAAAAGCGGCGTCAGCTTCAGCATGTCGGAGGTTTCGCGCACCGCGCGGTCAATCTCGGCCGCCGATTTGCCCATCAGCTTCAAGGGCGAGGCGATGTTGTCATAGACCGTCATCGAGGGGTAATTGATGAACTGCTGATAGACCATCGCCACCCGGCGCTGCTGCACGGGCATGCCGGTGACATCCTTGCCATCCCATTTCAACGTCCCGGTGGTGGGCTTGTCCAGGCCCGCCATCAGCCGCATCAGCGAGGTCTTGCCCGACAGCGTGGCGCCCAGAAGCACGTTCATCGTGGCGCGTTCAAGGACCAGCGAGGTGGGCTCGATCCAGGTCTGGCCCTTGACCACACGCGAGACGCCCTGAAGTTCAAACATGCTGCACGCCTGTCGTAGCTGAAGTGGACCAGGCCTGAGCGAAAGCCGCGCTGAGGCCGACATATCGGGGATATTTCGCGAGATAAGGCTTGGCCCGCACCGCATCGCCGTCATGGCGACGGGCGATGCTGGTCATCGCAGCCACCGCGGCCTGAAGCGAGGGATAGACGCCAATCCCCGCCGCCGCACAGATTGCGACACCCAGGGCACCCAGCTCCGACCCGTCCGGCACTTCGACCGGCAGGCCCAGCACATCGGCGAACATCTCGGACCAAAGCTCGCTCCGCGACGCGCCACCGGCCAGCCGGATCACATTTGGCCGCGCGGCGTCATTGCCCGACAGAAGCCGGTCCACATCGACCTTGTGAGCGAAGACGATGCCCTCGAACACGGCCAGCATGATGTCGTCAAAGCTGTAATCGGCGGTCATGCCGACCAGACCGGCAGGCGCCCCGCTCGGGCCGCCGAAAAGAAAGGGGAAGAACAGGGCCTCTCTCGGCTTGCCCAGCTTGCGCGAGACGGCGGCGTTGATCACATCATAGATGCCGGCAGCCTGTTCGGGCGGCAGGGTGCCGCCATGGCTGAGCAGGGTCTTGACCATCCATTCCAGATTGCTGGCCGAGGTCGCGGCGCCTTCGGTCGCCAGATAGCCGCCGAGCGGATAGGGCGTCTGCAGGAAGGGCGCGAAGGACTGGCGCGGGGTGGCATGCAGCGTGGAGTTGATGCTGAAGGTGCCGGCGACGATGCTCATCTCTTCCGGCTGGGTCAGACCCGAGGACAGGGCCGCCGCCGTCACATCGACCACGCCACGCACCACGGGCGTGCCTTCCAACAGGCCGGTCAGACGGGCAGTTTCCGCCGTGATGCCGCCCACGACCTCGCAAGACGGGCCGATCGGCGGCAGCAAGGGCAGCCAGGCCTCGAGCCCCAGAAGCTTCAGCGCCTCCAGCGAATAGGTCGAGGTGGTCACGTCGATCAGCCCGGCAATCCCGCCATCCGACGGATCGGTGGAAAAGTCACCGCAAAGCTTGGCGCGCAGGAAATCCTTGCAGAACAGCACCCGGTTGCCCGGTTTCATCATCTCCGGCTCGTGGCGCTGCATCCAGCCCAGAAGCGCCAGGGTCTGGCCCGGCCAGATGCGCTGCTGGATCATCGGCTCGACCAAGGCAGCCAGACCGGCGCGAGTCCATTCCTCGACAAGGCTCGCGGCCCGGCTGTCGGTGGAAACGATACCGGGGCGCTGCGGATTCGCCTCCGCATCCACCACGTACAGACCGCCGCCGTAGCCCGCGACACTGACCGCCGCGACATCCTCGGGCCCGCGGCCCGACAGGCTCAACACCTCGCGGATGGCGCCAACCGCGGCATCCCACATCACGTTCGGATCACGTTCCGTCCAGCCCGGATGCGGAAACACCATGACGTTCTTGCGCCTTGCACAAGCCAGCTCTCTTCCCGAAAAATCGAAAAGCGCAGCCTTCGTCATGGTGCCACCGGCATCAATGCCGATCACACAATTCTTCATGGATCCCCCCTGCCAGAACGCCCCAGCTCCTCTTCCGAAGCGGCCTGACTTGTTATAATAAGTTACCGTAGACGAGATTTTCGTTCTGTCAACAAATCAATTTTACTAAGCAGATTCCGCCGTTTGTGCACATATTTCTGGCTTTTTGCGAAAAACTCGCAGAATCAGCTTCTCGGATCACCGCAAAGGCTGCATAACTTGTCATTAACAGTTGTCGGGTATGACCCTTGTCAAAAGGGCGGCCGGGCCGGTCGGGAGGGGCCGCTATGCAAACAAGAGACGAGCAGCTTGCGCGGCTGCGAGCGGGTGAATGTCCGCAGGTTTTGATCATCGGCGGCGGCATCAACGGTGTGGGCACTTATCGCGATCTGGCAGCGCAGGGGCAGGCGTCACTTCTGGTCGAGGCGGGTGATTTCGCCTCGGGAACAAGTTCGGCGCCGTCACGGCTGATCCACGGCGGCCTGCGCTATCTGGAAACCGGCGAGGCGGCCCTGGTGCGGGAATCGCTGACGGAACGAAACCTGTTGCTGAAGAATGCCTGTCATGTCGTGCATCCGCAACCGGTTTGGGTGCCGCTCGACAGCTGGTTTCGTGGCAGCCTGATGGCGGTCGCGCGGTTCCTGCGGCTGACCCGCACGCCGGGGCCGAAAGGTGGGGTGCCGGTCAAGCTGGGGCTGATGCTCTATGACCGCTTCGGCGAGGCGCACCAGACCATGCCGAATCACAAGATGTACGGCGCCGCGGCCGCGCTGAAGGAGATGCCGGTTCTGGCGCCCAGCCTGCGCGCCGTGGCCGAATACTACGACGCCCGCATCAGCCACCCCGAACGGCTGGTGGCCGAACTGGTCGAGGATGCTGAGCGCGATTGCCCGCAGGCGATGGCGATCCCTTATCTGGCGGCCGGAAAGCTGTCGGATGGCGGCGTGACCCTGACTGATGTTCTGACCGGTGAGACCTTTGTCGTCCGCCCCAAGGTGGTGGTCAACGCCTCCGGTGCCTGGGTCGATGGCGTGCAGGCGGCGCTGGGTTTTCAAGAGCGCATGATCGGCGGCACACGCGGCTCGCACCTCGTGATCAAAAGCGCCGATCTGACCCGCGATCTGGCCGGCAAGATGCTGTATTTCGAGACCGGCGACCACCGCGCCTGCCTGATCTATCAGATCGGCGAGGACCGTCTGTTGCTGGGCACGACGGATCTGCGCAGCGATGACGCCAATGACAAGTTCTGCACCGAGGCCGAGATCGACTATCTCTTCCGCGAGCTTCAGGTGGTGCTGCCCAAGGTCAGGCTGACCCGTGCCAACATCATCTTTGCCTATGCCGGCGTACGGCCCCTGCCCCTGACCAAGCCGGGCGCGACCGGCGCCATCAGCCGCGACCATAAGCTGGTGCAATACGCCCCCACGGCCGAACGCCCCTTCCCGCTGGTCACGCTGATCGGCGGCAAGTGGACGACCTACCGGGTCTGCGGCGAACAGATCGCCGATGCGGTCCTGGCCCATCTCGGGGCCAAGCGGCGCTGCACCACGCAGGACATGGTGATCGGCGGCGCGCGGGATTTCCCCTTCGAGCCCGCCCGGCGCGCCGCCTTCTGCAGCGATCTTGCGGCGCAAAGCGGCCTGTCCCTCGCGCGCTGCCAGACGCTCGCCACCCGCTATGGCAGCCGCGCCCGTGCCGTGGCGCTGGCGGAGGCTGCGGACCCCGCCATGATCGAGGGAATCGACGGCTACAGCCGGGCCGAGATCGCGCTTCTATGCCGCGATGAAAGGGTCAGCAAGCTGGACGACATCGTGCTGCGCCGCACCCTGATGGGTTTTGAAGGTGTGGTCACGCAAAAGGGATTGCGCGCCCTCGCCAGCCTTGTTGCATCTTTGCTGCATTGGGATGAACTGCGCCAATCGACCGAGACGGCGGCGACGCTTAGACTCTTGCAAGACCGGCACCGCATGACTATCGCCTGACTACCTTCATAAGGGGAAAAGCTTGGAATCCGCCAATACGCAGGATTTTGCAGATCGTTTGCAGCCAACCAGCCGAAGCAAGACAGAACCGCTCTGGCTTCAGGTCAAATCTGCGCTGTGCCATCTGATCCTGCAGGGCGAGTTGGCCGAACACGCGCAACTTCCATCCGAGGCCGAGCTGTGCCTGCGCTTTGCCGTGTCGCGCACCGTCGTGCGCGAGGCGCTGGCGCAGATGGTGAACGAGCGTTTGATTTACAAGCTGCAGGGCAAGGGCGCCTTCGTGGCCGGGCGGCGGGACGAACAGGATTTCATCGGCACCACGATCAGCTTTTCCGGCGAACTGGCCGACAAGAGCAAGACCGTCTCGCACCGCAACCTGCGGCAAGAGATCGCTTTGCCCACGGCCCGGATGTGCAAGGTCCTCGGCATCGACGAAAAGACCCCCGTGGTGGTTCTGGACCGGCTTCTGTCGGTGGATGGTCACCCGCGCTTCATCGTGCGCTGCGCCCTGCCCGAACATTTCGTGCCCGGGCTGGACAAGATGCCGATGGAGAACCGCTCGCTCTATGACACGATCGGGCGGCAATACGGCATCAAGCTGGTGCGCGCCGAACGCTGGATCGAGGCGACCAAAGCCGGGATCGAAGAGGCCAAGCTGCTGCTGGTCCCGGTGGGCAGCCCGCTTCTGGGCATCGAATCCGTCGGGATGAACGACCGGGGCGAGAAGGTCGAATATTACACCTCGCTTTACCTGACCGACCGGTCGCGGTTGCACTTCTCGGTCGTGTCGCCAAATCTCTGAAACCGGCCGCCCCGGATTGCAGCGGCGCGCGGTTTGGGCCTCGCCTTATGACCCAGATCAACGCGCAGGACCGCCAGATGCGGCCTTCTGTCCTTGGCCGAAGGCGATGATCCTGCAAGCGGCCGTCAGGGAGGCGCTATGACCGGCAGTTCTGACGCGAAGGCCCCGCCGCACGGCCTGACCCAGGCCGAGGCCGCAAGGCGCCTGGCGGCGCAGGGCCCGAACGAACTGGCGCGGACCAGAAGCCGTTCGGCGCTGCGCATCGTGGTCGACGTGATCAAGGAGCCGATGCTGGCGCTGCTTTTGAGTGGCGGCGTGGTCTATCTTCTGCTCGGCAACCGGGAAGAGGCGCTGATCCTTCTGGTCCTCGCCTGCCTCTCCATCGGCATCACCGTGGTGCAGGAGGCGCGGACCGAACGTGTGCTCGAGGCGCTGCGCGACCTGACCAGCCCGCGCGCCTTGGTGATCCGCGACGGAGAGCGCCAGCGCATCGCCGGGCGCGAGGTGGTGGTGGGCGATCTGATCGTGCTGGGCGAGGGCGACCGCGTGCCCGCCGACGCGCTGCTGATCGAGGCGACCGGTCTGGCCGCCGATGAATCCCTGCTGACCGGCGAAGCGGTGCCGGTGCGCAAGCGGGCGCAAGCCAGCCGCGGCCCCGCCGCCCGCGCCGGGGGCGAGGATCTGCCGCAGGTCTTTTCCGGCTCGCTGATCGTGCGGGGCCTTGGCATCGCCGAGGTGACCGCCACCGGTCCGCGCAGCGAGTTGGGCAAGATCGGCGCCTCGCTCGCCGCACTGGACTCCGAAGCCCCGCAGCTGCAACGCCAGATCGGCCGGCTGGTCCTTGTGCTGGCCGTCGCGGGGGGACTGATCAGCCTGACGGTCGTGGTGCTTTACGGTCTGTGGCGGGGCGGTTGGCTGGAGGCGGTCCTGGCCGGGATCGCCGTGGGCATGTCGATGCTGCCGGAAGAGTTTCCGATGGTGCTGGCGGTCTTTCTGGCGATGGGGGCCTGGCGCATCTCGAAGGCGCGGGTGCTGACCCGGCGGGCCTCGGCGATCGAGACGCTGGGTGCCGCCTCGGTCCTGTGCACCGACAAGACCGGCACCCTGACCGAAAACCGCATGACGGTGGCAGAGCTGCGTCTGGCCAATGGCCAGGCCCAGCGCGTGGGGACCGATCCGCTGGCCGACCCTTTCCTCGACCTGGCCGAGATTGGCACCATGGCCTCGGCCCCGCAGCCCTTCGACCCGATGGAGAAGGCCTTTCACGCCCTTTACCCGCTGGATGGCGGGCAAAACCTGATCCGCTCCTATCCCTTGACGCAGGACATTCTGGCAATGACGCAGGTCTGGGAAGCCGGCGACAGCCGGCTCGCCACCGCCAAGGGCGCACCCGAGGCGATTGCCGCCCTGTGTCATCTAGGCCCGGTGGCGCAAAAGGCGGTGATCTCGCAGGTCAACCAGATGGCCGCGCGCGGCCTGCGCGTGCTGGGTCTGGCGGTGGCCGAGGCGCGGCTGCTGCCCGATGCGCAGACCGGCTTCGCCTTCCGCTTCCTGGGCCTTGCCGGCCTCGTCGATCCCTTGCGCAGCCAGGTGCCCGCCGCCGTGGCGGAATGCCAGGCCGCCGGGATCAAGGTCGTGATGATCACCGGCGATTACCCCGCCACCGCCCGCGCCATTGCTGCGGAGGCCGGGCTGCAGGGCGAAGCCGTGATCACCGGCCCCGACCTGCAGAGCATGAGCGACGAGGACCTGGCCCGCGCGGTCACCTCCGCCACGATCTTTGCCCGCATCCAGCCCGAACAGAAGCTGCGCATCGTCAACGCCTTCAAGGCGGGCGGGGCCGTGGTCGCGATGACGGGTGACGGTGTGAACGACGCGCCCTCGCTCAAGGCCGCGCATATCGGCATCGCCATGGGCCGGCGCGGCACCGATGTCGCGCGCGAGGCGGCGGCGATGATGCTGCTGGACGACGACTTCGGCTCCATCGTCACCACGATCCGCCTTGGCCGCCGCATCTATGACAACCTGCGCAAGGCGATGAGCTTCATTCTGGCGGTTCACGTGCCCATCGCCGGCCTGGCCCTGATGCCGCTGCTTTTCGGGATGCCGCTGCTTTTTGCCCCCATCCACATCGCCTTTCTGGAGATGGTGATCGACCCGGTCTGCTCCCTCGTCTTCGAGGCGGAAGAACCCGAACCCGGCCTGATGCGCCGCCCGCCCCGCCCGGCGCGGGAGCCCCTGTTTTCCGGCCCGACCGTGCTGTGGAGCCTGTTTCAGGGGCTCATGGTCCTGCTGACCGTCGGGGCGATCACCTGGTACGCCCCCGCTTATGGCATGTCGGAAGGCCAGACCCGCGCCCTGGGCTTCACCGCGCTGGTCCTGTCGATCGTGGCGCTGATCCTGGTGGACCGGGCCACGACCTCCTCGATCGTCAAGGCGGTGCTGCGGCCGAACCGGGCGCTGGCGGTGGTGGTGGCGATCGTGGCGGTCACGCTGGGCATCGCCCTGTTCTGGCCACCCGCCCAGATGGCCTTCGGCTTTGCCACCCTGCCCACGCCTGCACTGGCCCTGCCCCCCGCAGCAGCTTGCGTCGTTCTGGCCGTGCTGGAGCTGGTGAAGCCGATCTGGCGCCGCGCCGTCGGGTTGCGCTGAACTTAGCTGAAAATTTGGTTCAAACTGATGGAAGCCTATCCTTTGGGGTATGGGATTTCTCCCTTTGCCCGTTCACGCTTGGCCCGCATTCCGGGCTATTCCTTTCGTAACGAAGATCGCCCCAACCGGCTCGCCGAACGCACTTGATCGTTCGCGCCCTGGCTCCGGACGGTCTTTGACACCCCTTGCGGCCCCTATCGTGAACAGGAATTACAGAATGTATAAGACCGAAAATGCCCCGCACAGCATCATGCTGATCGCCCCGCAATTTCCCAAATTGACCGCTGCCAACGCGCAGAATTTCAAAGAGCATCTTCTGGATCTGGTCGAAACCGGCAACAACCGCCTGGTGATCGACCTTGGCGCCGTCGGCCTGGTGGATGCTTCGGGGATCAGCGCCCTTGTGGCCCTGCTCAAGCGGATCGGCAACCGGGGCCAGGTCTCGCTCTGCGGGTTGAACGACTATGTGATGCAGCTGTTCCGCATCACCCGGATGGACAGCCTGTTCAAGATCCACACCACCAGCACCGACGCGCTGGAGGCCTTTGGCGCCTGACGCCACGCCCGCACGGCCCGGCGCGGCCAAGCGCCAGAACTCCCGTTTTCCCGCCACGAGAAGTGAGCGCCCCAGCCAGATGCGGGGGCCTGTGCTTTGACGCGCGCCCCAGCCACGGATTGAACCAAAATGACCATCAGGATGAAGAGAATATTGCTGGGCGCCGCAGCTGTTGTCGCGGGACTGGCCTGGGTCGGCCCGCAGGCCGGCCGGGCGCTGGAGCCCAAGGCGGCCATCACCGCAGCCGCCGACCTTGCCACCCCCTTTGGCCGCCATGGCGCCCTGACCCCGCGCGAACGCGCGATGGCCGAGGTGGCCTGGTCCTATTTCGTCGCCTCCTATCAGGAGAAGACCGGCCTCGTGAACTCGGTCGGCAGCTTTGCCTCGACGACGATGTGGGACACGGCCTCCTATCTCAGCGGCCTGGTTTCGGCCCATGAGCTGGGGATCATCGACAAGCCGGAGTTTGACCGCCGCGCCATGCTGATCCTGGCCACGCTGCGCAACCTGCCGCTGTTCCGCGGCCAGCTGCCCAACAAGGTTTACGAGACCTCCAAGGGCAAGATGGTGAACTATGCCAATGCGCCCGGCGAGATCGGCTTTTCGGCGCTGGATATCGGCCGGCTGCTGATCTGGCTGAAGATCATGAAAGAGCGTTACCCCTACCTTGCCGGCAGCATCGACAATGTCGTGCTGCGCTGGAACTTCTGCAATGTCATCACCCCGGACGGCGAACTGAACGGCGCCATGATCGGCAAGGATGGCCAGCCGCGTTATGTGCAGGAAGGCCGTCTCGGCTACGAGGAATATGCCGCCAAGGGCTTCCAGCTCTGGGGCTTTGACACAACCCGTGCCTCCGCGGCCGATCCTTACAAGTTTCTGCCGATCTATGACGTCCAGGTTCCCGTCGATGGCCGCGACCCGCGCGTGTTTCAGACCCAGAACTATGTCCTGACCGAAGGCTACATGCTGGAAGGGCTGGAGCTGAACTGGGATCTGGCCACCGACCGCAGCGGCAAGCCCGGCCAGGCCTCGGACGGCTGGCGCGCCGAGTTTGCCGACCGGATCTATCAGGTGCAGGAAAACCGCTTCCAGCAGACCGGCATCCTGACCGCCCGTTCGGAGCATCAGGTCGAGGGCGCGCCCTACTTCGTCTATGACGCGATCTATGCCGATGGCTACGAGTGGAACACGCTGGACCCGACCGGGGCCTATCAGCCCGACCGCGCGGCCGTGTCGACCAAGGCGGCCCTGGGCATGTGGGCGCTGTGGGACCGGCCCTACAGCCAGCTTCTGTTCGATGCCGTGGCCGACCAAAGTGTCGCCGGCAAAGGCTTTTACGAAGGCGTCTATGAGAACGGCAATGGCGTCATCCCGCTGGAGACCGCTAACAACAACGGCATCATCCTGGCCGCACTGCTCTACAAGGTTCAAGGCCCGATCCTGCAATACCACAACGACCTGCCGCAGATCTGGGACAAGGCCTTTGCCGGCACCGGCCAGCGCCAGAACCGCTGCCTGCCTCCGGCGGTGGCGGAGCCGGTCACGCTGCCCCCCGTCGCCAGCACCGCGCCCTGCCCCGAAGCCGATGCCGCCTCGGGCGCCCCCGCCTACTGCCGCCCGGTCGAAAGCGCCGCAAACTTCATCGCCACCCCTGCCTCTGCAACCCTTTCAATCTCGGACACGACCAGCAAATGAGCATGACCCAAAAACCCCGCATGATCTGGTTCGATGCCAATCGCGTCTGCGCGGCGATCGGTGTCACGATCATCCACTCCACCTGCGACACCTCTGGCCGCGTCTTTGCCGATGCCGCCCCCTCCGAACGGATCATCCCTGTCCTGTTGCGTTCGATCGGCGAGATTTCCGGGTCTGAGATGTTCTTCACCTTCTCGCTGTTCCTGCTGGCGATGAAGCTGGACCGCAAGCGCGTCGGCTATGCCGCCAACCTGGCCGACCAGATGCGCCGGCTTCTGGTGCCCTTCGCCGTCTGGACCGTGTTTTACGCCTTCTTCCGCCTGATCAAGGCCGATGCCTTCCACTATGATGCGCAGATCTGGGCTCAGCTGGGCGACTGGCACAATTGGCTGGCCTATTTCGTGCTCGGCTCGGCGCAGTATCACCTGCACTTCCTGCCGACGCTGTTCCTGCTGATGTTCTTCGTCCCGGTGATGAAACTGGGCCAGCGCTTCCCCCTCTTCGGCCTGGCGATCGTCCTGTGCCTTGGCGCGATGCAGACGGCGCAGGGCGCGATCTGGAGCCTGCCGATCGACGGCCTGCCGCGCGACTACCTGCTGCGGGCGACCAAGGTTCTGGGCTATGTCGGCTATGGTCTGGCGGCCTTCTCGCTCTATGGCCTGTGGAAAGACGGCATCGCCCGCGGCGAATCGCGCCTGATCCGTCAAGCCGGCTTCTTCTTCGTGGCCATCGCCCTGCTCGCCTGCCTGCCCTTCTATGCCGCCGCGGCGAAGAACGGCGTCTATGCCGCCCGCGAAGGCTGGGCTTTCTACGGCCATTTCCTGATGCCGATGGCGGTTTTCGCCATCTTCCTCGGGTCGCAGCATCTGAACTGGAATCCGCGCTGGTCCAGGCTGAGCCAGTATACCTTCGGCGTCTACCTGCTGCATCCGGCCGTGATCGACCTCATCGACGTTGCGGTGAAATCGGCCGGCCTCACCCCGGCACCCTGGGCGATCGTGACGATCAAGGGCCTCGTCGTCGCCCCGCTCACGCTGGCCCTGGTGATCGCCATCTCGCGCAGCACGCTTCTGGCCTGGACCGTCGGCCTGGGCGAGCTGCCCTGGAAGGCCGCGCGGCCTGCGGCACCCCAGCTGCAGATGCAGGGGTAAGCGCAGATGGACGATTACTTCCGCGCCTTCGAGGACCGCAAACCGCCCGCGCCGCTGCGCTACTCCGCCAAGCGCGAGGCCCTGTGGCAGGTGCTTGCGGTGGCAACCCTGGTGATCGGCGCCCGCTACATCGCCTGGCGCTGGATGCACTCCCTGAACACCGAGGCCCTGTGGTTTGCCCTGCCGCTGATCCTCGCTGAAACCCTGGCCTTCATCGGCTTGATCCTCTTCATCTTCAACCTGTGGAAAGACGCCCCCGTGCCCGAGATCGCCCCGCCCGTGACCCTGCGCGACGTCTCTGCCACCACGGTGGAAGCGGACCGCCCGATTGCGGTGGATATCTTCATCGCCACCTATAACGAGGACCCCGAACTGGTCCGCCTGAGCATTCAGGACGCCAAGGCCGTCACCTACCCGCACCCGATGCAGATTCTGGTGCACGTTCTGGACGATGGCCGCCGCCCCACCATGCGCGCCGTCTGCGATCAGGAAGGCGTCAACTACATCACCCGGGCCACCAACGAAGGCTACAAGGCCGGCAACCTGCGCAACGGGATGGAGCAGACTTCGGGCGACTTCCTGGTGATCTGCGACGCCGACACGCGGCTTTTCCCGACCTTCCTCGACCACACGATGGGCCATTTCCGCGATCAGAAAATGGCCTGGGTCCAGACGCCGCAATGGTTCTACGACCTGCCCGAGGGCGAGGCTCTGCCGCTCTGGCTGGGCAAGCGTCTGGGCCGGGTCGGCCGCTGGATCGGCCACGGGGTCGAGACGGTGATGGGCGCCGTGGTGATCGGCCGCGATCCCTTCGTCAACGACGCGCAGATGTTCTACGACGTGATCCTGCGCCGCCGGAACTGGGCCAATGCCGCCTTCTGCTGCGGCGCAGGCTCGATCCACCGCCGCGAGGCCGTGGTCGAAGGCGCGTTGCGCAGCTTTGCCCAAAAGGTCGAAGCCCGCGTCCGTGCCGCCGAGGAAGAATACACCCTCGCCAGCAAGGAACGCGACGTGGCGCCCGAACTGCTGGACGCGCTGCGCAGCGAGGCCGTCCGTACCGAGGAACTGACGCCCTACCGCTTTCATGTTTCCGAAGACATCTATACCTCGATCTTCCTGCATTCGGACCGAGCGCGCGGCTGGAAGTCGATGCTGCACCCGACCATCGAAAGCCGGATGCTCTCGCCCCAGGATCTGCTCTCGTGGTCGATCCAGCGGTTCAAATACGCCGGTGGCAGCCTGGACATCCTGTTCAACGACAACCCGCTGTTCCGCGCCGGCATGACCCTGCCGCAGAAGCTGATGTATGCGACGACCTTCTGGTCCTACCTCGGCTCGATCTGGAACCTGGTGTTTCTGGTGGGACCGATCGTCTACCTGGCCAGCGGGATCTCTCCGGTGGCGGCCTATTCGACGGACTTCTTCCTGCACGCCATCCCGTTTCTGGTGCTGCTGGAACTGGCGATGATGGTCGGCACCTGGGGGGCGGGCAGCCATGCCGCCAAGGCCAGCTATATCGCCTTCTTCCCGCTGGGCCTGAAGGCGCTCGCCACCGTGCTGCGCGGCAAGAAGATCGCTTTCCCGGTGACCCCGAAAGACCGCCAGTCAGGCCGCTTCCTCCACCTCGTGCCGATGCAGATTGGCGTCGTGGTGCTGACGCTGGCCGCCGGGCTTTGGGCGCTGTTTGCCCTGCGCCTTGGCGCCGAGGGCTACAGCACCACCGGTGTTGTCACCAACCTCGCCTGGGGCCTGTTCAACTGCCTCGCCATGATGACCGTAATCCGGGCCGCGCTGTGGTCCCCCGCCGATATGACTGGACAAGCTTGATCATGACCACTTTCACCCAAAACCTGACCCGGGCGCGCAGCCACATTTTCATGGTCATCGGCCTGCTTGGCGGCCTTGGCATGGTTTTCGCCCTTGAAGGCCTGCCGAGCGGCGGCGCCCAGGCGGCCCTGCCGGTCGATGCCCTGACCGCGATCAAACCGCTGGAACTTGCCGCCCCGCGCAAGCCCTCGGCCGAGGATATGGCCGCGGCGACCATCGCCTGGCGCTATTTTACCAACAACACCTCGCCCGTCAGCGGGCTGGTGGCCTCGGTCGACCAATACCCCTCCACCACGATGTGGGAGACCGGGTCCTTCGTCGTGGCGACCCTGTCGGCCGAACGTCTCGGCCTGATCAGCGCGGATGCGGCCTCGGCCCACCTGGCCAAGGTCGTGGCCAGCCTGTCGCAGCTGCCCTTGGGGGCGGAAGGTCTGCCCAACAAGGCCTATGACATCACCTCGCTCGCCATGGTCGATTACACCAACAAGCCCAGCGCCACCGGCATCGGCTGGTCGGCGCTGGACATCGGGCGGCTTCTGGCGGCCCTGATGGCGGCGGAGAAGGCGCATCCCGAACTCGCCCCCGCCGTGCAGCGCCTTGTGGCGGCCTGGGACCTGAACCGCCTGGTGGCGCAGGGCGAATTGGTCGGCGGCAATGTGAAGGAAGGCCGGATCGCCGAAAACCAGGAGGGCCGGATCGGCTATGAACAATATGCCGCCAAGGCGCTGATGGGCTTTGGCCTTGATGCGACGAGGGCACTGGACGTGGCCGATCACCTGACCCTGCGCGATGTCGGCGGCATCGCCGTGCCCTCGGACACCCGCCTGAACGCCAAGGGCATCCCCGCCGTGACGACGAGCGAGCCCTATCTCCTCGACGGGCTGGAGTTCGGCTTTGACTGGCGCTCGCAGATCTTCGCCTCGCAGGTCTACCGCGCGCAGGAGACCCGCTTTGCCGCGACCGGCAAGCTGACCGCGGTCAGCGAGGGGCATCTCGATGTGAAACCCTATTTTGCCTATGGCACGGTCTGGGGCGGCGGGCAGGACTGGGCCGTGCTGGCCTTCGGCGGGGAACGGATGGACAGCCGCCGCGTGCTGTCGACCAAGGCCGCCTTCGGCTGGAACGCCCTTTTCGACACCCCCTACACCGAGAAGCTGGTCGCCGCCGTTACGCCGCTCGCCACGCCGGACCGGGGTTGGCAGGAGGGCATCTACGAAGCCACCGGCAAACCCGACACCGCGATCACCGCAAACACCAATTCCATGATCCTGGCCGCCATCGCCTTTCGCAGCGCAGGCCCGCTTGTGAGGACCGCAAAATGAAGACCCTGCTCTGCACCCTTGGCCTGGCGCTTGGCCTTCTTTCCCCCGTCGCGGCCCAAAGCGGCCCGCTCTGCCCGCCCAGGGACATGCTGGCGCAACTGCCCGGCACCGAGAATGTCACGGTCGGTCAGGCCAGCGTTTCGACAGCAGGCTTTCCCGGCATGTGGCAGGAGGGCAGGCTGAAGGCGTCGGGCCTGCAGTACCGGCTGTTCGTCAACGCCTCCGGCACGATCGGTGAAGATGCCAAGATGCGCGGCTGGCGGGTGGATTTCGCCTGCGATCTGGCCGGGCACTCCTGCGCGGTGACCCCGTCGGGCGGCGCGCCCAAAAAGGCGGTCGAGGCGGCAAAGGCGATCGGCAACTGCCTGATCCACCAGTTCCCGAAGTCCCTGGCGCATCCGGTCTCCAAACCTCCGCAGCCCAAGGCCCTGCCGCAGGCAGAAGTGGTTGCGGCCGCCCGGCCCAAGAAACCGGCGCCGATGCCGCAGGTTGCCACAAAGACCACCGCGACCATTTCCCCCGCCGCAGACAAGCGCGCGCCGGTTGCGATAATCAAAGCACCCGCTCTGGCCAAAGCCTTGCCGGTCCTGGCTGGCGCGCCGCTTCTGGTTCAGACGGCGGTGCAAAAGGCCAGCAAGCCCGCAAGCCTGGCCGCCGCCAAACCGACGGCTAAACCTGCAACGCAACCGGCAGCACAGTCCAAAGCCCAGCCCAACACTCAGGCCCTAGCCAAGCCCGCCGCACAAGGCGCCTCGCCCTGCTGGGTCGAGGGCCTGCCGGAAGAGGCGCCGGCGGCGCGGACCCAGCGGCTATTGCTGCTGGCCGGATTTGACGCCGGCCCCGTGGATGGCCATTTCGGCAAGCGGACGGTGAAGGCCCTGGCGCAGGCCCTGGGGTCCTATCCGGCCAGTGCGGATCCTTCGGTCACCAACGGGCGCCTGCGTGACCTTTTGTGTCAGAAAAAGCCCGGCCAATCGCGGCCTTGACCCGGCGCCCGCCCCCCAGTCGCTCTGTGGTTGCGGGCGGGGCCGGCTTGCTGTTAGCCTGCCAAAAGGGCGGCGCCACACCCGGCGGCGCCCTTTTGGCAGGACAAGATGCGCATATTGCTGGCAGACGATCAGGAACTGGTCCGCGAGACCATCGCCGCCTTTCTGCGGCAAGAGGCCGACATCGCGGTCGAGGTCGCCTGCGATCTGCCCTCGGCGGTGGCGGCGGTGCGCACGGCGGCCCGCTATGACCTGATCCTTCTGGACTACATGATGCCGGGGATGAACCGGCTCGGCGGCCTTGCCGCTATGAAGGCGGCGGCCCCCGGTGTGCCTGTCGCGATCATCTCGGGGGCGGCGCCGCGCGTCGTGGCCGAACAGGCCGTCTCTGCCGGGGCGGCGGGCTTTCTGCCCAAGACCATCTCGACCCGCTCGCTGGTCGCCGCCGTCCGCTTCATGGCGGCGGGCGAGATCTATGCGCCCCTTGTCCTGAAGACCGAAAAGGACACCCCGCCCCCCGATCTGGCCAGCGCCAACCTGACCGCGCGCGAGCTGGAGGTGCTGCACCGGCTGTGCCAGGGCATGGCCAACAAGGAAATCGCGCGCGAGCTTGGCCTGCAGGAGGTGACGGTCAAGCTGCATGTCAAGACGCTCTACCGCAAGATCGGCGCCAAGAACCGCACCCATGCGGCGATCCTGGCCCGCGAGGCCGGGCTGCTCTGACACCCGCCAGGGGGGGGCATAGTTTCTACCCCTTTCGGATAGGGTGGCTACCCCATCGCCTTCCACGGTCCGCCCCGCGCCATGATAGGACTGCCGGAACTTCAGGAGAATCTTCATGTTCAAATCTCTCACCAGGTCCATCCTCGCGCTTGGACTTTCGCTGTGCATGACCACCCTCGCCTGGGCGGGCGATTTCGCCGCGCCGAAGGGCGAGGTTCTGCTGACCATCAAGGGCAGCATCGCCGCCAAGAATATGGGCGACAGCCTGCAACTGGATCAGGACCAGCTCGCCGCCCTGCCGCAGACCGCTTTCACCACGTCCACCACCTGGACCAGCGGCACGCCGACCTTCAAAGGTGTGCTCCTGAAGGATCTGATCGCGGCCGTGGGCGCCACCGGCAAAAGCATCACGCTGAAGGCGGCCAACGACTACGCCATCACGATCACCGCCGATGACGTGAAGCCGGACGCGCCGCTTCTGGCCTATCTGATGGACGACAAGACCATGTCCTTGCGCGAAAAGGGCCCGGTCTGGATGGTCTATCCCTATGACCAGAACGAGGCCTACCGCACCGAGGAGACCTATGCCCGCTCGATCTGGCAACTGACCGAGATCACCTTCAGCGAATAGGGCCGGAACACCATGTCGCAGGCCTCGCTTCGTCTGGAACGTCTGGCCAGAACCCTTCGCCCGGTTCTGGTGGCGCTCTTGATCGTGGCGCTGGTCTTCGTCGTCCTTCTGGGCACCCAGATCCAGACTGCCCTGACCGAGCTGGAGGAACAGCCGGCCGACAACCTGCACTGGAACCTGACCCAGCTGGAGGTTGATCTGGTCCGCTTTGGCGAAGAGCTGCGGATCGTTTCCCTCGACCCGAAGGAACCCATCCGCGAGCTGCGCAAGCGTTTTGATCTGTTCTACAGTCGGGCGCAGAACGCGATCGGCGGCCAGGGCTTCACCTCGCCGGGGCTGGAGGATGTGGCCAGCAAGATGGGCGCGCTGCTGAGCAGCTATCTGGCGCGGGAAACGCCGAATATCGACGTTTCCGACGAAGAGCTGCGCCGCAACCTGCCGCAGATGATTTCCTCGGCGGAGAAACTGCGCGATGAGCTGCGCCAGACCTCGATCAGCATGATCGAACGCCTGGCCAAGCTGAACGACATCCGCCGCGCCACGTTCGGCGACCTCGTACACCAAATGGCGCTGGCCCTGGCGGCCTCGGTCGGGACCCTGACCGTTCTTCTGTTGCTGGTGATCTGGCTAAACGGTCAGGCGACGCGCGAGGCGCGCTACACTGCACGGATCTCGGCGCGGCTCTCGGCGACGGTGAACACCTCGCTCGACGCGATCATCGTGGCCGACAGCGAAAGCCGTATCATCCAGTACAACCCCTCCGCCGAAAGCATCTTTGGTTTCAAGCAGGAAGATGTCATCGGCCACGACTTGGGGCAGCTGATCGTGCCCCTCCGGATGCGAGAGGCCCATGCCCAAGGGATGGAACGCTTCCTGAAGGACGGCAGCTTCAAACTGGTCAACTCCGGCCGGTTCGAGACCGCCGCCCTGGACGCCTCCGGCCGCGAGTTCCCGGTCGAGCTGGCGATTTCGGATGCGCAGGGCGAGGATGGTACGATCTTCATCGCCTTCATCCGCGACATCTCGGCCCGGCGCGCGGCGCAGGCGCAGCTGATGGCCGCCCGCGACGAGGCTCTGGCCGCCGAACGCGCCAAGACCAACTTTCTGGCCGTGATGAGCCACGAGATGCGTACCCCCCTGAACGGCGTGGCCGCCTCGCTGGAAATCGTGGCGGGCAAGGCCACCGATCCGACCCAGGCGCGCTTCATCGCCCTGGCGCAGGATTCGGCGGCGCAACTGTTGCGGCTGGCCAATGACGTGCTGGACATCAGCCGGGTTGAAAGCGGAGGGCTGAGCCTCGACGAAGAGGATTTCGATTTGGGCCTCCACCTCTCCGGTCTGGTCGAGGCGATCCGCCCGCTTTGCGAGGACAAGGGCATATCGGTCGACCTCGCCCTGCTGAGCCCGTTGCCGCCCCTGCACGGCGACCGCTTCCGGATCGGGCAGATCGTGCAGAATTTCCTGTCGAACGCACTGAAATTCGTTGAAGAGGGCGGCATCACGGTCGAGGCCGAGGTCGCCGACAGCCAGGGCGAGTTGCGCACCATCGAAGTGCGGGTGATAGACACCGGCCCCGGCATTGCCGAAAGCGATCAGGAGCGGATCTTCGAGGAATTCGTGATGCTGGACCCGTCCTTCGGGCGTCCGGGTGGCGGGGCAGGGCTTGGCCTTGCCATCTCGCGCCGGTTGGCCACGGCGATCGGCGGCGAGATCGGGGTCGAGGGCGAGCCGGGCGAGGGCAGCTGCTTCTGGCTGCGGGTGACCTTGCCCCTTGCGCAAAGTGCCACCGTCCCGGCCGCAACCCCGGCGGCGACCGAAGCGATTCCGGCGCAGGATGTGCTGGTCGTCGAGGACAACGCAACCAACCGCGCCGTGCTGGAGGAGATGCTGCTGCATCTGGGCCAGCGCGTCACCATGGCCAACGATGGCCAAAGCGGTGCCGATGCGGCGCGGGCGCGGCGCTTTGACCTGATCCTGATGGATATCTCGATGCCGGTGATGGACGGTCTGACCGCGACCGGCCTGATCCGGGCCAAGGGCGCCTCAAAGGCCAGCCGGATCGTCGCCGTCACCGCCCATTCGATGCCCGCCGACCGCGACAGGTTCCGCGCTGCCGGGATGGACGAGGTGCTGGAAAAGCCGATCTCGCTGTCACGCCTCAGCGCCATTCTGGCGCATCAGGTTACGGCTGCCCCGCCGCAGGGTGACGCAGTTCTCGACCCCGTCAGGCTTGGCGATCTGCGGCAAGCCCTGGGCGCCGAAGGTGTGGCCCGGATCGTCGCGAGGTTCCGAGAAGATGGCGAAAGTCTGAAGGCCCGGCTGATGGAGGCGGTTGCAAGCCAGGCCCCACAGGAGGTGACCCGGGCCCTGTGCCACGAGGCCGCTGGTCTGGCGGCCGTGGTCGGCGCGCAGCGCCTGCGCGGCCACTTCGCCAAGGCCGAGCTTCTGTGCCACGACGGTCACCTGGCCGAGGCGCGAACCCTGCTGGCCGACGCCACCGAGAGCCTGTGGCGCGAGGCACTGGACGCCGTGTCCCGGCAGGTCTGAGCGGCCCTCAGGTCCGGTTTTCCCAATGGCTGCCGGGGATCGCTGCGACCAACTGGCGAGTATAGGCCTGCTGTGGGTCGCGGAAGATGCGGGCGGGCGGGCCGGATTCGACCACCTCGCCGCGGTGCATGACCAGAACCTCGTCGCAGATCTGGCTCGACACCCGCAGATCATGGGTGATGAAGACCAGCGCCAGATGACGTTCCTTCTGCACCCGGGCCAGAAGCTCCAGGATCTGCGCCTGGATCGAGACATCCAGCGCCGAGACCGCCTCATCCGCCACGATCACATCGGGGTCGAACATCAAGGCCCGGGCGATGCCGATGCGCTGGCGTTGTCCGCCGGAGAATTCGTGCGGAAAGCGGTCATAGGCCGCCGCATCCAGCCCGACCTGGGCCAGAATGTCATAGGCCTTGGCCCGCGCCGCCGCCCGCTCCATCCCCTGCGCCACCGGCCCGACCGTCAGCGAGGCCCCGACCGTCTGGCGCGGGTTGAGTGAGGCATAGGGGTCCTGAAAGATCATCTGGATGCGCGGGCGCAGGGGCCGCATCTCGGCCTCGGACATCGGCAGGATGTCGTGGCCGTCCAGAAAGATCTTGCCCCCATCCGCGTCGATCAGCTTCATCAGGATCCGCCCCATCGAGGATTTCCCCGACCCGCTTTCGCCCACCACGCCCAAGGTCTGGCCGCGTCGCAGCGTGAAGCTGACGTTGCGCACCGCGTGAACCACACGCTTGCGGCCGAAGAAGCCGGTGGAGGTGTGATAGGTCTTCTCCAACCCCTCGGCCTGCAGGACCACGGGGGTTTCCACCTCGGGCGCGCGGTCGGCCTCGCGCAGGCGGGGGACGGCGGCGATCAGGCGTTGGGTATAGGGATGCACCGGCGCATTCAGCACCTGCGCCGCCGGGCCCTGTTCCACCAGAAAGCCCTTTTCCATCACGATCACCCGGTCGGCGATATCGGCCACGACGCCGAAGTCATGGGTGATGAACATGACACTCATCCCCTTGCGGCGCTGGATGCTGCGGATCAGGTCGAGGATCTGCGCCTGCGTCGTCACGTCCAGCGCGGTGGTGGGTTCGTCGGCGATCAGCACCTCGGGGTCAAGCGCCAGGGCAATCGCGATCATCACGCGTTGGCGCTGCCCGCCCGACAGGCGGAAGGGGTATTGGTGCTGCAACAGCGCGGGGTCGGGCAGGCCGACCTCGCCCAGCAAAGCCAGAACCTTGGCGTCGCGGGCCGGACGGTCGCCCCAGCCATGCGCCACCAGAACCTCGTCGATCTGCGCGCCGATGGTCATCAGCGGATTGAGCGCCGAAAGCGGGTCCTGGAAGATCACCGACAGCGCCTTGCCACGCAAAGCCCTGCGACCTTTCTCGGGCATGGTCAAAAGGTCGGCCCCGTTGAACAGGATCTTCCCCGCCGTCACCCGCATCGCGGGCGGCAAAAGCCCCATGACCGTGGCGGCCGTCACCGACTTGCCGGAGCCGGATTCGCCGATGATGCAGAGGATCTCGCCCCGCTGCAGGTCAAAGGACACCCCGGACACGGCATGTTGACGTTCCATCTCTTTGGGCAGGCTGACGGTGAGGTCTTGCACGGAAAGGACGGGGTCGGGGCGAGGCTCGGTCATGGGGATCTCCGCAGTCAGATCAGGGCTTCGGGACGACGGTGGCAAGCTTGCGGAACGGCGTCAGCACATGCAACCAGGGCGCGACACCCTTGGGCACCCGCACGATGGAGCCGGGGCCGATCTTGACTGGCTCACCGCCGCCAAGGCTGCAGATCGCCTCGCCCTCCAGCACGACGAAAGTCTCTTCCAGATCGCGCGGCGGATAGGGGTAGATGCCCGGCTCGGCGATCCAGACCGCGACCTTGGTGGAGGTTTCGGGCGCGCCGGCATCCTCCCAGATCATGCGGCGGAAGGACTTGGCCGTGCCGTCCTCGGCCATCAGACCGGGGGTCAGGGCTTCGTCAGCGGAGATATGGGTGATCAGGCTCATGCAGGTTTTCCTTTTGAAGTCAGTGATGGGGCGGCAAAGGCGCGCCGTGGCGCAGGGCGGCCAGCCGGTCGGTCATCCGCATCTGGCGCAGCTTCAACGAGGGGGCGTAGGCCATCCAGAGCGGCGATTGCTGCAGGGGTTCGACCCGAAGATCCAAGTCGGCCTCGGGCACGCCCAAGGCCCAGTCGGACAGGATGCCGCCAAGCATCGACCCGGTGGGCACACCGCGCCCCGAAAGCCCGGTCAGTGCCACAACCCCCGGCGCCAGCCCATAAAGCCGCGGCACGGTGCGCTGCTGCATGTCCAACTCGCCGAACCAGAGGTAATCCCAGCGGATCTCCTCCCGGACCTCGGGGTGGAGCCAGCGCAGGCGGTCGGTCAGGACCTGCCGCGTATAGGCCAGATCGCGCCCGCGCGGCCCCATCGGGAACATCGAGGCGACGATGCGGCCCTCGGCATTGTATTTGTAGACGAAGATGTCGCCGCGCCCGTCATGGATCGTGGTGTTGCGCGGCAGGACATGGGCGCGGGTTTCGGCTGACAGCGGCTGGGTGGCGGCGACAAAGACGCGCTGGATGCGAAAGCTGCGGTCCAGCTTCGGCCAGCCGCCGACGGTATAGGCCCCGGTGGCGAAGATCACCTTGTCAGCCAGAACCCGGCCTCCGGCGGTTGAAACCTGCCAGCCGGAGCCTGTCTTCTCGCAGCCGGTGACGGCGGAGCGCGTGTGGATCACCCCACCCTCCTGCATCACGGCGCGGGCGAGGCCGCGGGCATAGCCCAGCGGGTTCAGATGCCCCGCCTCCTCATGCAGCCAGCCGCCGTAGAAGCGCGGGCTGCCGGTGATCTCTTGCACCTCGGCGCGGTCGAGCACGCGGGTCTTGGCCCCCACTTCGTTGTAACTGCGGGTCTTTTCCTCCATCAGCTTCATCTGGCCGGGGTGGAGCGCGCCCATCACATAACCGCGCTGCACCCATTCGCAGCTGATCTGATAGCTTTCGATCATCTGCCCCGCGCGGTCATTGGCCCTCGTCTGCCGCCGGATCAGCCGTTCCGCCCAAGGTTGGCCGAGGATGCGGCGCAGATCGTCAAGGCCGTAGTGGGTGAAGGTCGGCGTGCAGTGCCCGGCGTTGCGGCCCGAGCCGCCAAAGCCGATCTCCTCGCGCTCCAGAAGCACGACGCTGGTGCCGGCCTTGGCAAGCTCCAGCGCGGTGGTCAGGCCGGTGTAGCCGCCGCCGACGATGCAGACATCGGCCTTCACATCGCCCTGCAGCGGCGTGGTCGGCATGGCGGGGGTGGCGGTGGCAAACCACAAGGTCGCGTCGAAGGGGGAGAATTTGGTCATCGCCTCACCTCTGGTCCGAACGGGCGTCCAGCGCGTCGCGCAAGCCGTCGCCGATGAAGTTGAAACCCGCCACGGCCATGGTGATGGCAACCCCCGGAACGATGGCCAGCCAGGCCGCCTTGTCGAGGTATTGCTGCGCGCCGTTCAGCATGTTGCCCCAGCTGGGCAGGGGCGGCTGGATGCCGTAGCCGAGGAAGCTGATGTAAGCTTCCAACAGGATCGCGCGGGCCACGGTCAGGGTGGCGGCCACGATGATCGGGCCGACGACATTGGGCAAAAGCTCGCGGAACATGATCTGCGCTGTGGGCAGACCCACCATCCTTGCGGCCAGCACGAAGTCGCGGTCACGCAGGGATCGCACCTCGGTTTCCACAATGCGGGCGACCTCCATCCAGCTGGTGACGGCAATGATCACGGTGATCATGATCGGGCTCGGGCTGATGAAGGCGGCCAGCGCCAAGAGAAGGAAGATCGAGGGGAAGGACAGGAAGGCATCGACAATCCGCATCAAGACAGCCCCGGTGCGCCCGCCGAGATAGCCTGCCACCACGCCGACCACGGTGCCGACGACGGTCGACATGACCATGGCAAAGAAGCCGACCAGCAGCGAGATCTGCCCCGCCTTGAACAGCCGTGCGGCGATGTCGCGCCCTAGGGGATCGGTGCCGAAGATATGCGCCCCGGTGCCGGGCGGCGCAAAGCGGGCGCGCAGGTCGATGTAAAGCTCGTCAAACGGCAGAAGATGCGGGCCAAGCACGCAGGCCAGCGTCAGGCCAAGGATCATCACGACGCCCACCATCGCCAGACGGTTGCGCGCAAAGCGGCGGACGGTGCGCGAGCGCCACCAACGGGCGGGCGGGAGGTGCGCTGCGGTTGCGGATGCGGCACTCATGGCAGACCTTCCTTCAATCAAGACGGATGCGGGGATCGACGAGGGCGACAAGGATATCGGCGGCCAGATTGCCGATCAGCACCAGCACGGCCGAGAACATCAAAAGCCCCATCACCACCGGATAATCGTTGTATCCAAGGCTATCGAGGAAGAGCCGCCCCATGCCGGGCCAGGTGAAAACCGTCTCGGTCACCAAAGCCCCACCCAAGAGCGTCGGCAGCTGCAAGCCCGCCAAAGTGATCATCGGCACCAGCGCGTTGCCGACGATGTGCTTCATCAGCACCCGGCGCGGCGCCAGGCCCTTGGCCTTGGCAGTGCGGACGAAATCCTGGCTCATCACATCCAGCGTGGCGCTGCGCATATAACGGCTCCACACCGCGACGTTGACCAAGGCCAGAACCAGGCTCGGCATGATCAGGTGGATGGCGAAGTCGCCGAAGGACCCGTCGCCCACAGTGTACATATTGCCGGCAGGCAACCAGTGCAGCCAGAGCGAGAAGGTGAAGATCGCGATCAGGCCGAACCAGAAGGTCGGGATCGACAGCGCGACCATGGCCGCGACCGTGGTGACATAGTCAAAGGCCGAACCCTGGCGCATTGCACTGCGGATGCCGATCCAGGTGCCGATGACCACCGAAATCACGGTGGAACTGCCCATCAAGAGCAGAGTGGCAAAGAGGTGCCCGTTGATGATGTCCAGAACCGGACGCCCATCGCGGTAGGATTTGCCCCAGTTGCCTTGCAACAAGTGCCAGAGCCAGTCGATATACTGGATCGGCAGGGGCCGGTTCAGCCCCATCTGTTCGGCGATGCGGTCCAGCGCCTCTTTCGACATGCCCGGGGTCAGCGCGTATTGCGACAGGGGGCCGCCTGGTGCCAGGTTCAGCACCATGAAGCCGATCAGCGAGACCAGAAACAACAGGACGATGCTTTGCCAGAAGCGCAGCAAAAGATATCGCAGCACGGTGCACCTCCATCAGGGGACGCTTCGGAAGAACGGGAAGGCGCGTGCCGCAGCAAGGCGGCACGCGGGGGGGGGGCTGGATCAGGCCCAGCGCCAGCTGCGCACGTTCCAGGTGTCGATGCGGTTGTTGATATTGGCCTCGTAGCCCTCAACACCCTTCTTCCAGCCCGGGATGATCGCGTATTGGAAGATCGGCAGGAAAGGCAGGTCGGCGCGCATGATCTCCTGGATCTTCTGATAGACCGGCAGGCGATCCTTGGGATCGACCAGCTCGCCGCCTTTCTTCAGCAGGGCGTCCACCTCGGGGTTGACGTAAACCCAGGTGTTTTGCCCGTTGCCGCCGCTGGCCGGCGAGGAAGTGGACATGAAGTAATCCGACGTGTCGGGGTCCGGACCGGTCAGGCAGTTGAGGCCCACGACGACCGAGTCGAACTGCGACAGCATCCAGTAATCGCCCCACATCACGGCCGGCGGCAGGTTCGAGATGGTCATCTCGACGCCGATGTCCTTGAAGGATTGCTGGAAGAACTGCTGCGCCTGTTCGCGCAGATGGTTGCCCGCGGTGGTGGAGTTGGTGAAGGCCAGACGCACACCATCCTTGGCGCGGATGCCGTCCGCACCCGGAACCCAACCCGCCTCGTCCAGCAAAGCCTTGGCCTTGTCGGGGCTGTATTCGTGCTTGGGCAGGTCGGCGTTGAAGTAGAAGCTTTCCTTCGGCATGTAGGTCTCGGTCGGCTTCGGCACGCCGTAGTACAGCGCGTCGATGATCGCCTGCTTGTCCAGCGCATGGTACAGCGCCTGACGCACCTTGAGGTCCTTGAACTGCGGGCGCTGCATGTTGAAGGTCAGCGATTCAAACGTGGCGGAGCCAAAGACCTCGACCACCTTGCCCTCGAGGGTCTTGGCCTCTTCGTAGTGGTCCGGTGTGATCCATTGCAGGCCGACCACGTCGATGTCGCCGGTCTTGAACTGGGTGTACAGCACGGTCAGGTCAGGGACATAGGTGACCACCAGCCGTTCCAGATAGGGGCCGTCGCCGAAATAGTCGGTGTTGGCGGCCAGCTCGATATGATCGCCCGCGACCCGCTCTTTCCACTTGAAGGCCCCGGTGCCGATGGGGGCGGTGTTGAAGGGCGCTTCGTTCTTGTCGGCCACGCCGTCAAAGGCATGTTTCGGCACGATGAAGGTCGAGGCAAGGATCGAGGCATAGGGCGCAAAGGCCTTGTCCATCTTCCAGGTGATCTCGGTCGGCGAGACGACGGTCAGGTCGCGGACGTGTTCATGCCCGGTGCGGCGCCAGCTGCGGAAGTCCTTGTCGAGCAGCAGTTCCAGCGTGAACTTCACATCCTCGGCGGTGAACGGGGTGCCGTCGTGCCATTTCACATCGTCGCGCAGGGTGACCTTCCAGGTCAGACCATCGGCAGAGATGCCGCCGTTTTCGACCGTGGGCACTTCCTTGGCCAGAAGCGGGTAGAACTCGCCCTTGGCATCGACATCAAACAGCGGGTCGAAGATGGCGTAATGGATGCCCTCGTCCACCTCGATATGCGGCAGATGCGGGTTGAAGACGGTCGGCTCTTGCGAGAAGCCCACCACGATCTGCCCCTTGGGCGCGTCCTTGGCCTGTGCCGCGCCAAGGCGCGACAGCGAGGGGGCCAACGTGGCCAACCCGGCCGCACCCATCAAGAGCAGCGCCTTGCGGCGCGACGTCTGAAAACTGCCAGTATCCTTGATCATTTCCGTGGTCCCTGTGCTGGGGTGAACCGAATGCCGCTTCTGATGGCCGCTGTCCGGGGGTGAGGTGGCCCGGCGGGTGCCGGACCATGCTTCGGGTCAGAACCCGCTGATCAGCTCGATTTTCGAGCCGTCGGTGAAGCGGTTGAACCGGAAATGCGCCGGATCAACCAGGGGTGTGCGGCCTGTCACCAGATCGGCCATCAGCCGACCCGCCGCTGGGCCGATGCCAAAGCCGTGGCCTGAAAAGCCCGAGGCCAGAAAGAAACCGGGGATGCGGTCGATGGGCGACATCACCGGCACGGCATCGGGCGTCACGTCGATGTAGCCTGCCCAGCGCTGGGCGATTTCCGCGGCGGCGAGGGCGGGAAAGGCCTTGATCGCGGCGCGCATCGCCTTGTCGGACAGCGCCTTGCTCGGCACCGGGTCAAGGACGCGGTTGTATTCAAAGGGGCTCGGCTCATCCAAGCTCCAGCGCCGCGCCAGCCGCGCTTCATCCAGAAAACGCAGACCAAGACGGAAGTTGAGCGATCGCCATTCTTTGCGCAGAGCTGGCAGGAAGGCCAGCGCCTGACGGAAGGAGGCGGGCACGATGTCCACGACGTTTTCATGCCCCGAAGCGATGGTATAGCCGCCGTCCTGCCGCTTGCGGATCGCGAAATCCTTGTGCCAGATCGCCTCTTCCGGGCCGCCCTCCAAAGGCTTGGTGCGGATGACCGAGTTCATCACCTTCAGCTGCGGAAAGTTGATCCCGAGGTTGCCGGAAAACAGGCTCGACCAGGCCCCGCCCGCCAGAACAACCGCCTTGCAGGCGATGGGCCCGCGTTCGGTCACCACGCCGCTGACCGCCCCGCGCGAGGTTTCAATGCCGCGCACCGCGCATTGGGTCAGCACATGGGCGCCCTTGTCACGGGCGGCCTCGGCAATCGCGGGGGCGGCCTTTTGCGGCTCTGCCCGGCCATCGGCGGCGGTAAAAAGCGCGCCCTTCAGCTTGATGTTGGCATTGGGGAACTTCTCGCCAAATTCCTTGGCGCTGAGCATCCGGCTTTCCAGCTGATAGCCATCGAGGTTGCGGTTCCACGACTCGTGCTGGGCATATTGCAGGTCGTCGGCGCAGGTGAAGATGATGCCGCTGCGCTTGTAGCCGGTATCGCGCCCGATCCTGGCATCAAGGCCCGACCAGATCCGCAAAGCCTCGGCCATCAGGGGCACTTCGCGCGGGTCGCGGCGCGAGATGCGCACCCAGCCCCAGTTGCGACTGGATTGCTCGTGACCGATCCCGCCCTTTTCGCACAGCGCCACCCGAAGCCCGCTTTCGGCCAGTTCCAGTGCGGTCGAAGAGCCGATGATCCCGCCGCCGATGACGACGACATCCACCTCGCGCGGCAGATCCGCATCGCCATGAACGGGAACGACATAGGGGCCGGGCATTCAGAAGCTCTCCTCAAGCTGGCAGTTCACCGCGAACTCAGCGACGCTGGATTCGTTCGGCAGTTCCAGGATCATCGCGATGATCCGGGCGAGGTCCTTCGGATCGGTCATCTTGTCCTGCGGCATGGCGGAGATGGCGGCGCTCATGTCGGTCGCCACAAACCCCGGGCAGACGGCGGTGGCGCGGATGCCATGGGCGAAGCCTTCGTGCCGCAGGGCATGGGCGAGGGCCACGGCGGCGAATTTCGACAGGGAATAGCTGCCCGCGGTGGAGGATTTCACCCTTTTGCCCGACAGCGAGGCGAGGATCACCACCCTGCCCTGCCCCGAGGCCATCAGCGCCGGCCAGGCCGCCTGCGCCAACCGGCGTGGGGCGAGGACGTTGACCTCCATCAGGGTCTGCATATCCTCGTCGGTCGCCTCGATCACCGATTTCGGGATCATCACCCCGGCATTGGCCACCACCGCGTCAATCCGGCCGAACCGCGTCAGAGCGGCGGTCACCCAGGCATCCTGCGACGCCGGGTCAGTCGCGTCATAGCGGTGCAGATGCACCTCCGAACCGGCCCAGCCGGGCCGTTCGGGATGCCGCATCCCCAGCGAGACATCCCAGCCATGGCCCGCAAGCCATTCCGCCACCGCAGCGCCGATGCCACGGCTCGCTCCCGAGATCAGGGCCACCGGTTTCCCGCTCATGGCTTCACCTCACGCAGGCGGGCATAGGCCCGCTTCAGAATGTCGATCATCACCGCCTGCTCATCGCGCGGGATGATCCGGTCGAAGAAGTCTTCCGATTGCTGCACCGCGATGGTGCGCACCTTGACCGCCAGCGCCGCCCCTTTCGGGGTGATGTAAAGCTCCTGCGCCCGGCTGTCCTCGACCGAGGTCTGCCGGAAAATCAGGCCCTGATGTTCCAGCGTGTCCAGAATGCGCCCCATGGCCGAACGGTCGCGGAAGGCCAGCTCCGCCACGACCGAGGGGCGGATGCCGGGATGGCTGTCGATCAGCAGCAGCGCCGTGATCTTGCCCTTGCCCTTTGCCACCTCCAGATTGGCCAGCCGCGCATCCAGGTCGCGCGACACCGAGGTGTCGATGACGCGGATGTAGAAGCTCAGGACATTCTCCAGAACGTCCAGATCGACATGGTCAACATGACTGGCCGTGGCCGCAGAAACGGCCTCCTTTGGCTTTTTCACGAGTGGCTCCCATCGCCGGCGCGACTCTTGGCCGCCTTTAATGTTGGGTTACGCTAGGACCGATGATGGATAAATACAACTAATTTTAGTGGACAAATACAAATATCCTGAAGCGGCGGAATCGCCTGCGAAACGGGCAGATCCTCATTGCGACCGGTCTCTTCGCTCCTGATTTCAGCAAAGCAAGAAAACGCCCTGCGGCAGGTCATGCCGCAGGGCGTTGTTCATCAGGGAGTTGAATGGGCGGGGCGGCTAGATTCCGGCGTACCAGTCATAGCCGATCTGGTCCTCCCAGAAGCCGCCCTTGCCGAGGCCGACGCCGGCCAGTTCGGCGCGGGCCTCGATCCGCATGATGTATTTGGCCTGTTTGTAGCCAAGCTGCCGTTCGACCCGCAGACGCAGGGGCGCGCCGTGGCCAACCGACAAGGGCGCATCATTCATCGCATAGGCCAGCAGGGTCTGCGGGTGGAAGGCATCCACCAGGTCGATGCTTTCGTAATAGGCGTCTCCACCGAAATCGTCGGCGCAATGCAGCACCAGATAGCGCGCGGTGGGCAGAAGATTGACCTGCGCCAGAACCGCGCCCAGCGGCACGCCGGTCCATTTGCCGATCGCGCTCCACCCTTCCACGCAGTCGTGGCGGGTGATCTGGGTGCGCGCCGGCATCGCCTTCAGCGCGGCCAGCGAGAAGCTGGCGGGCGTGGCAACCAGACCATCGACCTGCAGCTGCCAATTGGCAAATTCGCTGTCCAAATGGCGCTGGTAGTCGTCCGACGCGGGCATCGTATTGCCGTTGGTGCGGAAGTCTGGCGAAAGGTCGGCCTCGGTGAACTCGGGCGCCAGCGAGTTGCGGCCGATCAGACGGTGGGTCCGATAGGACAGCTTCTCGCCGCTGCTGAGGACGAGGTCGCGGAACGACGGGCTGAGGATCAGCCCCGCCGTGCCGCCGATGATCGGGGCGAAGCCGAGGCCGGTCAGGACCGTGCGGCGGGTCAGAAGCGGGGCCATGGTCATTTCTCCTCGGGCAGACGGTAGCGGCCGGTGATCATCGAGCGGATCTCGTTGATGGGGCCGGCCAGGACGACCATCAGAAGATGGACCAGAATGAAAAGCACGATGCCGAAGGCAAAGATGAAGTGCAGCGAGCGCGCCGATTGCCGGCCGCCGAAAAGCACCAGAAGCCAGGATTCCGAGGCATCGAGGCCGGGCGACATGGTGAAACCGGTCAGGACCATACCGGGGATCAGGACGATCAGCACCGACAGATAGGCAAATTTCTGCAGCACGTTGTAGCGCCGGGCCGCCTCGCCCTTGGGGAAGTTCAGCGTGGCGTGATGCTTGATGTCGGTCCAGACATGCGCCGGCTTCACCTCTTCCGCCGTGGGCAGAAGGTCGCGCTGCAGGTGGCGGTTGCTGAGGCTGCGGACCAGATAGGCCGCGATACCCACGGCAAAAACCCAGGCAAAGGTCAGATGCCAGCGCCGGGCCAGTGCCAGGTTATAGGTCTGCGGCAGGGTCGCCCAATAGGGAATGGCGCGGTTGTGGGCCGTCCCTTCGGCATCGGTCCAATGCCCCAGCACGCCGGTGGTGGCAATGGTTACGGAGCCGATGCGCAGATATCCGGTGTCGTCCTGTGTGGCCCCGATCTGCAGCCAGGCATGGTCGGGATTTGCGCCGTATTTGCCCCAGTAAAGCCGGGGATGCGCGTTGAAGATCATCAGCCCGCTCATCAGCATGATCACCAGGGTGACGACGTTGGTCCAATGCCAGAGCCGGGTCGAAAGGCGATGCCGATCGACAACATCGCCACCGACGGGCGCAGAGGCGGTCGGCATGTCCATGGGTTTGGTGATGTGCATCTTGACCGTCCTATTCATGTTGAAGGGACTGGGCGGGCACCGGGCCAGGGACCGGTGCCCGCGTCAGATTATTTCTTGGGGTGCAGGGCTTCCGAGACCATCATCTTGGGATGGGCGGCGCAGGTCTTTTCCACGGCGGCCATAGATTCTTCCGGGCTCATCGCCATCGCGTCGCCAGCCTTCATTGCATCATCGGTCTTCATCGCATCGCCGGAGGCCATGGCATCGCCCGACTTCATTGCGTCATCGGTCTTCATGGCGTCGCCCGAAGCCATCGCATCGCCCGACTTCATCGCGTCATCGGTCTTCATCGCATCGCCCGACTTCATCGCGTCATCGGATTTCATCGCATCGCCGGATTTCATCGCATCGGCGCCCATCATCGCATCGCCCGCCATCATCGCGGTGTTGAGGGCGGCGACCTTCTTGTCATGGCCCATCTTGGTGAAGGCGCTGCAGCTGATGTCCTTTGCGGCGGTGTCGGCAAAGGCGGGCGCGGTCAAAGCGGTGGCCATTGCAAGAGCGAGCATGAAACGGGTCATCGGAAGTCTCCATAGGTTGCGGGCGTCGCCGGTATTGGCGGGGTTCCGTCAGGGTCGAACCGATCCTTTTGCGGACCGATTGCAGTGAGGGTGACCCAGCCGGGCCAAAAGGGGAAATGCCACCTGCCAATGCTTTCAATGCCCGGAGGCTATGAACCCGAGCCGCTCCATGCCGGGGATGTATGGAACCCATGCCAGCCTTGCTCTTTAAGTGCGGAAGGTTTTGCGCGATGGTGGCGGGATGAAAAACCCAGTTTCCCTTGCCGCGCGTCTAGAAGTTTGCCGCAACCGTCCCGGCAAATGGCTTGCGAGCTACGATGCGATGATCGCGCGGCTGAAGGCCTCGGATGCGATGGCGGGGGCGCCGCGGGTCGGTGATCTGGCCCCTGATTTCGCCCTGCCGGATGCGAACGGCGTGCTGCACCGGCTCAGCGACCTTCTGGCCGAAGGGCCGGCGGTCCTCAGCTTCAACCGCGGCAGCTGGTGTCCCTATTGCCGCGAAGAGGTCGGTGCCTGGTCGGAACGTCGGGATGACCTGACGGCCGCCGGGGGGCGGCTGATCATCGTGACGCCGGAAACCGGGGGCAAGCTGAAGGCCCTGGCCGCGATTGCCGGGCCCGGGGTGACCGTGCTCTGCGACCCCGACCTTGGCGTGGCGCTGCGCTATGGCCTGGCCTTTCCGGCTGGCCCTGCGCTGCTGCAGGAGTTTCTGGACGGCGGCTTCGATCTGGCCGAGGCTTACGGCACCCACAACGGCTTTCTGCCCGCCCCGGCGACCTTTCTGCTAGACCGCGCGCGGCAGGTGCATCTGGCCTTCGTCGACCCGGATTTCCGTCACCGGGCCGAGCCTGCCGATGTCCTGGTGGCCTTGTCGATCATGGGCAAACCGGCCTGATCCGCCGCATCCGGCAGCCCGGCCTGCCAGTCGCGGGCGCGGGCGGCGCGCAGGAAGGCTTCTGCGGCGGGTCCGCGCCGGCGCCCGGCCACGGCACTCAGCACCACCTTCAGATAAAGCTCGCAATCCTTGAACCGTACGGTGGAAACCCCCGGGCCGCAGGTGCCCGCCGGCACGATGGCAGGGCCAAGCCCCAGCGCGATCAGACGCAGGGCCTGGTCGCAGTTTTCCACCCGGTGGCGGAAGGCGGGCGCCAGCCCCATCATGCCCGTGACGCTGCGCCATTGCGCGGTACCATCGTCGTTGCAGTCGATCCAGGGCTCACCCGCCACTTCGGCGAGGCAGATCGGCCCGCCAGAGGCCAGCCGGTCGCCGGTGCGGAGTGCCATTTCATAGCGTTGCAGGTAGAGGGGCCAGCTTTCCAGCCGCTCGTGCGGCTTGTCGGGCTGGGCGATGATCAAAAGGTCGATGCCGCCTTTCAGCGATTGTTCCACCAGCTCTTCGCTGGTGCCGCTGCGCAGGTCGATGGTCAGCGCTGGCAGCATCTTGGCCACTGCCGCAAGCGTCTCGTCCAGAACGGCCGAACCGAGGCCATTGGCCACGCCGATCACCAAAGGCACCACCTCGGCCCGGCCAATGCTGATGGCAAGCGAGGTCGCGGCCTCGGCCGCCTCGTAGGTCTGCTCCAGATGGGGCAGCACCCGGCGGCCCAGTTCGGTCAGGTGGGTCAGCGCACGTTCGCGGTTGAACAGCGGGCTGCCGAATTCATCTTCCAGCTTCTGGATGGCGCGGGTCAGCGCCGGCTGGGTCACGTTGCACTGATCGGCGGCGCGGGTGAAATTCAGCGTCCGCGTCACGGCCAGAAAGTATTTGATCTGGTGCATTTCCATTGGTTTACAGGTCACCCAGCTGCTGTGCCGACCGCGGTCATTTCCCGGAATACCCACGAGGCCCGGTTTGCCTGGCATCGTGGGTTCGAAGCTTGTCGAAAGGATTTGGCGAATGCCTCAGTTCATAACCAGTACAGGCTTCGCGCGATAGTCACCGGGGAAGTATGTTTGTAAATCCTCGATTTTCGGCAGGTCGTTTACCACAATATACCCATAGGTCGGATGGAGCGCGAGAAAGTCCTGATGCGCGTCCTCGGCCCGGAAGAATTTCGCGGCGGGTTCCACCCCGGTCACGATCGGGCGGCGGAAGACTTTGGCCGCGTCCAGCTGCGCGATATAGGCCTGGGCCAGGCGTGCCTGCTCGCCATTGGCCGGGAAGATCGCCGAGCGGTACTGTGTGCCATGGTCCGGCCCCTGGTAGTTGAGCGTCGTCGGATCCGCCGCCACCGAGAAGAAGATCTGCAAGAGATGGCCATAGGTGACTTTGGACGGGTCATAGACGATCTTGACCGCTTCGGTATGGCCGGTGGTGCCGGAGCTGACCTCGTCATAGCTCGGGTTGGCCTTGCTGCCGCCGGCATAGCCCGAGGTGGCGCTGATCACGCCCTTCACATGCTGGAACACGCCCTGCACGCCCCAGAAACACCCGCCGGCAAAGACAGCGGTTTCGGTACCGGACTTGGCCGCCTCGTCAAGGACGGGCGCCGGGATGGCCAGACCTTCCCCCGCAAAGCCGGGGCTGGCCGGCAAAAGCCAGGCACTGCCCAGCGTGGCGGCCAGGGCCAGGGCCGTCAGCGTCCTGCCACGGCGGGGGGTCTTGTGTGCGATTGGTGTCATGGTCGTTCCTTTCAGAAGCGAGGGGGGAGGGTGCCGGGCCGCCCTGCGCAGCGGTCCGGCACGCGGCACAGGGTCAGAGACCGGCCTTGTCGGCCTCGGCCAGAAGTTGCTGGATCACCAGTTCGGATTCTTCATAGGCGCCTTCGCCGAAGTGGTGGTAACGGACATGGCCCTCGGCATCGATGAAATAGGTCGCAGGCCAGTATTGGTTGGAGAACTGGCGCCAGATGATGAAGTCGTTGTCCAGCGCCACCGGGAAGGTCACCCCCAGGTCGGCCACGGCCTTCTTCACATTCGCCGGGTTCTTCTCATAGGCGAACTCGGGCGAGTGGACGCCGATCACCACCAGGCCCTTGTCGGCATATTTCGCGGCCCATTCCTTCACATGCGGCAGGGTGTGCAGGCAGTTGATGCAGCCAAAGGTCCAGAAGTCGATCAGGACGACCTTGCCCTTCAGCTGATCCAGCGACAGGGGCTTGGAGTTCAGCCATTGCACCGCGCCCTTGAGGTCGGGCACCGTGTCTTCCACCGGCAGGTCGAACTTGGCCTGCAGCAGGGGAAGGTCAAGATCGGCCTTCTGCGCCGTGATGTCGATCAGCCTTGCCACCGGGCGCGGCTGGGCGCTGGCCGGGGTTTCTTCGATCAGGCGGCTGCTGCCCTCCGGCATCGCGGCCGCATTGGAGCGGGTCAGATGATCCAGAAGGCCCTGCTCCAAGGCGTTGGTGCTGGCATAGGGGCCTTGCGCCAAGAGCTTCGTGTCGACCCCAAGGCCAATGGCGACCGAGGCTGCGACAACCGCCAGCCCCAGACCGCGGCGCAGGACGATCCCCGCGCCAAGCGCGTTCTTCATTGCCCGGAACATCCGCCCGCCAACCAGAAGCGCCAGCGCCAGCGAGGTGGCAGCGCCCAGCGCATAGGCCAGAAGCAGCAGGCTGGTGCCAAGGTTGGCCCCATGCAGTGCGGCGCCGGTCAGGATCAGCCCCAGCACCGGTCCGGCGCAGGGCGCCCACAAGAGCCCGGTGGCAACACCCAGCAGCAACGAGACCGCCACAGTGGACCCGCCCGAGCGGCTTTCACGATCCGCCCGGTCCGACAGCCGGGCGCCCAGAGCCACCACGGGCCGCGTGACCTTGTCCGCCAAAGCCGGGAACAGCAGGATCAGGCCGAAACCGGCCAGCACCACAAGGGCGAGACCCCGGCCATACTGGTTGGCCGCCACCGCCCAGCCGCCGCCGATGGCAGCAAGCGAGGCCACGGCGGCAAAGGTCGCCGCCATCCCCACCAGCATGGGCAGGGTGCTTTTCAGGAAGGATTGGCCGGTCCGGGCAAAGACAAAAGGCAGGACGGGCAGGATGCAGGGGCTGACGATGGTCAGAACGCCGCCGAGATAGGCGAGCAACAGCAAGAGCATGGGGATATCCTTTGGCTTTTCGGTTCAGGCCGCGGCGGCGTGGAAGGTCAGCGCGACCCCGTTCATGCAGTAGCGCAGCCCGGTCGGCTTCGGCCCGTCGGTGAAGACATGGCCGAGGTGCCCGCCACAGCGGCTGCAATGCACCTCGGTCCGGGCGGACAGGAGGGCGTGATCCTCGGAAGTGGCCACGGCGCCCGTCCGCGGCTGCCAGAAGCTGGGCCAACCGGTGCCGCTGTCAAACTTGGTGGCGGCGGAGAACAGCGGCAGATCGCAGCCGGCACAGGCGAAGGCGCCGGCGCGATGCTCGTCGAGCAACGGGCTGGTGAAGGGGCGTTCGGTGCTTTGCTGGCGCAGGACCCTGTATTGGGCCGGCTTCAGCAACCGGCGCCATTCGGCATCGCTGTGGGTGACGGCAAAGCTCTCGCCCGCATGGGCGGGCTTGCCCGTCAGCGCAAGGCGCAAGCCCGTGATGCCAAGCGTCAGGGCGGTCAGGGCGGAACGGCGGGTCAGCGGCATGGGCCTGGTCTCCGGGTTGGGCCCGTTGGCGCGGCAGGCGCGTCGGTCGGGCGGGTTGGTGTTCCCGGCAGAAGGCACCGCTTTCGCGCCCACTGCCGTCGCCGGGGTTTGATCCCGGTCTCGGAAAGGCACTTCGCGGGATGGAGCGGCGCGTTACGCCGCTCACGCTTTGGTGTTCAATTTGCTTTTGGGGGGCGCGTCGGCTTCAAATGGCAAGGAGCGGACACAGCCCCGTCAGAGGCATGCCCGCTCCCGCAGTGAAAAGGACTTTACCCGGGACTGACCAGACGCTGGTCAGGCAAATTCCTTCTCACGTTGACGTTCGGAAATCCAACCCAGCGTCTTTTCCAGGCCCGCCTTCAAAGGCTGCGACGGCGCCCAGCCAAGGGCCTTGCGGATCAGCCGGTTGTCGGAATTGCGACCGCGCACGCCCTGGAAGCCGGGGATGTTCTCGATCGTGATTTTCTTGCCGGACAGGCTGATGATCAAACGGGCGAGATCGTTGATCGAGATCATCTCGGTCGACCCGATGTTAACCGGCCCGGCGAAGTCGGAGCGCAAAAGCCGGATCGTCCCCTCGATGCATTCGTCGATGTAAAGGAAGGACCGGGTTTGCAGCCCATCACCCCAGACCTGAATCTTCCCACCGTCCGGCGTCTCGGCGACCTTGCGGCACAGGGCTGCGGGGGCCTTTTCCTTGCCGCCGCGCCAGGTGCCCTCGGGGCCGAAGATGTTGTGATAGCGCGCGACGTGGCAATCCATCCCGTAGTTGCGGGCATAGGCGAAGTAGAGGCGTTCGGAAAAAAGCTTCTCCCAGCCGTATTCGCTGTCGGGGTTGGCGGGATAGGCGCTGGATTCCTCGCAATTGGGATTGTCGGGATCGAGCTGGTTGTGTTCGGGATACATGCAGGCCGAGGAGGAATAGAAGATCCGCCCCACCCCCTTTTGCCGGCAGGCATCCAGCACATTGAGGTTGATCGTCGCGGAGTTGTGCATGATGTCCGCGTCGTTTTCCCCGGTGAAGATGTAGCCGGCGCCGCCCATGTCGGCGGCCAGCTGGTACACCTCGTCAAAGCGCTGGTCGATCACCGTGCGCACCACGGATTGTTCGCGCAGATCGCCGATCACAAAATCATCGGCCGGGCTTTTGGAAAATTCATTGTGCTTCAGATCGACACCGCGGACGTACATCCCGTCACGCTTCAGCCGCTTCACCAAATGGCCCCCGATAAATCCACCGGCACCAAGAACCAGAGCTGTTTTCCTCATCTTCTCTCTCCTGAACGAAGGCTTCCTGTTGTGTGATTGCGCCAGAGGCATCGCGGTGGCAGACCCGGCCTCCGTGGAAATTGATCCGTCGAAATTGACCCGGCCTGCGGGACGTTCTCACCAGCCCGCGGCGGCGGACTGGACCGAAAATGCCGGGGCGTCGCGATAGGGATAAAGCGCGTGACGTTTGGGATGGACCCGGTTCAACAGCGTCAGCACGCGGTCGACATGGCCGGCGCGCAGGCGCTGCGCGGTCAGCACAACGCTGTCGCGCGGGGTCGCCCCCCAGCCGATCACCAGAATGACCCGCTGCACCACGGCCGCGATCCGCATGGCCGAGGTGTTGTTCAACACCGGCGGGCACACGAAGATGACCAGCAGGCCGAAGGCAGCGCCGTAATCGAGGATATGCTCGATCCGCTCGGCGTCGGTCAGCGGGGTAAGCGGACCATTGCCGCGCTCCAGGATGTGCAGGCCCTTGCAGTCCAGATCGGCGACCAGTTCGGCCAAGGGCATTTCATGGCGCAGATACTCGGCCAGACCCGGACGGCCGGTCGGCTGGCGGAGCAGCCGCAGCCGGTCGGGCGGGGTCACAGCATCGACGATCAGCACATTGTGGCCGCCTTCCACCAGTTCATGCGCCAGCCCGTTTGCGACGAAGGAGACGCCTTCGCCGGGCCGGGAGGTGGTGATCATAAGGCTGCCGGGCACCACGCCGCCATTCTCGTTCTCCATCGCCAGCACGGTGCCGCGCAGGGCTTCCTTCAACTGGCTGTCCGGTTTGTAATGCGCCTCACCGAGGTTCTGGTCCGGCTGACGCCGGCCCGAGGCGGGCAGCATCCCGATCGGCACCAGTCCCGGCTCGCCCGCCAATTGCTGATGGCTGTGCACGGTGCGGTCGGTCAGCTCGCCGATGCCGGCCAGGGTGACCGCCAGAACGGCCGAGGCCAGGAACGCCAGCACGAGGTAAATCTTCTTGCCATGACCCTCGGGCCAGAGCGGTCTGGTGGCCGGGGTCAGCAATTCCAGATCGAAGACCGGCTGTTTGCGCAGACCATCAAGCTGGGTCTTCTCGGCCTCGATCCCTTCCAGGATCTGGGTCTGGATCCCGGCGCGCCGAACCAGATCGGCCAGCTGCAATTCGGCGATCGAGGTTTTGGACAGGGCGCCCTGGGCAGCCGTATCGCTGGCGGCAAGCTGGGATTCCTCGGTGCCGAGCTGCGCAAGCTGCGCCCGCATCGACAGGCCCCAGGCCTTCAGTTCCTTCTGGATGGCCTCTTCCAGGCTGGTGATCCGGGCCCGCTGGGTCTGCACCCCGGCAAAGCCGTCGCCAAACCGGGTGCGGAGCCGGGTGAGTTCGTTCTGCTCTTGCTGCAGCGACTGGCGTAGCTGGATCAGGGCCTCGGTCTCGTTCAAGGGGGGCGGCCCATTGCCGGACAGCGCGGCCTCGACCGCCGAGATGTTCGATTCCAGTTCAGACCGGCGTTTGCGCAGATCGGCCTGCTGCGCGTTGAGCAGGGCCAGCTGGTTGGTCTGAAGATCCACGCCATGGCCAGCCGAGGTGACGCCGTTCTGCTTCTGGAACTCGCTGACGGTCGCGGCGGCCTTGTCCACCAGGGCCTGTTGCGCCGCAAGCCGGGCCTCGACGAGGGTCAGGGCCTCCTCGATGCGGGCCTCGTGAAACGCTTTGCGGTCCGCGACATAGGCGTCCATCATCGCATTGGGCACATCGGCGGCCAGCTGCGGGTCCATCGAGGTGAAGCTGATCTGCATGATGCTGTCGGCCTGGCGCGAGACGCTGAGCCGATCATAGAACGCCGCGATCACGGACTGCGCGGCATCGGGCTTGGCTGTCGGCTGGACGGCTTCCCTTCCGGGGACCATGGCCTTGATCCCGGACATCAGCTTGCTGAGGGACGAGACGGGCTGCAGCTCGCGGTTGAACTCCGGCCGGCTGGCGAGGTCGAAGCTGGCCACGACGCGATCGGCGACGGCGCGCGCGCTGACGCGCTGGATCTCGTCTTCCAGGTTGAAGGCGGACTTGGCCCCGGCCGCGTCCGGCGAAATCGGCTGCTGGATCAGAAACCGGGCCTCGGCCTTGTAGACCGTCTTCAGCATCATGATCAGGGGCAACGCCAGAAGGGTCAGCGTCACCGTGAGAATGGCGATGAACCAGATGCGGCGCCGGATCAGCCGCACGATCATCGTCAGATCCAGATCGGATTCCCGCACTTCGGCGGGCTCCGGGGCGGAAAACTCCAGCTGGGCTGGGCGGTAACGGTTCAACTGGTTCACGGGGCACCTGTTTCGGCTTGCAGGGCGGCTTGCACGCCCGGGTTGAGCGCACGGTGGAAGGCATCCAGCTTGGCCATGTAGGCCTCGATGCTCAGCGCAGAGAGGTAATGCGCCCGCCCGGCCGCCGCGATCTTCCGACGCTCCTTCGGATGCGTCACCAGATAGGCCAGGGTATTGGCCAGGGTCCGCGCGTCGCCCACCGGGACGAAGACGCCGGTTTCGCCATCGGTCAGGACCTCTTCATGCGCGCCGACCGGGGTTGTCACGACGGCCAGCGCATGGGCCAGACCTTCCAGCACCGCCATGGCCATGCCTTCGCCATGCGACGGCAGCACGAGGATATCGGCGCCCTCGCACAACTGGCGGGTCTGATCCTTGCCAAGCCAGCCGGTCAGGGTGACCCGGTTGGACAGGCCCAGATGGGTGGCCTTGACGCGGTAGTTTTCGACCGGCCCGTCGCCGGCCAGAACCGCCCGCCAGGGCAGATCCTTCAACACCGGATGCGCCAGCGCCTGCAACAGTTCGGGGACGCCCTTGCGCGGGCCAAGCTGGCCGAGGAAGACGATGACGACAGGGTCACTGTCCGCGGCCGGGGCATCAGAGCGGTCGGGCGCATCGGGGTGGCGCTTGGGGTCGGGGACCGCATTGTGCAGAACCCGCACCCGGTCGTAGGGAACCTGCAACAGGTCCACCACGGTGTCGCGGTCGCGGTTGCCCAGGGCGATGACGGCGTCAGCGCCGCGGAACAGCCGGCGGATCGCGCGTTTCTGCCAATCGGGCCGCCGCACAAAATCGGCGGCGTAGTCGAAATCATGCAGATGGATGACATGGGAGCAGCCAAGCCCACGCGCCAACCCGCCCAGGATCAGCTTGCGCGCCGTGCTGCCGCGCCCGGCGATATGGATGTGATGCACGCGGTCCGGCGCGAAAACCCGGTCGCCCGCCATGGCGGCAAGCGCACCCAAAAGGATGAGCGGAGAGCGCAGCCTGTCCCACCGCGGACCGCGGGTGTCGGTCACGCGGTGGTCACTCAGGCTGCGCGCTTCAAGAATATAACTTATCAGCCGGCCGATTCCTCCCCCGTGTTCGGTACCGCCAGCAACATAATGTCTTACACGAGAAACGGGCTTCGACGCTCTGACTGCTCCGTCCATATGCTTTCACCCGAAAAGGTCGTCTCCACTCACCTCAAATGTCCGGCAGGAGCAGTGCAGTTACAATCTGACCCTCCGTTTGCGCGAACCATCCGTTTGGCGCGCCGGACTAGGCCCTTTGGAGGATATGCGTGTAGATCGAGACCGCATGGGCGCCCACGGCGCCGGGTCCGGTCACCCGCTCCGCCCAAAGGCTGGCGTTTTCGCCGCAGTGACGCCGCAGTTCGGGATCGCCGGCCATCCTGGCGATGGCCCGGGCCAGTTCCGCAGGGTCGCCGGGCGGCACGACGAGGCCCAGTCCATGCGGCACCACCGTGTCGCGCAATTCGCCGACATCGGTCACCACCACAGGCTTGCCGAAGGTCGCTGCAACCGGGATCACCCCGCTTTGCGAGGCCTCGCGGTAGGGCAGGACGATCAGATCGGCGTCCAGAAACAGCTGCGCAACCTCGCGGTCCTCGATGAAGCGGTGCCGGATATCGTACCGCGCCGGGTCCCCCATCGACGCGGAAAGCGCCATGGGGTCGTCGCCCCGCCCGGCCACCACGATCCGCAGGCCCGGAATGCTGTTGCCCAGCAGCTTTTCGGCTTGGATCAGCTGATCGAGCCCCTTGTAGGCGAAGATCCGGCCAAAGAGCAGCACGGTGAAGGTGTCCTTGCTTTCGGTCCGCCGCAGACCCTCGGCCCGGGCGAGGTCGGCATAGCGGCGGATCGCCGGGTGCGGCAGGACCTGAACGCGCGCCTCCGGCTTGCCGAAATGCGCGATGGCATCGCGCCGCAACGCCGCGCCATGCACCACGAGGTCGGGCGACTGTCGCGCCATCAGACGCGGGCTCCAGCCCGGCAAGGTTGCAGTGTCGCGGTCGCCGGGGTGCAGGCGCACATCATGCACCGTGGTGACAAGGGGGCGCCCGCGCCAGAACGGCACCGCGAGGTTCATCCAGAGGACGGTGTTGCTGAGCACATGCACGAGGTCGGGTTTCAGCTGGCGGATGAGGCGGGTCAGGCGCCACAGAAAGGCCGGATTGGCCAGGCTGCGGTGGCGTGGCCAGTCGATGGGCCGCACGTCGATCGCCGGATCCAGCCAGGGCGCCAGCGCGGCCAAGCGGCTCTTCGGCAGAACCAGACTCACCGAGGCGCGGGTCGCCACGCTGTTGGCGTAGGCGATGGTGTAATCGGCCGGCTCTGACCCGATCAGAAGCACCTTCATGGCGCGTCATTCGCGGGGGCACCCACCATGCCGCCGCCGGAAATCTGGCTCACCTCGCGCAGGGTGTCGCGGGCGCGGCGCAGCAGGTTCGGCTCGCCATTGTCGCGCAGGCCGTGCAGCAGCAACCGCGCCCGTGTGGCCAGATCCGCCCCGTGAAGCCGGGCCCGCGCGATCTGATAGGGGTGGTGGTCATCCAGGCTCACGCTCCACGGCAGTTCGTTGAAGCGCAGGAAGCGGTCGGTCACGGCCACCGTCGCCTTCCAGTGCTCCATCCGCTTTTTCAGCATGGCGGCCTCATCCTTGGCCCGGTACCATTGATTGGCATGGATGCGGTAATAGCCCAGCACCTCGGGCAGCCCGATCACCGGGGCCAGGAAGGGATAGATCCCGACCAGCCAGGCATCCGCCGAGATGCGAAAGCTGCGCGGGATCTCGCCGGCCTGATCCCAGGCCGCGCGCCGCACCGAAACCGCCGAGGTCATCGGAAAGGGCCAGCGCCCCCCGGTGGCGGCCATCAGCGGCGCCAGATTTCCATTGCACAGACTGCGCGGGATCGCGCGAAAGGCATGGGTGCCGTCCTGCAGGATGGGCTGCAGGCGGTGATAGGCCAGCCCGGCCGCCGGGTTGCCGGCGAAGGCCGCGGAGATCGCCGCCAGCTTGCCGGGCAGCCACCAGTCATCGGCATCCAGAAAACTCAGGATGTCGCCCCGGGCCTGATGCACGCCGGCGTTGATCGCGGCGGCCTGACCGGCGTTCTCCTGCAATACCGGAATGATACGGTCGCCAAATTCGCTGATCACCTCGCGCGAGGAATCCGTCGAACCGTCATCCACCACAATGACCTCCACCGGCACGCCAGTCTGGTCCAGCGCACTTTGAATCGCCTTCGGCAGAAATGCCCCATAGTTGTAGTTGTTGATGATGACGCTGAAGGACAGCTCGGCCATTGCGGATCTCCTGTCTCGGTCAGTCGCGGGGGAGGTCGGGCAGTTTGACGTCAAGGACATCGCCGGGCTGCAGATCCGTCTCCATGGTCACGGTCAGCTCGGAGGAGGCGCCCGCGACACGACGATGGATCACGAGAAGGGGTTCGGCGTCAGAGATGCCGTCCTTGGCGGTTGAGACCTGTCCGACCGCCAGCAGATGCCCGTCGATGATGTCGAGTTCGGCCTGCAGCGCCGCGTGGTCCTGCAGCGCCTTGCGGTATTCCTCCAGCACCTTGATCCGGGCCTCGGCATCCGCCGCCGCGGTGTCCTGACGGATGCGCTCGATATCCTGACGGGCGCGGGCGGCGAAGGCGAAATTCTCCAGCAGATCGCGGGAAATCCGCGATTCCTCGCGCTGCAGGTCGGTCAGCCGCGGCAGGGGCACCAGACCCTTGTCCACCATCACGCGCGTGCTTTCGACCTCCTTATGCTGCAGGTCGCGCTCTTTCTTCTGCAGTTCCGATTGCTGGGTCAGCACGTCGAGTTCCAGCTGCACCAGGGTCACCGCGGTTTCCGCATAGGCGCGCCGCGACTGGCGCTGCACATCAAGGGCCCCGAGCAGATCTTGGTCAACCGAGGCGAAATCTCCGGCGTCCGGCGCTTTCGCCGCCGGCCGGTCAAGGCCCGCCTGCGAGGGCCGGGGCGGCACATCCTGCGCCGGCGCGGCAGGGGGTTGCACCGGGCCGGGCTGCCCCTGCGGCGAGAGGGCGTAGGGGGCGAGTTGCGCTTTCAGCCGGGCGATCTCGCTGTCGCTTTGCGTCAGGCTCTGCTCGGTCGCCTGACGCCGGGCCAGCAATTCCATCACCTGTCCGACATCGGCGGTCTTGTCACCCGGCACCAGGGAAAGCCCCCCGGCGGCGATAATCGCCTGACGCACTGTCAGGCCCGGCTGAAATGGCGCCTCGCCACTGGTCCGCACCGCGCCGCCGACATAGACCGGGCGATAGGTGGAAACCTCGACCAGAACCACGGGCGACAGCACGATATCGCGCGCCACCAGCGCCGTTTCGATCCGGCGCTGAATCTCGTCCACATCGGCGCCGGCCACGTCGATCCCGCCCAGAAGCGGCAGGCGGATGCGGCCATCGGCATCGACCTTGGCGTCGCGCGTCATCTCGGGCGCCCCGGAGACCGAGACATAAAGCACATCGCCCCGCTCCACGGGCGTTCCGGCGAAGGCACGGAGCGACGCCTGGCTGAAGCCCGAAAAGGTCCACAAGACCAGGGCCGAAACGCCAATCCGTTTTAAAATCCTGTGAGAAGCCACGCAATTCACACTTGGCTGAAACATTCCAAACCGACCTGACACTCGCGGGACCGGTGCGGACCCGCGCCGCACGGTCCGCAGAAGTCTACGTCAGCCGGGGAAACGGCCGAAGATGGCTATCGGGTGTAAGGATCCGGGGCCGCTACGCCCTTCGGACGAACGCGGCGCAGAATAGGCGCCGGATGGTGGCACCCCCCGCCGAACGGAGGGATGGACCCGATCGGGTGGGCAGGGTCAAATCGGGCGTTCAGCGGCAGCGCCGCTACGCACGCCGCTTGCACCCGCTGGCCGTGCCAGACCGCGCGCCGGTAGCCTTGGAGAGATGAGCCATGCGCAAAGTCATGCGCCAATCCGGTGCAGCCCCGGCGGTCGCGGTCCTGTCGGGGTTTGGCCTGTCGCGGTCTGGCCTTTCGCGGTCTGGCCTTTCGCGGTCTGGCGTGATCGGTCGCCCGAGATGATCGCAAGGGCCATTCCGGCGCGCCAACCCGGGCTGCGCATCAGCTGGCGCAGGTTCGAATGGTGGGGCTCCGCGCTCGCGCTGTTCCTGACCTCGGGCGCGGTCTTTCCCTTGCTGCTGATGGTGCAGAATGGTGAGCTGGGCGATGCCGAGCGGTCCAAACTGCAATTGCTGCAGCTTCCGGTCTATCTGGTGACCTTCGCGCTGATGGCGCGCTTCCCCGGACAGCTTCTGCTTGCGATGCGGCGCACCCTTCCGATCGTGCTGCTGGTCGCGCTGGCCTTCAGCTCGACCCTGTGGTCGATCGAGCCCAAGATCACGCTGCGCCGGGATATCGGGCTCTTGATGGGGATCCTGCTGGCCTACCTTTTTGCCATCCGCTTCACGCCGCGGCAGTTTCTGGCGCTGGTTTCCATGGTCGTCGGTGTCAGCCTGTTTCTGAGCCTGGTCCTGATGGTCGCGCGCCCTTCCATGGCCTTCATGCCGGACGGCACCGGTCTGCGCGGAATCTACACCCACAAGAATGTTCTGGGCTGGGCGGCCTGCGTCGGGGTGATCCTCGCATTCGGCCTGATGAAAGAGGCCGGAAAGCTGCTCTGCCGGCGCGGGATGGTCATGCTGGCGATGAGCCTTGCCTGTCTGATACAGGCCGGCTCCGCGACGAGCATCTTCTCGGTGGTGATCGGTGTGCTGCTTTTTGGCTTTTACGCCCTGTTGCAGCGCACGTCGGGCGTGTCGCGCGCCGTGCTGATCCTGCTGGTGCTGGAACTGACGGTGGTGCTGTTGCTGTCGCTCGACCTGTTTCTGGTGCCGCTGCTGGAATCGCTGGGCAAGGATGCCACGCTGACCGGCCGGGTGCCGCTCTGGGCGCTGGTCGATATCCGGATCCGCGAACGGCCCTGGCTTGGCTATGGCTATCAGGCCTTCTGGTCGCCGGGCAAACAGCAGGCGCTGTGGGTCGCCGGTATCCTGCAATGGCAGCCGCCGCATTCCCACAACGGCTACCGCGACACGCTGTTGAACTTCGGTGTGGTGGGCCTGGGCCTTTTCGCGATGGCGATCGTTCAGGCGATCCGTAACGGCGCCGTGCTGCACTGCGCCGATCCGCGCGGCGGCTGGGCCTGGATGAACGTGATGGTCGGCGTCATGCTGACGCTCAACCTGACCGAAAGCAATTTCCTGACGCAGAACGATCCCTGGTGGCTGATGCTGATGACCATCATCGCAAGTTTCGCCCTGCGCCGGACGGCGCCGGCCCCGGAAGGCGGGGCCGGCAGCGCAGTCAGGAGCGGGAATAGACGTCCTCGTAGCGGATGATGTCATCCTCGCCGAGGTAGGAACCAGTCTGCACCTCGATCAGCACCATGGGCAGCTTGCCGGGGTTTTCCATCCGGTGCACGGCGCCGAGCGGGATATAGACCGACTGGTTCTCGGTCAGCAGGGTCACCTTGTCATCCACCGTGACGCGGGCGGTGCCTTCGACCACGGTCCAGTGTTCGGACCTGTGATGGTGCGATTGCAGGCTTAGCGCGGCGCCGGGTTGGACCACGATGCGCTTGACCTGGAAGCGCGGGCCTTTCACCAGCGATTCAAACCAGCCCCAGGGCCGGTGATCCTTGGGAAACTGCGTCGCCTGAACCGCCCCTTGCGCCTTCAGTGCGGCCACAACCTTGCCGACATCCTGCGCGCGGCTGGCATCGGCCACCAAAACGGCGTCGGGCATAGCCACGGCGATGATGTTCTTCAGGCCGAGGCCCACCAGCTGCACCGAAGGATCCTCCGATCGCAGCAGCGTGGCCTCGCAGTCGATGGCATTGGCGGCGCCAAAGACCGCCACCCCGCGCGCATCGTGATGCGTCTCGCGCCAGACGGCATCCCAGCAGCCCAGGTCCGACCAGCCGCCCTCGAAGGGGACGACGGCGAGGTTGGTCGCATGCTCCATGATGGCAAAGTCGATCGAGATATCCGGCGCGCCGGCCCAGGCCTGCGGGTCGATCCGCACGAAATCGAAGTCGGTGCGCGCCGCCTTCACCGCCGCGGTCACCGGGGCGATCAGCTCCGGGGCATGGGCCTGGAAGGCCGCGATCACCGCCTCGACCGACATCAGGAAGATGCCGGTGTTCCACAGGAAGCGGGTGTCCGCCGCCATTCGTGCCGCGTTGACCGCGTTGGGCTTTTCCACGAACCGCGCGATGTCGCGGACGCCGGGCCCGAACTCCTCGGCCACCGGGCCCTGTTCGATATAGCCAAAACCGGTTTCGACCCGGGTCGGGCGCACGCCAAAGGTGACGAGCCGCCCCGCCTGAGCCGCCTTGCGCCCCGTCTCCACCGCCGCGCGGAAAATGGCGCTGTCAGGGATCAGGTGATCGGAGGGCGCCACCAGCATCAACGCCTCGGGCGTGGTGCGCTGCAGGTACAGCGCCGCCGCCAGAACCGCTGGCGCGGTGTTGCGCGCTTGCGGCTCGATCAGGATGGCGGAGGGGTCGATGCCGATATCGGCCAGCTGCTCGGCCACGATGAAGCGGAAATCGGAATGCGTGATGATCAGGGGCGCGGTGAACCCGGCCCCGGACAGCCGTTTGGATGAGGCCTGAAACAGCGTATCCTCGCCCACCAGCGGCACGAACTGCTTGGGATAGCTCTTGCGCGACAGGGGCCACAGCCGGGTGCCGGAGCCGCCGCACAGCACGACCGGCGTGATCAGCGTGGGCGCGACGCTCCGGTGCGACGTGCCGGACCCTGCGGCGGCCGGAGCACCGGCGTCACGCAGATCGGCACCCTGTCCGGCGGGCTCTTCGGCGGGAGTTTTCAGAGGCGTGCGGATTTCGGTATTCATGGCAGTGCAATCTCCTGAACCAAGAAGGGCGCCTTCCGACACCTGGCCTTCCGCGCGTCACGCCTCTTGCGCGTCACGTCGCGCGCGGCCTTCGGAAACGGCCCGTTTGCAAACACCACCATCGGCGGCGATTGGCCCTTTCAAGTAAAGTCCGCCGATCGGCGCATGGCGTGGCGGCGGCAGGTGTCTGACACCTCCAATCGGATAAAAAGGTTAAGAAAGTGGTAACCAATGGAGGAAACCCCTCCGCTGTGGTGCTGCTGCATTGGTATCCGGCACCACCCTTCTATCAGGTTCCCCGAAGTCCTGCCGGACCGTAGCTTTCTTTACAGAGTGTGTGTGTGACGGGGAGTGGGTGATGCAGACGGATAACCCGGGTTTGGGGGGCGAAAGGTCGCCGATTCTCGCGCTGCAGGACGGCGAAACCCTGCGGTCGCATCCGGTTACCAATGTTCTTGGCGTTTCGGTCTCGGCGCTTGATCTGACATCGGCGGTGCAGTTGGTGGCGAGCGCCGTGGCCAGTGGCGCCCGGGGGTATGTCTGCGTCTGCGGCGCGCATGGCGTGATCGAATGCCAGAGTGACCCCGAGCTGCGCCGCATCCACAACCGGGCCATGGCCGTCACCCCGGACGGCATGCCGCTGGTCTGGGCCTTGCATGGCGACGGGCACAAATCGGCCGGGCGGGTCTATGGGCCGGACCTGATGCAGGCGGTCTTCGCGCGGGGCCTGCGGACCGGGATGCGGCATTTCCTGTACGGGACCACGCCGAAGAACCTGCTTGAACTCGAACTCCGGCTCCGCCGGATGTTCCCGAACACTGATATCGTGGGCGCCTTCGCTCCGCCGTTTCGCCCGCTGACGGCGTCGGAGGAGGAATATGTCTGCGACCTGATCAACGCCTCGCAGGCGGATGTCGTCTGGGTCGGCTTGAGCACCCCCAAGCAGGAGAAATGGATGGCGCGGATGCGCCCCAGGCTTGACGCGCCGGTACTCCTTGGGGTCGGCGCGGCGTTCGACTTCATCGGCGGCAACAAGGCCGGTGCGCCGAAGGTGCTGCAAAGGGCGGGGCTGGAATGGGCCTTCCGCCTTGTGACCGAGCCGCGCCGGCTGTGGCGCCGCTATGCCCGCGTGGTCCCGAGCTATCTGGCGTTGCGGTTGCTGCAGAAGACCGGGCTGAAGCGGTTCCCGATCGCCTTCGTGCCCGCCGAGGACGCGGCTCTTTCCATCGCTCCCGGGCAAGAGCGCCAGATGGACATTTCCAAGACGGGGTAACCCGCTTCAACCAGAGATGAGGAAGCCTTGAATGACAATGCGATTTGAGACGGCCGTTCCGGCAGATCACCCGCCGCATTTGTGGCAAACCGCCCCGCATGGCCAGCCGGAAGGCGCCGGGTCTTGCGCGATGGGGGGGAGGACCGGGGCATGATGCTCGCAAATCCCGAATTGCCGCAGCGCGCCGAGGGGCTGCACACCGCCGCGCTGAACGCCGCTTCCCCGACCAAATCGACCGCGGCCGGCACCGAGCGTCATCTGGGGCTTCATCTCGGGTCAAAAGTCCGCAGGACGCTCTGCAGCGGTGTCATGGCCCTTGCGGACGCAGCGGGCTTGGCCCTTGGCATAGTGGTGGCTACGGCCACCGGCGCGGCGGCGGGAATGGTGCCGGGTCTGGTCATGATCGGGGCGGCCATGCTGGTCGTGAACTGGCTTTACGGCCTTTACCCCGCCGACCGGCTGCACGCGCAGGAAATCCTGCGGCGCAGGGCCCTGATCACGGCGCTGGCCCTTGCGCTGACCCTTGCTCTTGGCGCGGCGGTCCATGACAGCTGGACGGCAACGCTGGCGGCTGGCGCAGCCCTGCTGATCGCAGTGGCGCTGCAGACGCCCCTGCGGATGGTGGCCCGCGCCGCCCTGCACCGCACCGGTCTTTGGGGCACGCGCACCGACTTCTTCAGCACCCCGGAAATGACCCGCAAGCTGGAGACCCGCTTCGCCACCCATTGGCACTATGGCCTGATCCCGGGGTCCGGCCGCGGCGAGATTGCCGCCACGAGCTATTTTCCCGATCCGCACCAGACCGCGCAGCTGCGCCAACGCTATGGCGAGGTGATCGTTCTGGCCGACCTGCCGGAGATGCGGGTCTCGGGCCTCAACCCGGCCGATCTTGGCGGCGCCATCGGCCTGTCGCTCGGCAAATCGGGCCAAGGCGCCGCGCTGAAACGTGCGATCGACCTTGCCATCGCCCTGCCCGCGCTGATTGTGGCCGCGCCCTTCGTGCTCATCGCATCCGCGGCGATCTGGATCGTCGATCCCGGCCCGGTCCATTATGTGCAAGAGCGCGAGGGTTACCGCGGAAGCAAACTGCGTGTCTTCAAGCTGCGCACCATGTACCGCGATGCCGAAAGCCGGCTGCAGGAGCTTTTGCGCGTCGATCCCGAAGCCAATGCCGAATGGCAGGCGCATTTCAAACTGCGCAACGACCCCCGCGTCCTGCCGGGGATCGGGCGGTTCCTGCGCGTCTCCAGCATCGACGAACTGCCGCAGCTGCTCAACGTCCTCTCCGGTCAGATGAGCATCGTCGGCCCGCGCCCCTTCCCCGAATACCACCTGGCCGCCATGCCGGTCGAGTTTCGCGCGAAACGCCGTTCGGTCGTGCCGGGGATCACCGGTCTCTGGCAGATCAGCGCGCGCAGCGATGCCGACATCGCCCAGCAACAGCAGCTTGATGAGCACTACATCGACAACCAATCGGTCTGGCTCGATCTGCAGATCGTCCTGGGCACCTTCGCAGCATTGGTCGGACGCAAGGGGGCCTACTGATTTCTGCGGGATTTAGCGTTTCAGAGAAAATCAACAAGGAGGATTCTACTTTGGATAGGACCAAGACAATTCTGGTCACCGGTGGCGCCGGGTTTCTCGGGTCGCACCTCTGCGAGCGGCTGATCGACGCCGGACATGATGTCATCTGCCTCGACAATTTTCACACCGGCAGCCGCGGCAACATCATGCATCTGCTGGACAATCGCCGCTTCGAGCTGTTGCGCCACGACGTGACCGTGCCGCTCTGCGCCGAGATCGACGAGATCTACAACCTCGCCTGCCCGGCCTCGCCGATCCACTATCAGATCGACCCGGTCCAGACCGTGCGCACCAATGTCCATGGCGCGATCAACGTGCTGGATCTGGCGATGCGCGCGCGTGCCAAGGTCTTTCAGGCCTCCACTAGCGAGGTCTACGGCGATCCGGCGGTGCATCCCCAGGTCGAGGGCTATTTCGGCAACGTCAACCCGATCGGCCCGCGCGCCTGCTACGACGAGGGCAAGCGCTGCGCCGAGACGCTGTTCTTCGATTACCACCGGCAGTACAAGGTCAACATCCGGGTGGCGCGCATCTTCAACACCTATGGTCCGCGGATGCGGCCCGATGACGGGCGCGTGGTGTCGAACTTCATCGTGCAGGCGCTGCGCAACGAGCCGATCACGATCTATGGCAGCGGCAACCAGACACGGTCGTTCTGCTATGTCGATGACCTTGTCCGCGGCTTCATCAGCCTGATGAACGCGCCTGACTCGGTGCCGCTGCCGGTCAACCTGGGCAACCCGACCGAGTTCACGATGCACCAGCTGGCGCGCCTGGTGCTGGAGATCACCGGCTCGCGGTCGATGCTGGTGCACCGGCCCCTGCCGCAGGACGATCCTACCCAGCGCAAGCCGGACATCTCGCGCGCCAAGGAACATCTTGGATGGAGCCCCACGGTACAGCTGCGTGAAGGTCTGACGCGCACGATCGCCTATTTCGAGTCGCACTTGTCCGACACGCCGAGTGTTCAGCCGCCGCTCAAAAAGCGCTACCAGACCCTCACGCCCAACCCTGTGCCTCCGGCAAACGGCCGCATCAATGGCTCCGCCCTGCACGGCCCCGGGGCATGAAACTCCTCGTCTTTGCACATCGGCTGGAGTTGGGTGGAACCCAGGTGAATGCCATCGAGCTTGCCGCACATCTGCGCGACAAGCATGGGTTTGACATCATCTTTCACGCCTCCGAAGGTCCGGCGCTGGATCTGTTGAAGGGCAAGGGGCTGCGCTTTGCCAAGGCGCCTGATGTCAGATTGCATCCTTCCTGGGCCCGCATGCGGGCGCTGCGGGATCTGGTGCGCAAAGAGCAGCCGGAGCTGATCCACGCCTGGGACTGGTGGCAGGGGCTGGAGGCCTATTGCGCGGCTCATCTGACGATGCGGACGCCGCTGGTGATCACGGACATGATGATGAACCTTACGCGGTCCATGCCGCGTGAGGTGCCAACCACTTTCGGCTTTGCCAACCTGAAAGCCGAAGCGGACCGGAAGGGCTGGCGCAAGACCTGTGTGCTGGTGCCCCCGGTGGATATTCAGGCGAATGCGCCGGGTTGCGCAGACGGAAGGGCCTTTCGACGCGGCCACGGGGCAAAGGATACCGACATCGTTCTGGTCTCGGTATCGCGGCTGTCAGAATTCATGAAGGCTGACGGGCTGATCCGCGCCATCGCCGTGGTCCGCGATCTGGGTCGGCAATTGCCGCTGAAGTTGCTGATTGTGGGCGACGGTGCTGCGCGTCCGAAGTTGCAGCGCCTTGCAGAGGACACCAATCGCCATCTCCAACGCGACGCCGTCGTCTTGACCGGCGCCAAGACCGACCCTCGTCCGGCCTACGACGCCGCAGATGTGGTCTTGGGAATGGGAGGTTCCGCGCTGCGCGGCATGGCGTTTGGCAAGCCGGTGGTGGTGCTGGGCGAGCGTGGCTTTGCCAAGCTGTTCACACCACAGTGCTCTGAAGGGTTCCGGATGACGGGCATGTTCGGGATCGGGGATGGCGGCGACGACAACCGCAACCTGGCAACCCCAGTCATCAGCCTTGCCAAGGATGCAGCGCTGCGGGTTCAGCTTGGGCAATTTGGCCGGGACTTTGTTATGCGCCACCACGGGCTCGAACCCGTGGGCGATGTGCTGGCAGAGTTCTGCCAAGAGGCCGTGGCCGAGCATCCCGCGTTCCGCTCTGAAGCGATAGATGCGCTGCGGACCGCCTATTTTTATCTGCGCGAACGCAGATTCCGCGTCGCCTCGCGCGATGCTTTGCCTGTCCGATGACAGGCCGTGAACCCTGCCGCCGGGCAGGTCCGGATTTGGGCAGCCCGCTCGTGTCGCCCCCTCTTCTTTCAAAGGTACTTTTACCATGATCCGCAGATCGTTCGCACTCGCCTTTGCTGACAAGGTCGCAGGCGTGGCGATGACCTTGGCGACGATGGCCATCGTGTCGCGCATCCTGACGCCGGCAGAAGTCGGCCTGTTCCTGTTGTCCAGCACCGTCGTGATCCTGATCGAGGCCTTCCGCGATTTCGGCATCGGCACCTTCCTGATCCAGGAGAAGGATCTGAACACCGGAGTCGTGTGCACTGCGGTGACCATCATGACCCTGATGTCGCTGGGCCTCGGCCTTGGTGTGCTGGCCGCCTCCGATGTTCTGGCGCGCTACTATGGGAACGCCGATCTCGGCGGGCTGATCCGGGTCGCAGCCCTGGCCTTCATGGTGGCGCCGATCAGCAATCCGCTGCTGGCTCTGATGCGGCGCGACATGGCGTTTGGCAAGGTCACCCTGATCGGCATGGCGACCGGTCTGGTCAATGCGGTGACCACGATCGGGCTGGCGCTGGCGGGGTTCGGACCCTTCAGCTTCGTCTGGGGCTCGGTTTGCGCGGCCGGGGTCATGGCGGTTGGCGCGCTGATCTGCCGTCCCGAGTGGTGGATCTTTCGCCCCACCCTGCGGCATTGGCGCCAGATCCTGCCCTTTGGCGCATGGTCGACCGTCGTCACGCTGCTCGGCATGTTGTTCGAGGCCTTCCCGCGGCTGATCCTCGGGCGGGTGCTGGGCTTTGGCGAGATCGGGCTGTTCTCGCGCGCCATCTCGCTGAACCAGCTGCCGGACCGGCTGGTGCTGAGCGCGGTGCAGCCGGTGCTGTTGCCGGCGCTGTCGGCCCATGCGCGCAACTCGGGCACGTTGAAGGGGCCGTTTCTGACCGGGCTGTCCTATGTCTCGGGTCTGCAATGGCCCGCGCTGGCGATGATCGCGATTCTGGCCGATCCGATCGTGCGGCTGCTTTTGGGTCCGCAATGGCTGGCCGTCATCCCCCTGGTCCGGATCGTGGCGCTGGCCAATTTCTTCCTGTTCCCGATCTACCTGTGCTATCCGGTCCTCGTCTCGCTGGGCCGGGTCCGCGACATGGCGCTGGCGATGTCGCTGGCGCTGCCGCCCTGTTTCGCAATCACGCTCTGGGCGTCACACCACGGGCTTTATGCGATGGGGCTCAGCATGTTCCTGACCGGGCCGATCCAGGTTCTGGTCCCGCTCTGGTTCGTCCGGCGCCAGGTGCCCTTTGCCATGAGCGAGTTTGCCGCCATTCTGCTCAAGAGCGGCGCGGTCACGGCGGCGACCGTGGCGCTGCCGATGGCGATCATTGCCGCCCTCGGCTCGTGGCAGCAGATGCCGATCGACATGGTGGTTCTGGCGATCGCTGGCGCTGCGGCCGGATGGGCCGCGGGCGTGATCCTGGTGCCGCATCCATTACGCCGCGAGTTGGGCGTGATCGGGACCTTCGTGTTCAGGGCCGCCTGAGGCGGCCCTGAGAGGATCAAACATGCGATCAATGCCATGCGAGCCTGTGCGAAACGCGTTCCGCCACCCGTGTCACGCCTTGGCGTCCGGGGTTTCTTCCGGCCATCCGGTCATCTGGTTCAGCAGGAAAGCGGCCTGGGTGCGGTTCGTCGCTTTCAGTTTCTTGAAGATCTGGCGGACATGCACCTTGACCGTGCTTTCGCGCAGGCTGAGCTCGTAGGCGATCGTCTTGTTGGCCGCCCCTCTGCGCAAGACCTGCGCCACGGTAAGCTGCCGTGTCGTGAACTGGTCCAGCACCGACGTGTCGCCCGTGCCGAGCGAGGGGACCACATTGCGCAAGGCGAACACGCTCTTGCGCGACAGGAAGATGCCCCCGACCATCGCAAGGCTCGCCGCCTCCTCGATATGGGCAAAGCGGATGCAGGGCGGAATGTACCCGATCGCACCGCATTCCAGCGCGGCAATGACCGAGTCCACATCGTCGCTGGCGCCGAGGATGATCACGGGAACCGACTTGGCCTCCGCCACCAGTTTCCTTGCCTCGTTCTTGACATTTTCATCCGTCAGCGATTGCGAGCCGATGCTGTTGAGGATGATCTGGTTCGTACTCGTACCCGCATCATTCTCGCGCCATTCGGCCACCGATTCATACCCTACCACCCGCGATCCAGGACATTGGTGCTGCAGGCAAAGGACGAAGGACTCGCGTTCACGCGGCCTTTTGTCAATCACCACAAAAAGGTCGAAAACCGGGGGTTTTGCCGAGGGCTGCACCGATTGCTTTCTAAGCCCGGCAATAGACGAAAGGGCCCGGGCGCCTGTGTCCATACCTCGTTGCGCAAACACATACTTACCCTTAAGCGACTCGCCATTTATTGCGCCGCGTTCCATATTACCACCTCCACATCGAACAATAATGCACACACCGATCAAGCTTCTCGGGAAGTCCCACCCTCCCAAAATCAAGTGGCGCTCAGACGTGATCAGCTCCACCAAAAGGCGTAAGCCAGTCCGCAAGATGGTGGAGCGGACCATAATGCTCCCAGCGATAGTTGGTCCAAGAGATATAATGTCTGAGCGTATATACATATAAAGCAGATAAAACCGTAATTTGTCAATTGCGCCATGCCTTTGCACCGGCAGAAAACCGATTGAAGACGCGCAATGCCATATCTTTGCGCGGGTCGGCCCAGGCCTTGTGCGCAATTAAATCGGGGCGAACCGCCGGAGGCATTTTTCATTTCCTGGCCTTATTTGACAAGGGAGGGAAATGCTGACCCTTTCAGGATTCTTGGTTAACTTTCAACCAGCTGAGATGCACTCTTCACAGGTCGGCGCGCAGGATATCGCGCCAGAAATGGGTTTTCCGCGCGCGCTGCCTGCATTTCGCGATTGCAGAAACCCGGCTCAATGCAGCGGTCAGACGCCGCAAACCGCGCGGATCGAGAGGCGGTGGCGCAGGGCAAATTTCTTATTCCAGCTTCGCCAATGAGCAACCCTGGATTGAGCAATTGCTTCCATTAACAACGACAGGGGGCGATTATTGCAATACTATTGCCTGAGCTTCCAATGAAGTTACACTTTGGATGATTCGGACCCAAGCCTTCGTCAATTGCTCCGCGAGATTTCATCAGAAAGTGACCAAATGGCTACGCCCTCCATCATCCTGATCGGCCTCAGTGGCAACACGTTGGAGATCCTGGAGGCCGTTCAGGCCGACCATAAGGTGGTGGCGATCCTGTCTGATGACCCCCGGCATGGCCCCAGTTTCGAGGGTATTCCGATCGCTCCGCTGGCGCAGGCGAAGTCCCTTGGGGCGGATTCCTACCTGTTCCTGATCGGGTCGGAGAAGTCCTTCCTGCGGCGCCAGCAGATGATCGACACCCTGCAGATTCCCGAACATCAGTACGCCATCATCCGCCATCCGCGGGCCCATGTGTCGGCCTTTGCCAAGCTTGGGGCGGGGTCGGTTCTCTATCCGGGAGTAGTCGTCACCTCGAATGCGACGCTGGGCAATCATGCCATGATCTTGCCCAATTCGGTTATTCACCACGATGTGAAAATCGGCGCCTGCTCGATCATCGGGTCGAACGTGACCATCGCGGGATCGGTCTCCATCGGACGCAGCTGCTACATCGGCAGCGCCAGTTCCATACGCAATGGCATCAGCATCGGCGACGGCGCCCTGATCGGCATGGCCGCGAATGTGGTCAAGGACGTGCCGGCCGGCGCGGTCATGGTGGGCAACCCGGCGCGGCAGATCCGCGACCGGGCCTGAGCGGGTTACAAATCAGCCGGAACGGGTTCCGCGACCGCGCCCCCATGTGCCATCAGGCGCATGACCTCGTCGCGCAGGGTGGTGACAACGTGATGCACCTCCGCATCGGTCATCTGTGCGTAAAGCGGCACCAGAACTGAATGATCGCGGGCCCTTTCGGACCGGTGCAGCGGGTGGCGGAGCGGCAGATCGGCCTGGGCGGCCTCCATATGCATGCACATGATGCCGCGCCGCGTGGTCACGCCCTTGTCGAGCAGGGCCTGCATCAGCTTGCGCTGGTCGATGCCGTCGTCCAGCCGGATGCAATAGCTTTGCCAGTTCGAGCGTGCCCATTCCGGCTCCACCGGCGTGGTGATGCCCGGGATATCCGCCATCAGGTGATCGTACTCCGCCGCAATCGCCCGGCGGCGGCGGATGATCTCGGGCAGCCGCTTGAGCTGTTCACGCCCGACGGCGGCCTGGATGTCGGTCATCCGGTAATTGTAGCCACGTTCGGGGTAGGCCTCGAATTCGATCTGCGCGGCGGAATGGCGTTTGACATCCGAGATCGACATGCCGTGCTGGCGCCACAATCTGAATTTCGCGTCCAGCGCGGCATGGCGCGTGGTCAGCATGCCGCCCTCGCCGGTGGTGATCACCTTGCGGGGGTGGAAAGAGAAGCAGGCGATGTCGCCATGCGGCTTGCCGATCTTCTCCCAGGCGTCGCCGATCCGGATTTCGGAGCCGATAGCGCAGGCGGCATCCTCGATCAGTGGCAGGCGGTGATCCTTGGCGATCGCCAGAAGAGCGCGCAGGTCGCAGGGCATGCCGATCTGGTGCACGCAGAGGATGGCCTTGGTGCGCGGCGTGATGGCCTTGACCACGGCGGCGGGGCTGATGTTGTAGCCGTTCTCTTCAATGTCGACAAAGATCGGGATGCCGCCGTTTTGCCGGATCGCATTGGCTCCCGCGATGAAGGAATGGCTGACGGTAATTACCTCGTCGCCCGGCCCGATATTAAGCGCCTGACAGGCGAGGTGCAGCGCCGTCGTGCAGTTTGACACCGCGCAGGCGTGGGACGCCCCGACAATGGCGGCGAAATCGGCCTCGAAGGCCGCAACCTGCGGCCCTTGGGACACCCAGCCGGACAGGACGGCGGCGCGGGCAGCATCGGCCTCGGCCTCGCCCAGCAGGGGTTTTGCGATCGGGATCATGCCGCAGCCTCCGCTTTCGCACCTTCCGCGCGTTCCGCCAGCCACCAGGCGATCAGATCGTCCAGGCCCTCGGCCACGTCGATCTGCGGCCGGAAGCCAAGCTGCTCCCACGCCGCCCAGCCCGAGGACAGACGGCGCGGCACCGGATTGACGGCGCGGGCTTCGGCATGGATCGGCACAAGATCGGGCCGCCCCATCCCCTGCGACAGCAGGGAGGCCAGTTGCAGAAGCGAGGTTTCGGTCTCGCTGCCGATGTTGAAGACCGCGTCCGTGACCGGCGCCGTCGCGGCCAGGATGTTTGCCCGGGCCACATCGCGCACGTCGATCATGTCCATGGTCTGCAGCCCGTCGCCAAAGACGATCGGCGGCTCTCCGGCGGCAATGCGCTCCATCCAGCGCACCATCACCTCGGTATAGCGGCCGTGCAGATCCATGCGCGGGCCAAAGACGTTGAAATAGCGCAACGCCACATAATCCAGCCCGTACATGTCGTTGAAGGACCGCAAGAGCCCTTCGCCGAAGGCCTTGGCGGCCCCATACAGCGTGCGGTTGGGATAGGGCGGTTCGGCCTCCGTGGTGGGGAAATGCTCCGCCATCCCGTAGATCGAGGCCGAGGAGGCCATCACGACCTTGCGGGTTCCAAGCTGACGGCAAAGCTGCAAGAGGTCATAGGTCGCCTGCACCATGACCGACATCGCCTCGTCCGGTTCGGCCGCGCAATGGGTGATGCGCAACGCCGCCTGGTGGAACACGGTGTCGGTGCCCGACACCAGGCGCTCCATCAAGGCGGCGTCGCGGATGTCGCCCTTGATCAGGGTCACCCGCCCGCTGGCCATCGCCTGCGCCAGATTGGCGGGCCGGCCGCGGACCATATTGTCCACGACCACGATCTCACGGCATTTTTCCTGGATCAGAAGATCGACGATATGAGAGCCGACAAAGCCGCTGCCGCCCGTCACAAGAACGCGCTTGTCCGCGAGAAGGCTGGTATCTGACATGATTTCTTCCTCTCAGGCCGTCATGAGGGACGGAACGGTGGCAAACCGGTTCACCGCCTCGATGACGATGTTGATGTCGCGCGGCGTCAGATCGGGATGGATCGGCAGCGAAAGCGCGGTTTCGGCGAAGGCCTCGGCAACCGGAAAATCGCCCTTGCCATAGCCCATCGAGGCATAGGCAGGCTGGAAATGGACAGGCTTGGGGTAATGCACGCCGGTCGGCACGCCGACCGCTTCAAGCCTTTTGCGCACCTCGTCCCGGTTGGCCACCTGCAGCGAATAGACGTGGCAGACGTGATCGGTGCCGAACGGCCCCGCCGCGCGGGCAATCTCGGGGGCGAGACCGGCGTGATAGGCATTGGCGACCTTGCGCCGCGCATTGGTCCAGTCCTCCAGATGGCGCAGCTTGACGTCGAGGATCGCGCCCTGGATCGAATCCATCCGGAAGTTGTAGCCCTGCAGGACATGGTTGGCCTTGCCCTGCTGCCCCCAGTCGCGCAGGCAGCGCACCGTCAGGTCATAGGCGCTCGAATTGGTGACCACCGCGCCACCCTCGCCACAAGCCCCGAGGTTCTTGCCGGGATAGAAGCTGAAACAGCCGATGTCGCCGAAATTCCCGGCCCGCACCCCGTCACGCTCGGCGCCATGGGCCTGGGCGGCGTCCTCGATCACGACCAGATCGTGTAGCCGGGCGATGCTGCGGATCGCATCCATGTCGGCAAGCCGACCGTGCAGATGCACCGGCAGGATCGCCCGGGTACGCCTGGTGATCGCCGGAGCGATCTTTTTGGGGTCCATCGTCCAGGTGACCGGGTCGATGTCGACCAGCACCGGCACCGCACCGGTGTAGAGGATCGCCGCAACCGTCGCCACAAAGGTGGTCGGCACCGTGATCACCTCGTCCCCCGGCCCGATCCCGGCAGCCAGAAGCGCCAGGTGCAGGGCGGAGGTGCCGGTATTCACGCCGATCGCGGTCTTGGTGCCGCAATAGCGCGCGAAATTGGCTTCGAAACATTCGACGGGTTCGCCCAGGATGTAATTTCCGCTGCTGAGGGTGGCGAGCACCGCCTCGTTCAGCTCGGGCGCGATGGAACGGTATTGGGCTTGCAGGTCAAGGAACGCAATCATGATGCCTCTCTCTTCAATTCAAGTTCAATCGGTACACCGCGCCGCTTGCTGGACATGCTGGCCGCGGACAAAAGGTCCACCACGCGCATCCCGCTTCTGCCGTCGGACAGGGGCGTGGCGCCGGTCTCGACGCAGCGGACGAATTCCTGCACCTCGGTCAGCAGCGCCTCCTTGGAGGACAGCGCCGGGGCCCGCATGTCCCCGAGCCGGTAGGAAACCATCGATTCATAGGGATTGTCGCCCAGCGCCGCGCCGCGGTCATAGACCTTGACCTTCTCGCTGGTCTGCATGTCGTCATAGATCACCATGCGCCGGCTGCCGCCGATCACGGTCTGGCGGATCTTGACCGGCGCCAGCCAGTTGACGTTCAGATGCGCCATCGCGCCGTCGTCGTAGTAGACCGAGATATGGGCGAGGTTGGCTTGGCTGCCCGCTATGCAATTGGCCGAGCTCGCGGTTACCGCCACCGGCTTCGAGGACATCAGGTGATCGAGTATGGCGAAGTCATGCACCGCCAGGTCCCAGATCACATCGACGTCGCGCTGAAAGATGCCAAGGTTCACCCGGGTCGAGTCGTAATAGTAGATGTCGCCCAGCTCCCCCTCGGCGATCAGCGCCGCGATCTTCTGGACGGCGCCGGTGTAGACGAAGGTGTGGTCCACCATTAGCACCAGCGAGCGGGAGGCGGCCTCCTGCACCAGAATGGCGGCCTTGCCGGGGGTTTCGGCCATCGGTTTTTCCACCAGCACATGCTTGCCCGCCTTCAGCGCCGCCATGGCCAGGGGGAAATGCGTGGTGACCGGGGTCGCGATCATGACCGCATCGACCTTGGGATCGGCGATCATCTCCAGGATGTCACCGGTCAGGCGCGCCGAAGGGTGGCGCAGCGCCGCCCGGGCCCGCGCGGGCTCTGCCATGTCGGCAATCATCTCGACACGGGCGCAACCGGATTCCGCCACCGCGCGGCAAAGGTTCGGTCCCCAGTAGCCATAGCCGGCAATGCCAATATTGATCATGTCCGTAACACCCCCGTGTCAAATGTTCTGCTGTTCTGCGGCTCGCCGCCCCGCCTGGCCGGGCGGATGACACGCGCCGGCACACCCGCCACCGTTGCGCCCTCCGGCACGTCTTTCGTGACCACGGCGCCCGCCCCGACCAGGGCGCCCGCGCCGATCGTCACGCCACACAGGATCGTGGCGTTCGAGCCGATGGCGGCGCCGCGGCACACCAGGGTCGGCTGGCAGGTCCAGTCCTCCGCCCCTTTGAGAGTGCCGTCCGGATTGGTGCTGGCGGGGTACATGTCGTTGGTGAACATCACCCCATGGCCGACAAAAACCTCGTCCTGCAGAACCACGCCTTCGCAAAGGAAGCTGTGCGACGAGATCTTGCAGCGCGCGCCGACGCTGCAGTTCGCTTGAATTTCGACAAAAGGCCCAACCATGGTCTGCGCGCCGATCTGGCAGCGATAGAGATTGACCAGATCCGGATGGGTGATCTTAACCCCGGGCCCAAGCGTGCAATTGTTCACTGGCAAAAGGGTGCTCCACGAAATGACGTTGAAAGCATGTGGTTTAACAGGGCGTTCAAACACGGGACGATTGCCATAAAACCTAACAACCAGCGCCTCTTGCAGAGAAGTTCGCACTTGGGTGCTGATCATCCCAAAACGGCGGAGGGTTGAGACCCGGTTCAACGACTTTCGAAGTTCCGCCCGCTCAAAGGCGGAGAGGGGATGCTGCAAATGGAACAGAATTGACCGCAGCCTCCTTCGTTTGGCGAAAGAGGGCGGATCAAATGATCCATGACCCATCCGGCAATGGCGCATATACCTCAAAAGGCGTATAAGCTCATCCAAAAGGAGTAGGTCGCAATTGGGCGACGGCCGAATCCCGCAGGGCTGGTGCGAATCAACGAAATCTCAATGGCCCGCATCCCGGGCAGCGAAAACGCGCCGAGACCACGCGGAACCCCGCTCACGCGTGAATATCTTGATTATTCATTAATTCCTCTCTGGCAAATTCCCGCTCATCGCGGCGAACGGCGTGCTTTTCCGGCCTCTGACCAAGCATTTGAAGTCCCGCCTAAAAATGCAATTAAGGCAAAAAGTTGCCATAATTCTCGGTTTAAATTCGCCCAAACGAGTGGGAATGCGCTCATCACCGCAATCACATGGTCAGAGGGGGTTTCCCAACTTGATGCTGTCAAGATACCCAAATAGGACGAACACGGATCATTAGACGGCTAAGACCAACAGGCAGGCATCCAAGGATCCAGGCAAGGCTCACAAGAGAAGGAGAGTAAAATATGGCTTCGTATTACGTAGATGTGCACGGCAGCGACTCCGCGATCGGCAGTTCGGCTTCCCCTTTCAAGACGATCAATGCGGCGCTGAGTGCAAATCTGAAGCCAGGCGACGAAATCATTGTGCGGGCAGGCACTTACAACGAAACGCTGAACATCAACAAGGGCGGTTCGGCCGCCGGTGACGTCACGATCCACGCCGAGGTTCCAGGGCAGGTCCTGATCCGGCCGACGACCGGCTATGACGCGGTCGATGTGAACGCGAACTATGTCACCATCGAAGGGTTCGACATCGCCGGGGCCAAGGGCGATGGCGTCCAGGCCAATGGCGTGCACCACATCACCGTCCGCAACAACGTCGTCCACGACAACGGCGAGTCCGGTATCCAGTTCAATTATTCAGACTTCATCACCGTCGAAGGCAACGAGACCTACGCCAACGCAAGTTCGGGCTGGTTCTCGGGGATCTCGATCTATGAAAACCGCAACATCACCGGCGACACCTCGACGACCGGGTACCGGACGATCGTGCGCAACAACTACTCGCACGACAACGTCACGAAAAGCGGCGAGCATACTGATGGCAATGGCATCATCATCGATGACTTCCAAAGCACCCAGACGAGCGGCTATGCCAGCTACAACTTCGCCACACTGGTCGACAGCAATGTCGTCTCCGGCAACGGCGGCAAGGGCATTCAGGTGACGTGGAGCGACAATGTCACGGTGAGCGGCAACACCGCCTATCACAACAACGTCGACCTCGCGAACACCGGCACCTGGCGCGGCGAGATTTCGAATGCGCAGTCCAGCAACAACACCTTCGTCAACAACATCGCCGTCGCCGACAATTCCATCAAGGGCAACACCGCCTTCGACAACAACTCCTACGGCGGATATATCAACAAGGGCACGGTTTTCTACAATAACGTGCTGTACAATGGGGTTGCGGGGCAACTGTCGTTCAAGAACGACGGCGGAAACACGGTGGCAACAGCCGCGAACCATAACGAGATCGGTGTGAACCCGCTCTTCGTGAATGCCGCAGCCGGCAATTTCAACCTCTCCGCGGGCTCTGCCGCCATCAACGCCGGCACCGCAGCTTTCGGTTTGGGCAAGACGGACGTGAACGGTGATATCCGGGTGGTCGGAACGGTCGATATCGGCGCACAGGAGTATGGATCCACCCCTTTTTTGTCCGGCGCCCACGCGATCGGTGAATCCGGCATCGTGTCGGTAAACCAAGCCGACCGCACAGAGTGGCACACGGTCACTTTTGCAACGGCGCTCGACAATCCGTCAGTGGTGATGGGGCCGATGACGATGAACGGGACGCAGTCGGGCTCTGTGGTCGTGCGGAACGTCACGAACACCGGTTTCGAATACCAGATCAAAGAGTGGAACTACCTGGACGGCACCCACGTGACCGAGCAGATCAGCTGGATGGCGGTCGATGCCGGCACCCATACTCTGGCCAATGGCCAGGTGATCGTGGCCGGTTCGACGACGGCCACCGGGGCTACGTCCAATGTGGCGTTGAATGGGGCGTCCTTCCACACCAAGCCGCTGATCATGGCGCAGGTCGCCTCGGACAATCAGACGGCGACCGTGACAGACCGGATTGGCGCGGTCGGGGCCAATGGCTTCCAGCTGACGCTGGATCAGCAAGAGGCCAACACCGGCGTCATCAAGGCCGAAACCGTGCACTGGATTGCGCTTGATGCCGGTGACGGCAGCAATGGCGGCTTGCTGGCCGGCAGCATCGGCGCGATCGACGACAAGGGCGCTACCCTGAACATGACGGGTGCCTTTGGCAATGACCACTTTGCCTTCATCTCCGACATGCAGACGCTGAACGGAACCGATACCGCTGATCTGCGGCTGAACAACGTGTTCACCGATGGCGTCTCGCTCTTCGTGCAGGAGGAACAGTCCGGCGACAAGGAGATGAACCATGTGAACGAAGTCGCAGGTTACGTCGCGCTTGACCCTGGCCTGATCTACGGGGACGCGCTGCTGGCCTGAGGGCGCTGAAACGCACCATTGCGCCGGGCGGATTGTCTGAAAAGACGAACCGTCCGGCGTTTTCATGTCGTCTCTCAGCATAGGGCGCGCGCCCATTGGACGCCCGCATCAGGGCCTGCGCCTTAGGCGGCATCGCATGGCACCTCTGCCGCTGTCAGCCGGTTGCACTGCGTAGAATCTGCCCCGATTCCCCCGCCCGCCCCTTCCCATCAACAGAGGTAGCAAACGCGCGCAAAAGGATGAGCGCCCCGCCAATTCTTGCCCCTGATGCTGAACCTTCGGCGAGAGGGGCACCATTCTCCGATGCAAATTGCTTCCGGGCTTCCGCCGAATTTATGCCGCCGTAGTCAACCCGCCACATAAGAGCGGCCAGAAATCCCGACTAGTCTGCCTTGTAGAATTGACGAGGCCCTATCCTGGTCCTGGCATTTTCCAGGCGGATCATACTGGTGGGAAACAATGGATCTGAACCCGATTTCCGACGAAGGTCACAAAACCGGCGCGGCGCGTCATGTTTCCGATGCGAGCGCCAGAGCCCTGGCATTTCTGGCGCCCCCTGATCAGGAAATGCCGTCGACCAGCCGCAGCGGCAATTTTTACAGTCTGGACACGGGCTTGCCGGATGGCAGCCAGCCGATGGCCCCGCTCGCCTCCTCCCTCATGGGGCAGGAAGAGCAAGGCTCCACGGTCTCGCTCCACGCCCAGGGTGGCAACGGGCACGGCGGCTTCTCCACCACGGGCGGCCTCCATTCCGGCGCGGATGCGGGACAGGGTGGCTCGGTCCACGGTGGCCTGCCGGACTTCGCCCAGGGCGGTCTGACCATGTCGGGCCATTGGGGAGAGATCGGCGGTACCGCGCATGCGACCTCGCTGGAGATGTCGCCGATTTCGGTATCCGCGATGTTCACGCCGGGCGCAAGCGCGCCTGGGGCCAGCCCGCTGTCCGCCGCGATCACAGGCAGCGATACGTTCGTGCTGAACCTTGGCGGCGGCAACGATGCGGCCCACCTTGTGGCTTCCGCACCGACCAATGCGCCTGCCCTCCTGATCTTGCCGGAAGCCACCGCCGCCATCAGCGTGGCCCCCGAGGCGCCGGCTGAAGCGCCGCTGGCGGGTCTTGCGGCGAACGGGACGACGAACTCTGCCATCGTGCTGGAAAACCAGAAGCAGGGTGTCGCGCGGGAGATCTGGGACGCGGCCACCAGCAAGAACATCGAGGGTTTTGCGACCGATATTAGCGTCAACCACGGCAGCGACATCTCCTTCAAGATCAACATCAACACCACGCCGGGTAACAACATTCCCTATCATGTCGAGATCTATCGCCTCGGCTATTACGGCGGCGATGGCGCCACGCTTGTGACCACGCTGAACGGCCTGCACGGCAGCGCCCAGGCCCAGGCCCTGACCGATGCGCGCGGCGTGGTCGATGCCGGCAACTGGGCGGTTTCGACGACCTGGCACACGCCCGCCGATGCCACTTCGGGGGTTTATCTGGCCAAGGTGGTGCGGGACGACACCCACGAAAGCAACCAGATCCCCTTCATCATCCGGCAGGACGAAGCCCGGGCCGATGGCAGCCACAGCGACATCGTGCTGCAGACCTCCGACACGACCTGGCAGGCCTATAACGGCTGGGGCGGCAACAATGGCAAGCTCGGGGGCAACTTCTATGGCGGCTCCAACCAGACGCCGATCCCGACCGCCGACCCCGGCCCCTTTGGAGCGGACCGGGCCTACGCGGTGTCTTACAACCGGCCGATCCTGACCCGCGATGGCGGCGGCACCGCCTCCGGCCCGCAGGACTATCTGTTCGGCGCGGATTTTGCCGCGATCTCCTACCTCGAAAAGAACGGCTACGACGTCAGCTATATCTCGGGCGTCGACACCGACCGGCTCGGGGCGAGCGCCCTGCTCGGCCACAAGGCGTTTCTTTCGGTCGGGCATGATGAATACTGGTCCGGCGGGCAGCGTGCCAATGTCGAGGCCGCACGGGCCGCCGGGGTCAACCTTCTGTTCTGGGGCGGCAACGACGTCTATTGGAAAACCCGCTACGAGAAGAGCATCGACAGCTCTGCCACCGATTACCGCACCCTCGTGTGCTACAAGGAAACCTGGGCCAATAATTCGCTGACGGCGGGGCCGCAGGACTATGCCAACATCGACCCCTCCGATCAGTGGACGGGAACCTGGCGCGATCTGCGCTTTACCGGCGCAGTGGACGCGCAGGGCCATCCGATCGCCGCGGGCGCGAAGCCCGAGAATGCGCTGTTGGGCACGATTTTCGCCGGTGACGGCGGGGTTCCGAATGTGGGCATGGACGTGTCGGCAGCCTTGGGCGGCTTGCGGGTCTGGCGTGACACGTCGGTTTCGGCCGGCGGGGTGAACGACCTTGCACCGGGAATCATCGGCTACGAGTGGAACACCGTGGCCGAGGATGCCTATCGTCCGGCCGGGCTGATCCGGCTGTCCAACACGCTGGTGACCGATCCCGATATCCTGATAGATCAGGGCAACCGGACCGCCCCGGGCACCGGCACCCACAGCCTGACACTGTACCGCGATGCCGCCAGCGGCGCGCTGGTCTTCTCGGCCGGGACGGTGTTCTGGTCCTGGGGCCTGAGCAATGAACACGACAACGGGCCCTATGGGGCCACGATCGCGAACACCGCGGTTCAGCAATTCACCATGAACCTCTTTGCCGACATGGGGATTCAACCTGGCGTGGCGGATCTGGTCCTGGCCTCCGAAGGCTTGGTGCGGGCGACCAAATCGACCGACACGGTCAGCGCCAAGGCCTTCATGAATGCCTTTCCCAATACGGTCGAGGCGCTGAAGTCCTATACGCTGACCGGCACCGCCACCGACGACGACGGCAACGCCGCGACCGCCGATGGCAAGGTGGCGCTGGTCGAAGTCTCGCTCGACAATGGCGTGACGTGGAACCCGGCGACCGGCCTGTCGAACTGGACCTACACCTGGACGCCGGCGACCACCGGCACCTACAACGTTCTGGTGCGCGCGATCGACGACAGCCTCAACCTGCCCTCCAACGGCGTCCTGACCGGCGAGGTCATCACGGTGACGCCGCCGACGCCGCCGACAGAGTACTCGCTGTTCGGTGGTGGTGCGGTGACGGCCCAGCAGAACAACGATTCCACCTCGGTGGAGCTTGGGATGCAGTTCAAGGCAGCCCATGCCGGGGTGATCACCGAGCTGCACTATTACCGCGGGGCCGGCGATGCCACGGATACCGATGTGCGTGCCGGCCATCTGTGGGATGCCGCGGGCCATCTACTGGCCACGGTGACCTTCACCTCGACGCCGGGCCAGGTCGGCTGGCAAACCGCCACCCTGTCGGCGCCCGTCGTGATCCAGGCCGGGGCCACCTACACGGCCTCCTACCGGACGCAGGACAACTACCTGGCGACCGGAGGATATTTCGCGACCGATCATGTCGATGCCTTTGGCGAGCTCACGGCGCCGGGCGGGATCAACGGGGTGTACGTCTATGGCACCAGTCTGGTCGAGCCGACCAGCTCTTACAACGCGTCAAATTACTGGGTCGATGTCAGCTTCCAGCTCGGCGTGCCCTCCAACGCGGCACCGGTCATCACCTCGGGGACGACCTATTCGATGGCCGAGAACAAGGTCGCGGTGGGTGCCGTGACCGCGACGGATAGCAATGGCGACGCACTGACCTATGGCATTGCCGGCGGTGCGGATGCCGGGCTCTTCACGATCAACGCGGTCACCGGGGCGCTGTCCTTTGTGGCACCGCCCAATTACGAGGCGCCCGCGGACAGCGGCGGCAACAACGTCTATGACCTGATCGTCAGCGTCTCCGACAATATCGCATCGGCGGTGACCAAGGCCATTCAGGTCACGGTTACCAATGTCGAGCCGGAAACCCCGCCGCCCGCCGTGGTCTCGCTCTTTGAAAAGGGGGCGGTGACTGCAACCTCCTACAACGATAACGCCGGGCTGGAGCTGGGAATGCGGGTGACCGCGACCCAGGCCGCCAGCGTGACCGAGCTGCGCTATTTCCGCGCCGTCAGCGATTCCAACGATACGGACGTGCGCGACGGCCATATCTGGGACAGCGCCGGTCATTTGCTGGGCACGGTCACCTTTACCTCGACCGTCGGGCAAAGCGGGTGGCAGACCGCCACGCTCGCCACGGCGGTGAACATTCAGGCCGGGCAAACCTATACGGTGTCCTACCACACGCTCGACAATTATGTGGCGACGGGGGGCTACTTCACGACCTCGCACACCGATGCGACGGGAGAGTTGACCGCGCCGGCCGGATCGAACGGGGTCTATGCCTATGGCAGCGGGTTGACCCTACCTGCGGCCACCTATGGCAATACCAACTATTGGGTCGACCTCGGAGTGACGACGAACCAGACCACCGATACGCCGCCGGTCATCACCTCCTCCAACAGCTTCAGCATGGCAGAGAACCAGTTGGCGGTCGGCACCATCTCGGCCACCGACGCGAATGGCGACGCCTTGACCTATGGCATCGCGGGCGGTGCCGATGCAGCGCGGTTCATCATCAATGCCACCACGGGCGCGCTCAGCTTCGCCACGGCGCCGAATTACGAAATTCCGACCGATGTGGGCGCCAACAACATCTACGACCTGACGATCAGCGTGTCGGACGGCATTGCCGCGGCTGTGACCCAGGCCATCCAGGTCACCGTGACGAATGTGGAGCCGGAGCCCCAGGTTGCTCTCGCCACCCTCTTCGGCGCTGGTGACCTTCCCGCGGTCACAGTCACCAACGATCCGGCGAATTACGAGCTTGGCACCAAGTTCGTGGCCAATGCCGCAGGCTCGGTGAGCGAGTTGCGCTACTATCGCGGCGCAGCTGATGCCACGGACACCGACATCCGGACCCTGCATCTGTGGACAACCGCCGGGCAGCTTCTGGCCACGGTGACCGTGCAATCCGATCCGGGCGCCGTGGGCTGGCAGGTTGGCACGCTGGCCGCACCCGTCACGTTGGCCAACGGCGGCAGCTACATCGTCTCCTATGGCACGACGCAGAACTATGTGGCCACCAACAACTACTTCAACACCAGCCACGGTGGCACTGCCGGCCTGCTGACCGCCCCCTCCGGCGGCAACGGGGTGTTCTCGACCGGCGGTCCCGGCGCCTTCCCGACCCAGACCTATCTCAATTCCAACTACTGGACCGATGTCGCCTTCACCCCCGATCCGGTCGGGGCGCCGCAAAACCTGGGGCTGATGGCATCGGCCGACGAATTCTCCTTCGCGCTGGCTTCGGCGTCGATGCACGACCACGACATGGCCTTCGCCTAGCGCTGGAGGCCGCAGCTTCGGGAAGCGGGCGGGGCCAAACGGCCCCGCCCTAACTCCGCGCTCAATAGCCGGTATTTGCGCTGAACAGGGCGTGAAAGTCGGCGACCTCATTGGCCGCCGCATCCGACACGGCCCAGAAGGTCAGCCCGCCCGCCGACCATTTGGTGAAGTTGTAACCGTCGAGCGTGCTGGCCACCGGATGGGCGAACCTTGCCGTATCCGGCGAGATGAAAAGGTTGATCACATGGTTGTTGCGCCGGTAAACCAGCGCCGCAACCACCCGTCCGCCGAAGTAATCGACCCGGCCGCCCACCAGCGGATAGCCCTGTGCCACCAGATCCACTACCGGCGGGGAAAAGTCGATCTTGCCGTTGAACCAGGGCCGCACCGTATGGCGGTCCGAGGTTTCGACATCCACCAGATGGTTGGCGAGCATCGAGCGGATATGGCTGGCCAGGATCTGGTCCTGCAGATCGTCGCCGCGCAGCGGGTTGAACGAAAGGACCACCACCGCCGCCAAGGCGGCAAACGTCGGAACAGCGCCCCAGCGCCGCAGAACCGCCCAGCCGCGATCCAGCAGCGCACCCTTGGCAGAAGCGGCCTTCGCCAGACGGTGATCGCGGGCGCTTTCCGCCGCGAGCGCCGCCATCACCGCGCTGCGGGCGGCATCGGGCATCGCCCAGCGCACCTGCGTCTGGCCAACTTTCTCCCGCAGGGCGCGCAGATCGGACAGCGCGTCGCGACAGGCGGCGCAACCCGCCAGATGGCGCTCCACCTCAAGGCTGTGCAGGGCGTCAAGCTCGCCATCGGCAAAACTGTGCAGACGGTCGGCCCAGTCCGGGCAAGCTTGCTCTGCGGCTTGGCTCATGGTGCTGTTCCCTCTTGCTTGCAAAGTTCCGTCCAGGCCAGGCTGAACTCCTGCCGCGCCCGCGCCAGCCGTGACATGACGGTGCCGATCGGCACCTCGATCATCTCGGCGATCTGGCGATAGGAAAAATCCTCGAACTCGCGCAGCACCAGGACCTCGCGCATCGGTTCCGGCAGGGCGCCGATCACCGCACGCACCCGCTGCTGTTCCGAGCGGCGGATCAGGCCCATCTCGGGCGTATCCTCGTCCGAGGGCAGATCATAGGCACCGGCGCCCTCTGGTCCGTCGCCGCCCGGTCCATCCCCCAGAGGTGTCTCCTTGAAGGCCCGCTCGCGCCCGCTGCGCGCCCAGCCCCGGTAGCAGTTGCGCACAATGGCAAAGACCCAGGCCCGCGCATCCCCGCCGCGAAACTGCGCAAAGCCACGATGCGCCCGCAGAAAGGCCTCCTGCACGATATCCTGCGCCGCATCGGCATCACGGCTGAGAAAGCGCGCGAAGTTATAGGCCGCGTCCAGATGCGGCAGGATGGTGGCATCGAACTGCGCCTGCGCCACCGGCTGCGGCGCGGGTTTCAGGAAGTTCCTCATCCTCTGACCCCAAGGCCGCAAGCGGCGCGCCTGCCATGGCGCAGGGCCCCGGACCCCCGGTTGTGAATTCGCGTCATTCCTTCTCCGGCATTGCAGAATCGTGGCGCGGCCCGGCGGGTAGAGCGGGGCCCGTTGCAGACTAGACCGGTTTGGACGGCGGTTTATTCCCTGCTCTGCAAACAATTTGGTGATCAGGGGGCCTTGCCGGACATAGGCCCGAAAAATCGCCCCGTGGCGCCGATTTTCCGGGAATTTTCGGCTGCGGAAGGAATAAACCGGCGGGCCGCGGGCTCTTGCTTGGCAGTGGGGCACAAAAGGTGCGGCCCATGACGACAAGACTTCCCTTCAACCGGAGATCCCAGAATGACACATCTGACACGCCGCGGCGTGCTTGGTTCTGCTGCCGCCGCCGCTGCCTTCGGGCTTGCCGGCAAGCTTGAGTTCCTGACGCCCGCTTTCGCCGAGACCGGGGACGAGCCGACCGTGGGCTTTCACCGCTACATGGTCGGCGATGTTGAAGTGACTGCGATCTATGACGGGATCTGGCGCAAACCGCATGACCCGGCCTTCATCAAGAATGCCACGGTGGATGACGTGAAGGCTGCACTGGCCGCGGCGCATCTGCCGACCGATTTCATGCCGATCCCGGTGACCGTGCTGGTGCTGAAGATGGGCGACCGGCTGGTGATGATGGATGCGGGCTCGGGCGTTGGCCAATGGCAGGCCAATGCGACCAACCTGCCCAAGAACATGGCCGCCGCCGGGATCGACTATAAACAGATCACCACCATCGTCATCTCGCATTTCCACCCCGACCACGTCTGGGGCCTGATGGAGAAGGGCACCAACGCGCCGATCTTCCCGAATGCCGAGCTGATCGTGAACGCGGTCGAATACAACTGGTGGACGGATCCCGCCCGCCTTGATCAGCTGCCCGAGGGTCGCAAGCCGGCCGGCAAGCGCATCGCCTCGGTCTTCCCGACCTGGAAGAACTGGACCCTGGTCGAGGACGGGGCCGAGGTGCTGCCCGGGATGCATATCCTCGCCGCGCCCGGCCATACACCCGGGCATTCGGCCTTCCTGATCGATGCCGGCAGCGAACAGCTGATGGTTTCCGGCGACACGATGTATGTGCCCGCCCTTCTGGCGCCGCATCCGGAGTGGCAGGGCACTTATGATCAGGACGGCCCGACCGCGATTGCGACCCGCCGCCGTCTGATCGACCGGGCGATTGCCGACAACATCAAGATCACCGGCACTCACTTCCCCTTCCCCGGCGCAGGCACCTTCGTCAAGGACGGCGCCGCCTATGGCTTCATGCCGGCGCAGCTGGGCTGACCCTGAAAGGACAAACCATGTCGAAACTGAACCTTTTGCGCGCCCTTGGCCTGTGCCTGATCGGCCTTGCCACCCCCATGGGCCTGGTGCAGCCCGCCTTTGCCGTTGACAACATCGACCCCGGCTCGGCGCCGGACCTGACCTCGGTCCGCGCCAAGATCGCGGCCGAGGACTACAAGGGCGCCCTGGCCGAGCTGCGCGACCTGGCCGAGGACAACCAGCAGGCCGATGTCTACAACTTGCTGGGCTTCACGCTGCGCAAGACCGGCGATTACCAGACCGCGCTGACCTATTACACCAAGGCGCTGGACCTCGACCCCGGGCATCTGGGCGCGCATGAATATCTGGGGGAGCTGTATCTGCAGACCCACGATCTGCCAAAAGCGAATGAACAGTTGGTAATTCTGACCAAGCTGTGCCCCTCAGGGTGTGAGGAGTTGGAGGACCTGCAACAGGCCATCAAGGCCGGGGTCGCCAACTGACCCTTCAGGGCAGGCGCCGCCTGCGCCTGCCCCGCTTCTCTGGCGTGGAGAGCCTGATGAAATTCCCCTGTCCTGTGCCCGGTCAAGCCCTGGCCGATGCGGCGCTTCTGCTGGCGCGCCTGCTTCTGGCGCTGATCTTCCTGCATGAAGGTATGACGCTGGCCACCCATTTCGCCGGCGCGCTGGCGGCCTTTGCCAAGCTCGGGCTTGCACTGCCCGTGCTGATTTTGACCATCGGCGTGCAGATCATCGCCGGCCTGTCGGTGGCCACCGGCTGCTTCACCCGGATCGGCGCGCTGGCGCTTGGGGGGTTCTGCCTGGCCACCGCCCTGCAGATCCACACCAATTTCGCCGTCCAGAACGAGCTTCTGCATTTCGAGAAGGACCTTGCGATTGCCGGGGGGCTTCTGGCGCTTGCCGTCACCGGGCCGGGCCGCCTTGCGCTGGACCGATGCGGGCAAGGCGGGCCGGCCTGGCTCAGGGCGCTGCGGCGCTGAGCTTGGGGTCAAGCTGGAAGGCGGCGGCGAAGAAGTCGATTGCGGCGCGGACCTTTGGCGCCAGAAACCGGCGCGAGGGGTAGACGGCCGAGATCGGAGCGGCCGGCATCGCGAAGGGCTGCAACAGAACCTGGACCTGACCGGTTTCAATCTCGCCCTTGATGAAATGCCAGATCGGAACATTGGCGATGCCCAGGCCATGAAGCGCAGCGGCCAGAACGGCTTCGGTGTTGTCGACCCGGACCGGGCCGGAGACCGGCTGCGCGATTTCTCCCTCGGGCCCGGCAAAGGTCCAGACCGGGCCACCCGCCAGGCCGCCATAAAGAAGACAGCGGTGACCCGACAGGTCGGCCGGATGCAGCGGCGTGCCGTGCCGCGCCAGATAATCCGGCGTCGCCACCACCACCCGCCGCGACACGCCGATCTGCCGCGCGATCAAGCCGCCGTCGTGCACTTTGCCGACCCGCAGGGCCAGGTCGACGCCCTCTTCGATCAGGTCGGTGAAGCGGTCATGCATCACAAGATCAATCTCGATATCGGGATGGCGCGCCATGAACGCCTCCAGCCGGGGGATGACATGCAGTCGCCCGAAGACCCCCGCGCAGGCGAGCCGGAGCCGCCCTGTCGCCCTGCCCCGCTGCCGCCCCACAGCACTTTCCGCCTGCGCCACGGCGTCCAGCGCGTTCAGCGACAGTTCGTAAAAGCTGCGCCCGTCCTCGGTCAGGGTCAGGCTGCGCGTGGTGCGTTGCAGCAGAAGGCAGCCCAAATGATCCTCCAAAGCCGCGACCTGCTTGCTGATCGTGCTTTGCGTGGCGCCGACCGCCCGCGCCGCGGCCGAGAAGCTGCCGCTTTCCACCACCCGGACAAAGACCTGCATGCCTGCCAAACGATCCATCCCGCACCCCACTCATTCGCGCTGCGACTATATGTTAGGAGGATTGGGGCTCTAATTCAAATCATGGGAATGAGTAGATCTGGCATCAGCCGCCGCATGCGGCCCCCTGACCCTTTCCAAAGGAGATGCCCCGATGACCCCGATCAACGTTCCCACCCAAGCCGACGTAAGCCCCGCCAATCAGGCGCTGTTCGACAGCCTGAAGAAAGGGCTCGGCATGGTGCCGAACCTCTACGCGACCATGGCCCTTTCCGAACATGCGCTTGGAAACTACCTGGCCCTGCAGAACGCCAAAAGCAGCCTGACCGGCAAGGCGCGCGAGGTGGTCAATCTGGTGGTGAGCCAGGTCAACACCTGCGACTATTGCCTGGCCGCGCATACCGTCGTGGGCGGCATGGTCGGCTTCACCCCGGCGCAGATCTTGGAGATCCGTGGTGGTCATGCGACCTTCGACGCCAAGCTGGATGCGCTGGCCCGCCTGGTGCAGGACATCGCCACCCGCCGCGGCCATGCCGACCCGGCCCTGGTCGAGGCCTTTTTCACCGCGGGCTGGAGCAAGGAAAACCTAGTCGATGCGATCGTCACGATCGGCGACAAGACCATCTCGAACTATCTGCACGGCACGACGCTGGTGCCGGTGGACTTTCCGCCCGCACCGCCGCTGACGGCCTGAGAGGGCCTGCCGTCAGGCCAGCACGAGGATCTCTTGCGGCGGGATGCCCAGGCGGACCTCGTGCCCGATTTCAGGCAGGGTCTCGCCGGTCCGGTTGAAGCAGTCGATGCCCAGGGTGACATCCTGGGCCATCTCGGCGCGGAAACGGACGATGGCGCCCAGAAACTCGCGCGTCATCAGGCGGCCGGCGAAGGCTTGCGACTTCTCGGCCTCGCCCGGGCTCATCAGTCGCAGCGATTCCGGGCGGAAGGCCAGGGTCAACGCAGTGCCCACAGATTGCGGCACGACCCGGCCCAGCGACATCGGGCCGAGCGGTGTCTCGACCTGACCGGTCGACGCATCCCGCAGGGTGGCGGGCAGCATGTTCAGCGCGCCGATGAACTGGGCGACAAAGCGGCTGGCCGGGCGGTTGTAGATCTGATCCGGCGTGCCGACCTGTTCGGCCCGCCCGCCGTTCATCACGACCACGCGGTCGGAAACCGCCATCGCTTCTTCCTGATCATGGGTCACGAAGAGGGTGGTGATGCCCAGTTCGCGCTGGATGGCGCGGATCTCGCCGCGCAGGGCAACACGGATTTTCGCATCCAGCGCCGAGAGCGGTTCGTCCAGCAGAAGAACCTTGGGGCGCGGCGCAATCGCGCGGGCCAGGGCCACGCGCTGCTGCTGGCCGCCCGACAGTTGATAGGGATAGCGCGCGCCAAAGCCGGACAGGCCGACCATGGCCAGCATCTCGTCCACCCTCCGGGTGATCTCGTCCGCCGGCACGCCGGAGACTTTCAGGCCGAAGGCCACATTCCCCGCCACCGTCAGGTTCGGGAACAGTGCATAGGACTGGAACATCATCCCGATCTTGCGCTGGTTCGGGCGCAGGGCGGTCACGTTCTGCCCGTCGATCTCGATCGCACCCGAGGTCGGCGTTTCAAACCCGGCCACCATCCGCAAAACGGTGGTCTTGCCGCAGCCCGAAGGCCCCAGAAGCGAGATGAACTCGGCATCCTTCAGGCTCAGGTCGAAATTCTTGACCACCGTATTGGCGCCAAAGCTTTTTTGCAGCGCGCGCAGGTTCAGAAGGCTCATGGCGTGGGACTCATCTTCTTGGGCGACAGGCGGAATGACAGGCCTTTGCCGGGCTTCATATGGGCGAAGGCCTGCATCAGGGCCATCAGGATCCAGGTGAGGGCAAAGCTCATGATCGCCAGAGCCGCCGGTTCATAGGCGCGGTCCTGACCAAGCTGCACCATATAGGGGCCGAAGGCGGGGCGGTTGAGCAGGCTCGCGATGGCAAATTCGCCAAGGCAGATCGAAAAGGTCAGGAAGGCGCCGGAGACGACCGCCACCCTTATATTCGGGAAGATCACCGTGGCGATGATCCGCATCCGCGAGGCGCCAAGGCTTTCCGCCGCCTCAGTCAATGTGGCGATGTCGATGGCCGCCATGCCGTTGTCGACCGCGCGGAACATGTAGGGCAAAGACAGCACGACATAGCCGATCACCAGCAGGGCATTGGTGCCCCAATCCGAAGTCGTCAGCGGCAGGAAGGAACTGGAGCCGAACATCCTTATCTGCCCGAAGACCAGCACGACCGGCGGGATGATCAGGGGCAGAAGCGAGATGAACTCCACCACCGGGCGCAGTTTGGGCAGGCGCAGGCGTACCCAATAGGCGGTGGGCACCACCAGCACCGCCCCGATCACGATGGCCGCCGCCGAGGCGAGGATCGAGAAGCTGACGGCATGGAGGAAGACACCATCCTTGAAGACGGATTCATAAGCCGCAAAGGACAGCGTGCCGCGCTTCATCTGCAGGGAAAACTGGAAGGCGGCATAGAGCGGCACGAAGAAATACAGGATAGCGGCCAGCGTGATCAGCGTCGGCCCAAGGCGGAAGCGGGGCTTCATTTCTGCCACCTTTCAGCGCGTTGGCGCAGGAAGAGATAGAGCAGGTTCGACACCGACATGATCAGGATCATCCCCAGCGCCAAGGCATATCCCAGGTTCGGGTTGTACAGCACATTGCCGCGGATCTGCTGGAACAGAAGGATCGGCACGACCGAGAAGTTCGACCCGGTCAAGGCAATCACCGTGGCCAGCGTGCCGAAGGCATTGGCAAACAGCAGAAGAAAGCATCCCATGACCGAAGGCGCCAGAACCGGCGCGCCGACCATCCGCCAGTATTGCCCGTCGCTGGCACCAAGGCTTTCAGCAGCCTCGCGCCATTCGGGCTTAAGCCCTTCCAGCGCGGGGGTGATGACCAGAAGCATCAGGGGCATCTGGAAATAGAGATAAGTGATGGCGAGGCCCCAGAAGGAGAAGAGGGAAAATCCGGTGCCATAAAGGTTGATGCCGAAAATGTCGCGCAGGGCCATGGTCACCAGACCCAGGCGCCCCAAAGTCGCGATGAAGGCGAAGGCCAGCGGAACCCCGGCGAAGTTCGAGGCGACGCCGGAAAAGGTGGTCAGCGCCCGGCGCAGCCAGACCGGCATCCCGCCGAGGATCAGCGCATGGGCCAGCATCAACCCCGCCACCGTGCCGATCGCCGCCGAGGCGAGGCTGAGGCGGATCGACAGCCAGTAAGAGGCGGCGATGGTGGGCGACGCGAGTCCCGCCATATTGGCGAGGGTGAAGCCGCCCTCCGGGCTCTGGAACGCGCCGAGCACGAGGTAGGAGACCGGGGCGATCAGAAACAGGAAGGTGAAGGACAAAAACGGCAAGGCACCCAGCCAGGACCAGTTGAGGCGGCGGGCGGGCAGGACATCTGGGGCGACGCTGGTCTGGGTCACGTTCGCTTACTTTCGCCGGAGGCAAAATGGAAGAAACCCGAAGGGGAGCGGGGGAGCGCCGCTTCCCCTCGGGTCGAGGGCAGAGGCCCGGCCTTGCGACCGGGCGGGGGCTCAGTTGGCCCCCATCTCCTTGGCCCAGTTGTCGGCGGTCGCGGTCTTGGCGGCGCCTTGTTCTTCCAGCGTCGGGAAGACGGCTTTGGCATAGGCCTCGGCCGGGGGCAGCTTGGCCATCAGTTCGGCAGGCAGCGTGCCAGCCTTGGCCATCGCGTTGAAGCGGATCGGGTGGCAATAGCCCGAGAGCCAGCCGTTCTGGCCCTCGTCGGAATAGAGGTATTCCATCCAGAGCTTGGCAGCATTGACATGCGGCGCATAGGCCGAGATCGCCTGGACATAGACGCCGGCGATGACCGAATCCGACGGGATGACGACGTCAACCGGCGGGTTGCCGGCCAGCTTGTCGCGCATGGCGAGCAGGTTGTAGTCCCAGTCGAAATAGACCGGCGTCGTGCCTTGCGCGAGGTTCTGGGCCGAGCCATTGACCGGCACCAGATTGCCCGAGGCCTTGAGGTCCTTCATGAAGGCGATACCTGCGTCCAGCGCCTTGGCGCCGGACAGTTTCGCATCGCTCGACAGACCGGCGGCATAGACCGTCATCATCGAGGAGTTGCCGGTGCGCGGGTCGCCCGGCATCGCGACCGAATTCGCGAATTTCGGATCTTTCAGGTCGGCGAAGCTTTTCGGCGCGTCCTTCACGACATCCTTGTTCACGCCCATCGCCAGCACGCCGTAGTAGTCGCCGTACCAGTAGCCCTCGGCATCCTTGACCGAATCCGGAATGTCGGCCCAGGTCGAGACCTTGTAGGGCTGGATCAGGCCGTCTTTCTTGGCCGAGGGGCCAAAGCTCAGACCCACGTCGATGACGTCGGGGGCTTGCGGGCCGGTGTTGCCCTTGTTGGCCTTGATCGCCTCGATCTCGTCGCCCGAACCGGCGTTGGGGTTCAGCTCGTTGACGGTGATGTCCGGATACTTCTTCTTGAAGCCCTCGATCACGGCGCCGTAGTTGCACCAGTCATGCGGCAGGGCGATCACGGTCAGCGCGCCCTCTTTCTTGGCGGCGGCTTCCAGATCAGCCATCGCATCGGCATGGGCGAGGCCCGCGGCCATCATGGCCAAGAGGCTGGCGCCGGCGAAAAGACCCTTTTGGGTGGACATGTCGTACTCCTGTTCTTTCAAGCAATCCCTGCGCCAGGGGCCTGCGTACGGCAGGCGGCAGCCAAGGCGCGGTGTGGTTCAGCTCACCGGGCGTCGGTACGCCGCCGATGTGACGGCAGGGCATCAGTTTGATCAAAGATTTGCGACAGTTGCCGGGGCTGCGCGTGGCCAGGGCAAAGCACTCTCCCCCTGGCTGTGCGGCCTGCAGGCCTGGGGCGTAAATCGCGGCGGGGGAACCCAAATCTGCGCGCGGCGTTGAGCATTGGGCAGCCCGAACCGCCGCGGCCTGACCATGGTGCTTGAACGGTGGCTTAGGAAACTCCGTGTCCCAGCAGGTAAAATTGCTCTCGGTCAGTTCGGCCGTCCCTCCCCACATGGTGACCCAGCTTGAGGCCGCGAAAGTCGCACATGACGCTTTCGGCGCACGCTTCGATGACTTCGCCCGGATGGTCAGCGTGTTTGAAAGCGCCGGAATCCTGCGCCGCTATCTGACCCAACCGCTGGAGTGGTATTTGCAGCCCCTGGGCTGGGAGGCGCGCAATGCGGCCTATCTGGACGGCGCGCGCAATCTGTTCGTGGAGGCGGCGTCCAAGGCGCTGACCGCAGCGGGCGTGACGGCTGCGGCGGTGGATACGGTCGTGACCATCTCTTCAACAGGCCTCGCCACGCCGAGCATCGACGCCCGCGCCGCCGAGATCCTGGGCTTTCGCAGCGATGTGGAGCGGGTGCCGGTCTTTGGCCTTGGCTGCGCGGGCGGGGTAACGGGGCTGGGGCTGGGCGCCAGGCTCGCGCAGTCGCGGCCGGGCAGCATTGTTCTGGTCGTGGCGGTGGAGCTTTGCTCGGTCGCCTTCCGGATGGACAAGCTGACCAAGGAGAACATCGTGGCGACGGCGCTGTTCGGCGACGGGGGAGCGGCCTGTGTGCTGCGCGCCGGGACCGGCGGCCTCGCGCAGGTCGAGATGGCGGGTCAGCACACCTGGCCCGGCACGCTGGACATCATGGGCTGGAACGTCGATGACACCGGGCTTGGTGTGATCTTCGACCGCGCCATCCCGCCCTTTGCCGAGGCCAATATCGCGCCGGCGCTGTCGGGCATTCTGGCCCGCGGTGGGCTGGCCTTGGGCGATGTCGACCGCTTCGCCTGCCATCCCGGCGGGTCCAAGGTCATCACCGCGCTCGAACGCGCGCTGGCCCTGGAGCAGGGCGCGCTGGACCATGAACGCACGGTTCTGGCCGATTACGGCAACATGTCCGCCCCGACCGCCCTTTTCGTGCTGGAGCGGCTGGTGCAGGCGGGCCTGCCGCAGCGCACGCTGCTTACCGCGATGGGGCCGGGCTTCACCGCCAGCTGCGTCTCGCTACAGGCCGCCGCATGAGCCCCGCCGAGGTCTTGCTTGCGCTGGTCGCGCTGGGGCGGCTCGGAGAGCTTTGGCTGGCGCGGCGCAACACAAGGGCCCTGAAGGCGCAGGGCGCTTATGAGGTGGCGCCGGGCCATTACCCGCTGATCGTCGCCCTCCACGCCTCCTGGCTGGTGATCCTGTGGCTGTACGGCGCGGACAACCCGGTCAATCTGGTGTGGCTCACGGTGTTTCTGGTGCTGCAGGTGCTGCGGGTCTGGGTTCTTTCGACGCTGGGGCCGCGCTGGACGACGCGGATCATCGTTCTGCCGGGGGAGCCTCTGGTTTCGCGCGGGCCTTACCGTTTCCTGAACCACCCGAATTATCTGGTGGTGGTGGGCGAGATGGCGGTGCTGCCGCTGTGCCTTGGCCTGCCTTGGGCGGCCGCGCTGTTCAGCGTGCTGAACGCCGCGGTTCTGGCCATCCGCATCCGGGCCGAGAACGCCGGATTGCGGCGAGGCACGCGCAATGCAGCAGCCTGAGGCCGCAAGCGGAGAGACGGTCCGCCCCGCCACCTGGCTGGGGTTTGCCGCCATGTGCATCGGCATGTTCATGGCCATTCTGGATGTGCAGATCGTCGCCACCTCGTTGCCGACGATCCAGGCCGCGCTGAACATCGCACCCGATCAGATGAGCTGGGTACAGACCGCCTATCTGATCGCGGAAGTGATCGCGATTCCGCTGACCGGCCTGCTGATGCGGATGCTGACGATGCGCTGGCTTTTCGTGACGGCGGTGGCGCTGTTCACGCTTGCCTCGGTCGGCTGCGCGGCCTCGGGCAGTTTTGCGGCGCTGGTGGCCTGGCGGGTGCTGCAGGGACTGGCGGGCGGCACGCTGATTCCAGCGGTCTTTGCGGCGGTGTTTCTGCTTTTTCCGCAGCGCCGGCAGGGGGTGGCCACCACACTGGCCGGGGTTCTGGCCGTGCTGGCGCCCACGGTTGGCCCGGTAATCGGCGGCTGGATCACCGAGACCTATTCCTGGCATTGGCTGTTCCTGATCAACGTGGCCCCCGGCCTTCTCGCCATCCTGATCGGGGCCTTTGTCCTGCCGCGCGAGGCGGCGCGGCTGTCGCTGATCCGCTCGGTCGATCTATTGGCGCTGGGTCTGCTGGCCCTGGCTTTGGCCGCCCTGGAGATCGCCTTGAAAGAGGCGCCCCACCGCGGCTGGCTGTCCGGGCTGGTGCTGGGGCTTCTGGCGCTTGCCGTGGTCAGCGGAGCGGGCTTTGTGCGGCGCAGCCTGTGGGGGCACAGCCGGGTTGTCGATCTGCGCACCTTCACCGACCGCAGCTTTGCGCTTGGCAGCATGCTCAGCTTCGTTCTGGGCGTCGGACTCTTCGGCTCGGTCTATCTGATGCCGGTGTTTCTGGCCTTCGTCCGCGGGCATGGCGCGTTCCAGATCGGCACCATCATGCTGGTCACCGGGGTTGCGCAGCTTCTGATGGCGCCGGTTGCCGTGGCGCTGGAGCAGCGGGCGGATGCGCGGGTGCTGACCGCTTTCGGCTTTGGTCTTTTCGCCATCGGGCTGGGGATGAGCGGTTTCCAGACGCCCGAGACGGATTCCGCCGGCATGTTCTGGCCGCAGGTCCTGCGCGGCCTTGCGATCATGTTCTGCCTTCTGCCGCCGACGCGTCTGGCGCTGGGGCATCTGGCAGCCGAGCGGGTTCCCGATGCCAGCGGCCTGTTCAACCTGATGCGCAATCTGGGCGGCGCCATCGGGCTCGCCCTGATCGACACGGTGATTTACGCCCGTGCGCCGGTCCACGCGCAGGATCTGATGGCGCGCCTGCAGAGCGGGGATACGGAGGCGGCGCAATTCGTCGGAATCCCCGCCGAGATCTTTGCGGCGATGCCGCCCGGCCCGCCCGATGCCCCGACCCAGGCGCTGCTGGCCCCCCTGCTGGAGAAAGCCGCGCTCACCGCGGCGATCAACGATGCCTGGCTGATGATCGCGGCTTTGACTCTGGCGGCGCTGCTCTGCGTGCCATTCGCGCGCCGGGCCGCTGCGGGTGTTGAAAAGGTCTTGTAAACGCGGCACAAGGCATCCATATACCATCCATACAGATGGTTAATGGAGGGCACATGCCGAAACCAACCCTGGTCGCCGCGTCCAAAGTGCCTGATTCTGAAAAGTTGACCATCAACCTCGGTTATGTCGACTTGGGCCAGATCGAGCTTCTGGTACAGGAAGGTTTCTATTCCAACCGCAGCGATTTCATCCGCACCGCGATCCGCAACCAGATCGAGCGGCATGCCGAGACGGTGCGCCAGCTGGTCACCCGCAAAAGCGTGGATCTGGGGGTGCGCCATATCACCCGGGCCGAGCTTGCGACGGCAGAGGCGGCGGGCCAGATGCTGGACATCCGGGTTCTGGGCCTTGCCGTGGTGGCCCCGGACATTTCGGCCGAACTGGCGCGCGCCACGATCGCCGCGCTGAACGTCCTTGGCGCGCTGCAGGCCAGCGAGGCGGTCAAGACCGCCCTGGCAGACCGGATCAGCTGATCCTCCTTTTTTTTCAAGAAAGCACTCCGATGACCACTCCTTTCAAACGCGGCATGGCCAAGGCCGCCGAACTGACCCGCTCCGGCAAGCTGAAAGAGGCGACGGAGGCGATCCAGGCCCTGCTGACCGGCGGCAAGTCCGAGGCCAAGCCCCCGGAAACCGGCGCCACCATTGACGGCACCTTCACCCGGCTCGGGCCCGATACCGCCCCGCCAAAGGGCGCCCCGCCCAAAGCGGCCGCGCCTAAAGCCACCCCGCCTAAAACCTCCAGACCGCGCGCAGCTGTCAGCCCGCTTGCCGAAACGCTGCGCAAGATCGCGGCGGGCGGGATGCCGGCGCGCGGCCCGCTGGCCAGCGCGGGGCCGATCCCTGCGGGGGCAGAGTTCCTGTCGCTGACCCACAGCAGCCCGAAAGGCAGCCGCAGCTACCGGCTCTACATCCCCGCCAACCGCGCCAAACTGCCGATGCCCGTCGTCGTCATGCTGCACGGCTGCACCCAAAGCCCGGAGGATTTCGCGGCCGGCACCGGGATGAATGCCCTGGCCGAGGAATTCGGCTGCCTGATCGCCTATCCGGCGCAGCCTTCGGGGGCCAATGCGCAGAAATGCTGGAACTGGTATCGCCCCGAGGACCAGTACCGCGACCGCGGTGAACCCGCGCTGATCGCCGGTCTGACCCGCGACATCTGGCGCGACCATCACGGCGATCCGGCGCGCACCTATGTGGCCGGCCTCTCGGCGGGCGGGGCGGCGGCGGTTGTGGTCGCCGCGGCCTACCCCGAGATCTTCAGCGCCGTCGGCGTGCATTCCGGCCTGCCCGCGGGCGGGGCGCAGGACATCCCCTCGGCCTTCGCGGCGATGCGGGGCGGCGCGACCGGCAAGCCGCACCGGACCATCCTGCCGACCGTGGTCTTTCAGGGCATGGCCGACAGCACGGTGCATCCGAACAACGGTGCTGCCGTGCTGGCCCAGGCGCTGCACGCGATGCCCGCCCTGCAGGCCACGACCCGGCAGGATGTCTCGGACGGCGGGCGCCGCTACCGTGCCACGCGCCACAAGCATCCCGATGGCCGCAGCCTGGCCGAATATTGGGAGATCGACGGCATGGGCCACGCCTGGGCCGGGGGCCAGTCCGCCGGCAGCTACACCGACCCCGAAGGCCCCGACGCCTCCCGCGAGATGCTGCGGTTCTTCCTGCAGCACCACAAGAGCTGACCAAAGAGGGGGGATTAATTGCGATCCTGAGGGAACAACTCACAGAGTAGTGCGTTGAGGCCGCGAGTGTTTCAACAACAGGAGGCCACTGTGGGTATCATCTGGACCATCATCATCGGTTTTGTGGCGGGCGTGATCGCCAAATTCGTGACCCCGGGCAGCAACGAGCCCTCGGGTTTCATCCTGACCGCGATCCTGGGCATCGTCGGCGCCTTTGTGGCGACCTATCTGGGTCAAAGCCTCGGCTGGTATGCACCGGGTGAAGGCGCGGGTCTGCTGGGTGCCGTCGTCGGCGCTTGTATCGTTCTTCTGATCTGGGGGTTCATGCGCAAGCGCGCGTGACCCCGGAATCCCATTGGCGGAGAGACATCATGTCAAGATCGACCCCTTCCTTGCTTGCCCTGCTTGGACTGGCCGCCGTTGCTGGCTACCAGAACCGTGACCGGATCAGCGACATGCTCGCCGAAGCCCGGCAAAAGGCCTCTGCAGCCGGGTCCGCACCCGGATCTGCGCCCGGATCCACGGCAACGCCCGGCGGCGGCGGGTTTCTGGCCGAGATCGGCCAGTTCCTGAACGCCAACCACCTGTCCACCGCCCTGAACGATCTGGTGGACCGGTTCAAGGCCGCTGGTCCTGCCGATACCGCGCACAGCTGGGTGTCGGACAAGGACAACATGCCGATTGCCACTGACGACCTTGCCGCCGCGCTCGGCCCCGACACGCTGGACGAACTTGCCCGGAAGACCGGCCTGCGGCGCGACGACCTGCTCGCGCGCCTGAAGGTGGCGCTTCCCGAGATGGTGAACGGCTTCACCCCGCAGGGGCGCATTCCTACCGACGAAGAGGCGCGAAGCCTCGTCTGAGGTCCCACGTTCTGAAGCCCTAAGACTGGCGCCTCTCGTCCGGGCCACCTTGCTCCATCCAATGCCGCGGGCGGGAACGCCTCCCCCGCCCCGGTCTTTAAGATACATCACCCCGGAAGCGGCGCTTTTTGCCGCTTCCGGGGTGATGCGCATTTCAGGCCGCGGCGTCAGGCTTCCGATGACACGAGATGCAGTTCGGTCCTTCTGCCGCTTGCCACGTCGAAGGCCGAAAGCCGTTCCGGCATGACATGCAGATCGAGCGCCTGGCCCGGCGCGGCCGGAAATTCGGCCGGCAGGGTCGCGGTCAGCGGTGTACCGGCGAAATCCAGGCTGATGATCTGCTCGGGGCCGGTCAGCTCCACCATGGTGATCACGCCGGGCAACGTCAGGCAGCCTGGCATCGGGGTGGGCTTCAGCGCCTCGGGGCGGATGCCCACGACGACATCCGCCGCAGGCGGCTTGCAAGCCAGCACGGTCTGCGACGAGCCAAGGCGCAGACCGTGGCTGACCTGGGTGGTGGGCAGCATGTTCATCGGCGGCGCGCCGATGAACTCGGCCACAAAGCGGGTGGCGGGGCGGTTGTAGATCTCGGCGGGCGTGCCCAGTTGCTCGATCCTTCCGCCGTTCATCACGGCAATCCTCGTGGCCAGCGTCATCGCCTCGATCTGGTCATGGGTGACATAGACCACGGTCACCTGCAGCATCTGGTGTAGACGCTTGATCTCGTGGCGCATTTCCATCCGCAGCTTGGCGTCGAGGTTGGACAAAGGCTCGTCAAACAGGAAGAGCTTGGGCTGCCGCACCATGGCGCGCCCAATCGCCACGCGCTGGCGCTGGCCGCCCGACAGATCGCCGGGCTTGCGGTCCAAGAGGTGTTCGATCTGCAGCATCCGCGCCGCCTCGGCCACGGCCTTGTCGCGGGTGGCGCGGTCGACGTTGCGCATCTCCAGCCCGAAGCCGATGTTGCGCGCCACGCTGAGGTTCGGGTAAAGCGCATAGGACTGAAAAACCATCGCGATATCGCGGTCCTTCGGATGCACGCCGTTCAGCACCCGACCATCCAGCACGATCTGCCCCTCGGTCGTGTCGGCCAGGCCGGAGATCATGCTCAGAAGCGTGGACTTGCCGCAGCCCGAGGCGCCCAGCAGCACCAGAAACTCCCCCGAGCTGAGGCTGAGGTCGATGCCCTTCAGCGCCTGCATGGTGCCAAAGGACTTGTGGATGCCTTTGAGTTCAAGCGTGCTCATGCCAGGACCTCCTGCAAAGTGTAACAACGGGGAGAGGTGGAAACCGCGCAAGAGGCCGTGGCCACCGCATGGTTTAGCGCCTGCGCCAGGGTCGTGCCGTGCGCCAGGGCGGCCAGGAAGGCCGCGTTGAACACATCCCCCGCGCCGATCGTATCGCAGACGGTGACTTTCGGAGCCATAGCGGCGGCAAACTGCCCGACATGCAGGGCCATCGCCCCCTTCGGCCCCAGCTTGACCACCGCGATGCCATCGGCCGGCAGAAGGCCGGCCAGCGCCTCAAGCGCCGCGCGGGCATCGGGGGCGCCGGTCAGGTTCATCGCCTCGACCTCGTTCAACAGGACCATCGTGCTGCGTTCGACCCAGGACAGGACGCGGGCACGGACCGGCGCGGTCCAACCCTCGACCGGCCAGCCGGTGTCCAGCGCCACCTTCACCCCGGCCTGATCGGCGCGGTCGAACAGACGGTCATAGTCCGCAACCAGCCGATCCATCAGGAAACAGCCGCAGAGCAACAGCGTACCGCCCTTGAGCCGCGCCCAGTCGATCTGGCCATCCACCTCGGCCCAGGTCAGTTCGGGCAGGTGGCCCCGGGTGCTGAGGAAGGTCCTTTCGCCGTCCGGATGGGTCACGCCCACGGAAAGCGCGGTCTTGGCGCTGCTTTTTGTCCAGCCATCCGCGACCGGGCCAAAGCCCGCGCGCAGCCAGTCGCCGAAATGATCCGAGCCAGTGCTGGCCGCACATTGGAAGGGCAGGCCCAAGGCTTGCCAGGCCAAAGCGACATTGCCCGCCGCCCCGCCGACGCGCAGCTCGTCCTGCGGGCAAAGCACTTCCGAACCCGGAGCAGGCCAGGGCGCCACCGGCCCGAGGATCAGGTCCACATTCACATTGCCAACCGTGGCAAGAGGGCTTTGCATCGTCATTCGACTTTCGTCACTTTCGAACAGCGCAGCGGCGTGCCGACATCGGCCACGCGCGAGGCTGCGAAATCCACCATGAACCGCTGCGCCGCCGGCAGCAGCGCAAACGAGGCCGCAAGGCCCGCGCTGGTCTTGCACGGCACCGTCAGCGCCCCTGTCACAGGCGGCAGGCCCGAGGCGTCAAAGATCACCAAAGGCGAGGCGCTTGAGGCCAGAACAAATTCCGCAAGGCTGGTGACATAGGTGGCCGAGGCATCGGCATCGCGGAACATGACCACACCGACCTCTGGCCCCAGCATCTCCACCGGGCCGTGGCGCAACTGGCCGCCCTCCAGGCTGAAACAGGGCAGCCTCGACAATTCGGTCAGGCCAAGGGCGATGGCCTCCGCCACGCCCTGCTGCGCGCGGCCCGAAGTGACGATGGTCCGCACCCCCGCCATGGCGGCGACGGCGGCGGCCACGTCGGTCACCTGCGGCGCTGTCAGCACAGCCAAAGTCGCGGCCAGATCGGCGCCCAGCGCCTGCAAAACCGCGGCATGCAAGGCGAGCGTCACGGTCAGGGACCTTGTCGCCGCAAAGGGAATCTCCGACCCGCCCGCACCGACCAGACAGGTCGCGAGCCGGGCGAGGGAGGATTTCGGCTCCATCGTCAGGCCAAAGGTGTCCTGCGGCGCGTGGCCTTCGGCGAACCAGCGCAGCACCTCGGCGCTTTCGCCCGATTGCGAAGAAACGATCACCGTGCGCCCGATCAGGGTCAGGGGCTTGTCGAGCTGTTCAGACAGGGGCAAAGTCACGGCGTCAATGCCCAAGGCACGGTAGCAGGGCTCCAGAGCGCGGCCCACAGCGTGTGATCCGCCCATGCCGAGCATTACCAAACGTTGGTTCTCTTTTATCGTTGCCGCAATCGCGGCGGCCTGTTCGCGGTTCTGGGTGATGGTGTCGCGGCTGTCATCCATCTGGCGCGCCATCTCGGCATAAAGCGCCTCAAGCACCAGGTTCTGGGTTGCGGTATGGGTTGTCATCCTTTGACACCTCCGTTGGTCAGCCCGGAAATCAGGGCGCGTTGCATGAGAATGCCGATCAGCACCGGCGGCAGGGCGGCGATCACCCCGGCGGCGGCGATCATCCCGTAGTCCGACACGCGCCCTCCCGCGAGGTCGGCAATCGCCACGGTGATCGTCTTGGCCTGTTCGGTGGAGGTGAAGAGGAGCGCGTAGAAGAACTCGTCCCAGGCCAGCAGGAAGGCGAAGATCAGCGCGGTGGCGATTACGGGCATGGCCAGCGGCAGGATTACGATGCGCAACATCTGGTCCAGCCGCGCGCCGTCAATCGCCGCCGCTTGTTCCAGATCGCGGGGGATCGGGTCGAAACCGGCTTTCAGCAGCCAGGTGACAAAGGGCGCGAGGATGGAAAGGTAGACCAGCGCCAGCCCGAAGACATTGTTCAGCAGGCCAAATTTCGACAGGATCAGGTACAAGGGGACCGACAGCGCCACCGGCGGCAGCATATAGGTCGCAATCACCCCGCCCAGCGTCCAGCCCAGCTGCGGATGGCGCGAAGCCGCCCAACCCGCCGGCACCCCCACGGCGAGTGCCGCCAGCGTTGCCATGCCCGCCACCTTCAGGCTGTTGCCCAGCGAGGCCAGGAACGCCGCCCCCGCCGAACCCTCATCCCGGCTGAGAAGGGTGGCATAGCGCGAGAAGTCCAGCGCCTCGGGCCACCAGTGCAGGGGCTTGGCCGACAGGTCGGCACTGGAGGATATGCTCATCACGAAGAGCCAGGCGAGGGGGGCCAGGATGATCAGCGCCACGGCCAAGGCCATAATGTGAACGAAGATTTGGAAACCGCGCGATTGACGTTCCATCACCGCCCCTCCCCCGCCAGACGCCGCATCAACATCAGATAAGCCACCGCCAGAACCGTGATCATCAGGGTGATCATCAAGGCCAGCGAGGCGCCCGAACCGGCCCTCTGAAAGGCGAAGGCCTCTTGATAGACCAGGATCGACAGGCTGCGCGTCGTGTTGGCCGGGCCGCCTCGGGTCATGATCCAAATGAGGTCAAAGACCTTGACCGCCTCGATCGTGCGCAGGACCAACGCCACCAGAAGGGGCCCGACCAGATAGGGCATTGTCACATAGCGGAACCGCCGCCAGACATTGGCGCCATCCGAAATCGCCGCCGCCCTGATGTCATTCGGGATCGCCTGCAGCGCGGCCAGGGCGATCAGCGCCACCAGCGGAAAGTTCTTCCAGACATCCGCCACGATCAGCGCCACCATGGCGGAGTCCGGTTCCCCCAGCCAGGAGCGGTAGTCGGTCATCAACCCCATCCCGGTCAGCGCCGCATTCAGCGCGCCATATTCGGGGTTGTAGATCAGCCGCCAGAGCGTCGCATTGACCACCGTGGGCAGGGCCCAGGGCAGGATCATCAGCGCGCGCAGCACGGTGCGTCCATAGAATTGCTGGTTCAGAAGCAGGGCCACCAGCACGCCCAGCACCAGTTCGGCACTCACCGACCACAGGCTGAACTTCAACGTCGTGAAGAAAGCCGTATGCAGGCTCGCGCTGCCCAGAAGCTTGATATAGTTCTGCAAACCCACAAAAGCGCCACCAGTCCCCACCAGCTTGGCATCGCTGAAGGACAGGCGGATGGTGTCGATCAGCGGCCAGCCGATGACGGCCAGCATCACCAGAAGCAGGGGCAGCATCAGGAACCAGACACGCGGGGAAAGGCGTTCCGTGGACATCTCGTATGGCCTTGTCAGATGGGGAGAGGGTCTTGGCCGGCCCTAAGGCCCGGCGGGTCCTGCGCCGCAGGATTGCTGCGGCGCAGGGTCAGGCTCAGAGCCCGCTGTTTTCAGCGGCACCTTTCAGCGCCTCTTCCGGGGCAGAGTTGCCGAGGAGCGCTTCCTGGATGGCCTGTTGCAGGGCCAGCGACATTTCCTGATACTTCGGCGTCATCGGGCGCGGATACATCGCGGCAAGGCCGGTCTTGGCGGCAGCGATCAGCTCTTCCTGGCCCTTGGTCACTTCGGGATCGGTGTAGGAGCTGGCCCAGATCGGCAGGCTCAGCTTGGCATAGGCGTTCTGCACCTTTTGCGAGGTCATGTAAGTGATGTAATCCCAGGCCTCGCCCTGATGCTGCGAGGTCGAGGTAATCCCCAGCCCCATCGAGCCGTTGACGGCCGAAACCTCCGACACACCCTCGACGCCCGGCGCGGGCACCACGCCCACCTCGCCGGCGACCTTGCTTTCCTTGGGGTCATTGGCGAGGTTGTACATATAGGTCCAGTTCAGCGCGAAAGCCGCGTCGCCGTTCTGGAAGACCTTGCGGACGTCTTCTTCAAGGAATTCTTTCGAGTTCGGGTTGGTCAGACCGCTGTTATAGCTGTCGACCATGTAATTCAGTGCCGCCAGCCCGCCGCCGGTCTGGAAATCCGGCTTGCCGTCCTTGATGAAATCGCCGCCATTGGCGCTGAGGAGCGTGGTATAGTCGCAGATCGCGGCCTCGGCCTGCGACCAGCTCCAGGCGATGGGGAATTTGACGATGCCGGCGTCCTTGATCTTCTGGGCATCGGCCTTCAGCTCGGCCCAGGTCTTGGGCGGCGTGTCGATCCCTGCCTTCTTCAGCATGGCCTTATTATAGAACAGATATTTGGTATCGAGGATCCAGGGCATGCCATAGGACTTGCCGTCATAGGCGACCGTGGTCCAGGCACCGGGCAGGACGCCGGATTTCATCTCGGGCGTGATCTTGTCGGTGACATCGACCAGGACCTTGTTCGTGGCATATTCGGCCGGCCAGATCACGTCGAACAGCACGACGTCATAGCCGCCGCCCGCGCCCTGCGACAGGACGGTCTTGTCGTGCAGCCCTTCGTAGGGGACGAATTCAAGGTGCACCTTCACATCCGGATGCGCGGCCTCATAGGCCGTGGTCATCGCGCGGATGTCGTCTTCGCTATAGGCCGCCTGCGCCATGAACAGCGCGTTCAGCGTCGTCTCGGCCTGGGCCAGGCCGGTCAGCCCGAAAAGGGCGGTCGCGGCAAGCAGCGGCGCGTGCAAGGGGGATTTCATGGGTCTCTCCTGTTGGATCGGTGGGAGCGCATCTGCCGGACCCTCCTCTGCGGGTATTTAGTCCAACTGATGGACTTAATAATTGCGCCCAGCTTCGTGACATGTCAATGTCTTTTTCATGAAGGCGAAACCCACTCCCATCCGGGCCATGTCCGGCACCAGCGCCGGGGCTGCGGCGGTCCACAACCGGCGTGTCGTGATCGACGCGCTGCGCAGCAATGGCGCCCTGTCGCGGGCCGATCTGGCGCGGGCCACGCTGCTCACCAAGCAGACCCTGTCCAACATCATCGAAGAGCTGGAGCGTGACGGTCTGGTCACCGCCGGCGAGACGGTGAAAGAGGGGCGCGGCAAGCCGGCCCTGCCCTATCACCTGGCGCCGACCGGGGCCTATTCGATCGGGGTGCAGATCGACCGCCATGTGGCAAGAGCGGTGGTGGTCAACCTGGTGGGCGAGGTGGTGCTACGCCGCAGCCTGAAGATCGGGCTGAGCGACCCGCAGGCGGGGATGGAGCAGCTGGCGCTTCTGGTCGCCGGGTGCCGCGCCGATCTTGCCACCCTCCACCCCGGATCGGCCGAGCGCACCGTGGGCCTTGGCATCGCGATGCCCGGCCCCTTCGGCCCGCAGCCTGCGGGTCTGGGGGAGGATGACTATACCATGGCGCGCTGGCAGGGCTTTCCGCTTGGACCGGAGCTGGCGGCGCATTCCGGCCTTGAGGTGAACGTGCAGAACGACGCCTCTGCCGCCGCCACGGCGGAGCGGATGACGGGCAAGGCGCATGGCCTGCGCAACGGCGTCTGTCTTTATCTGGGCTATGGGCTTGGCGCGGGGCTGATCCTGAACCGCGACCTCTTCAACGGGCGCTTCGGCAATGCCGGAGAGATCGGGATGATCCGCGATCTTGGCGCCGAGGGCCCCGCTTCGGTGATGGAGCGTGCGGTGGCGCTCGGCAGTTTCTGCGCGCGCTTCGGCCTCGATTATTCCGACGAGGCCCTGTTCGGCCAGATCGAGGCGCTGCTGCGCCAGCCGCCCGAGGGCCTGACCGCGTGGCTGGACGAGGCCGCCCGCCGTCTGGGCTGGCTGGCGGGCATCCTGCAACTGCTTTTGGACCCTGATGCGGTGATCCTTTGCGGCACCGCCCCGCCGGCGCTGATCCAGGCGCTTGCCGCACGGGTGAACGCGCAAAGCGGCCCGATGGGCGGCCAGCCGCGCCGCCTGCCGCTGCTGGTCGGGCGCGGCGATCCCTGGATCGTGGCCACCGGCGCCGCAGCCGAGCCGATCAGCCGCAACTTCGACCCAAACTACGCCGCCATCCTGAAAAGCTGAACCCCGCCGCCCCGGCAGAAAGGGGATGCCGCGCCATTGAAATCAGTGCAGGATCGCCCAGGTAAGCCACTATGGCGATGACAATACAGGAGCGGATTCATGGCGGCCCTTCCCTTTGACGAGACCGAGATCGAAGAACTGGTCCTGCGCTTCAACGCGGTGATGGCCAAGGAAGGCGCGGATTTCCCCGACCTTGACGGCAATGCCACCGATGACGAGGTGGCCGAGACCTTGCAGGAGACCGAGGGTGATCTGAGCCGCGACGAGATCACGCAAGAGATCGAAAGCATGAACGATGAACAGAAAGACGCCCTTGTTGCCCTGTTCTGGATCGGCCGCGGCGATGCCGAACCCGAGGAGTGGGAAGAGACCAAGGCCCTCGCCCGCCAGCAGCATGACGGCCTGGTCAGCCGCTATCTGCTTGGCCAGCCGGAAGTGGGCGAGTTTCTGACCGAGGGTCTGGAGAAGATGCTGGAATACGGCGTCGATTGACGCCGCCTAAGCCGACCGCCCGTCTTTACAGCCGCAGCGCGGCGGCAGGGCGCCATGCCGGCGGACCGTTGGCACGCATTAGCTGCGCAAGCTGGCCAGAAGGTGCTCCATTTCGCGAAACGGCAAGAACATGCGTGTTTGCCGCGCCATGACCCGCGATGGGGTGACGGGGCAGCGCCCCTATGGTTGATGGGCCGTGCCGGGGTGCGGTCCGTACCTTGGCCGCATCTCGCAAGAAGGCAGGCCCTGCATGTCGGACAGACCGGATTTCCCCTTCTACGCTGCGCCGCCCGTCGGGCTGGACGGCAGGGGATGGCTGATCGTGATGGCCGCACAGGCGCTGGCCTTCGCGGCCCTGATCGGCGTGCCGATCTATGACTTTCCGCAGAACCTGATCCCGGCGCTGCTGTTTCTGGCGATTCCCCTGGTCGCGCTGCGCTCGGTCGCCGGTGCGCGGTGGACGGCGCTGTTTCGCCCCGTCGAGTGGCGACAGATCGGGCAGATGGTCATCTTCGGCCTGCTGACGCTTGGCGCCTCTCTGGCCATCGGGCTGATCCTGACCAAGTACTTCACCTTCAGCCAGAACCCGCAGCTGGAGGCCATCGGCCGCATGTCGGGCGGTGCGCTGGTCCGGATGATGATCCCGACCCTGCCCCAGCTGATCGGCGAGGAGCTTCTGGGCATTCTGCCCTTCCTCGCCGTGCTGTGGCTTTGTGTCACGCGCCTCGGCCTGCCGCGGCTTGTCGGGATCGTTGCGGCGCTCCTGGCCTCTGCCCTGATCTTCGGGGCGGCCCATCTGCCGACCTATGACTGGAACTGGGGCCAGGCGCTTCTGGGGATTGGCACCGCGCGGATCGTCCTGACACTCGCCTATGTCGCGACCCGCAACCTGTGGGTCGCGGCGGGCGCGCATATCCTGAACGATTGGACCAGCTTTCTGTTTGCCTTCGCGCTGGGTCATGCCCAGTTCGGCACCGCCTCCTGACCGGGGCTGCGGGATCGGCCCGCTCCGACCCCGATCTACGCCTGACTCCGGTCAAGAACCGCCGCCACCAGCTGGACCTCGACCGGCGCATTGCCGGGCAGCGTCGCCACGCCGACCGCAGCCCTTGCCCCGATGCCGCAGGGGCCAAGCTCTTGCACCAGGAAAGCCGAGGCGAAATCGGCGAGGGCGGCGTGCCTTGTGAACCCCGCCTCTGCCGCGATGAAGACGGTGAGGGACAGGACCGCGCCAAGCGCCTCGCCGGGCTGCAGAAGGCTGCGGGCGGCGGTCAGGGCATTGCCGCAGGCCAGTTCAACCGCCGTCTGATGCCGGGCCAGATCATCATGCGCGCCGACTGGCCCGGTAAACAGCAAGACGCCCTCCCGGCGCGGCGTCATGCCTGCGGTAAAGATCAGCGCGCCGTGCCGGGTTGCGGGCACATAATTGCCCTGCGGCACCGGCAGGCCCTGCCCCTTCGCGGTGCTCATGCGCGGTACCGTTCGACCAAGGCGGCCAGCCGCTGCACCGCCTGCACCGCAGCCGCATGATCCTGCGAGAAGTTCAGGCGCAGGCTGTTTGCGGCATGCGGGCTGAACTCGGTCCCTGGCGTTACGACCACCCCGGCCTGCAGCCGCACCAGGCGGACGAAATCGGCATAGGACACCGACAGCTCCGGCAGCGCGGGGAAAAGGTAGCTGCCCGCCTCGGGTGTGCGGGCCGTCACACCGGGCACCGCGCGCAGGATCTGCAGCAGATCGTCGCGGATCGCCTGATGCTGGGCAATCCGCGCGGTCAGCCAGCCTGCAGGTTCGTTGAACCACTGGCGCAGCACAGCCTGGCTGTAGCCGCCCGCCCGCAAGGAGACGATGGCCTGCAGCTTCTCCATCCGGGTGATGACCTCCGACGGGCCGAAGGCCACGCCCAGACGATAGCCGCTGAGCGACTCCGTCTTCGACGGTCCCATGATGGTGATGACATTCGGCGCCTCTGCCCGCGGATGGGTGTAGCTGCTGCCGGTGAAAAGCTGGCGGGCATAAAGCTGGTCGACGATCACCGTGGCACCATAGCGGCCTGAAAGGGCGGCGATCTCGGCAATCTCCGCGGCCGAATAGATCACGCCCGCCGGGTTGTTCGGGTTGGAGAACAGGAACAGCTTCGCCCCGGCCTTGAAGGCGTCTTCCAACTGGCCCAAGTCCAGCCCGGCGCGGCCCACGCTGCCGGCATAGTCCATGCGGACCGGCAGGATCTCGCCCTCAAAGAACTCCACCAGCTTGCGGTTGGCGAAATAGTCGGGCTGGACGATGGCCACCTTGTCCCCGCGCGAAACGGTGCTCGCGACGGCCAAAAACAGGGCACCCTGCGTGCCGGGCGTGATGATCAACCCGTCGCGCGCATCGACCGGCGCGCCGGTGAAGGCGGCCAGACGCGCGGCCACCGTCTCGCGGATACCCATGTCGCCCCGGTATTCGGTATAGGCCTGCCTGCCCCCCAATGCGACGCCTTCGCTGAACAGCTCGAAGGACCCGGGCGGCGGCGGAAAGGCATCGACATCGCCATGCGAGAAATCGACCGGCCGACCCTCCAACGCCGCGCCCCGCATCAGGCTCTCAATCCCGGCCGTCTGCTGGCGCCCTTCCTGACCCGGGGCGTTGTCGGTGGCCAGACGGCTGAATTTGCTTTGGATGGACATGGCGTGCTCCTGCGATGGGGGGAAGCCTTCGGGTGGGCCTTTGACCGAGCGAGTGTAGGTCAACCGGGGGAGGGACGAAACACCCTGCATCGCGTCTTTGGGAGGCGGGAAAACCTTTCCGGCGACGCGCTTTTCGGAAGACAATGTCGCGGTGGCGGCGGCAAGCCGGGCCGTTCGCAACCTTAATTAACCTTGCTTAACTTGGATCACATCCGCGTGTGCCCCTAGGATCATTCAACGGTGGCGCAGATCGCGAGCCATTCTTTTCAAGGGGATATGACATGAAGCGACTGATTGTGATGGCCGTGGCCTGCACTGCGTTTGTCACCCCGGCGGTGGCGCAGACCACATGCCCGAAGCCGGTCGAGCGCCCTGCCGCCTTCTCGGTTCCGGTGATCCATTACAAGACGGCGGATATCGACGGCGTGAAGGTCTTTTACCGCGAGGCCGGCCCTGCAGATGCCCCGGTCGTGCTGCTGCTGCACGGCTTTCCGACCTCGTCGCATATGTTTCGCAACCTGATCCCGCTGCTTGCCGACCGCTTTCATGTGATCGCGCCCGACTATCCCGGTTTCGGACAAAGCGATGCGCCGGATCATGCGAAGTTCGAATACAGCTTTGCGCATATGGCTGACATCATGGAGAAATTGACCGTGGCGCTCGGCGTCGATCACTACAGCATGTATGTGATGGATTATGGCGCGCCCATCGGCTACCGGCTCGCCCTCAAGCACCCGGAGCGGGTTCAGACCCTGATCGTCCAGAACGGCAATGCCTATACCGAGGGGCTTGCCGCCTTCTGGGACCCGATCAAGGTCTATTGGGCCGATCAGACGCAGGCCAACCGCGATGCGCTCAACGGGCTGGTCACGCCAGAGATCACGAAGTTTCAATACACTGACGGCATGGGCGATGTGGCCCGGATAAGCCCGGACAACTGGACGATTGACCAGTCCTTGCTGGACCGCCCCGGCAACCGCGACATCCAGCTTGACATGTTTCGCGACTACGGCACCAACCTGCCGCTGTACCCGGACTTTCAGGCCTTCTTCCGCGACAAGAAGCCGCCGACGCTGATTGTCTGGGGCAAGAACGACGTGATCTTCCCCGAGGCCGGCGCGCATCCCTACCTGCGCGACCTGCCGGATGCCGAGATGCATATTCTGGACTCCGGCCATTTCGCGCTGGAGGACAGGCTGGATGTGATGGCCCCGCTGATCCACGACTTCCTCGACAGGAAGCTGTGCTCCTGAGCGGCAAGGCGCTGCACCGGACTCCCCTATTTCATGAAAGGAAAGACGATGGCTGACGCTGGTCAATTCCCGCAAGGCGTTTCGGTGGTTCTGGTGCACGGTGCCTTTGTCGATGGCTCGGGGTGGCGGGCCGTCCACGACTGTCTTTCCGCCAAAGGCTATGAGGTTCTGGTGGTGCAAAACCCGACCCTGACCCTGCAGGGCGATGTTGATGCGACACGGCGCGCGATTGTCACCGCCCGGCATCCCGTGGTTCTGGTCGGCCACAGCTATGGCGGCGCCGTGGTGACCGAAGCGGGCGGTGACACCAAGGTGAAGGCGATTGCCTATATCGCGGCCTTCGCGCCGGATCTGGGCGAGTCGGTGGCCTCGCTCAGCGCGGCGCCAGCCGAACCGGGCGAGGCGACAGCCCCCGTCCTGCCGCCGCAGGATGGGTTCCTGATCGTCGACCCCGCGAAGTTCCCGCAGGCTTTTGCGGCGGATGTCGAACAGGCGATCACCCGGTTCATGGCCATATCGCAGGTGCCCTGGGGTCTGGGGGCCGTGACGGGAGAGATCACCCACGTCGGCTGGCGCGAAAAGCCCACGCATTATATCGTTGCAACTGCCGATCAGATGATTCCGCCGCGCGCGCAGAGGATGATGGCGGGACGGATCGGCGCCAAGGTTGTCGAAATCGCCAGCAGTCACGCGGTGATGCTTTCGCATCCGCAAGAGGTCGCCGCCATTATCGAAGCCGCAGCCACCGCGAGCTGAACCTCATCAACGGGAGAATGACCATGAGCCCCGCCCCCGCCACAAAATCGAGCCTTCTGCCCACCGGTGGCGGTGCCGCCCTGATGGATCCTTCCGACACCGTGGTCCTGTTGCTGGATCATCAGTCCGGCCTGTTCCAGACCGTCAAGGATATCCCCGTCGCCGACCTGCGCCGGAATGTCGAGATGATCGCCAGGCTTTGCACCCTCCTGAAGATCCCGGTGATCACCACCGCCTCGGAGCCTGCGGGCACCAATGGACCCCTGATGCCGGAGATCCACCTCCACGCCCCGCACGCGGTCTATGTCGCCCGCAAGGGCGAGGTGAACGCCTGGGACAACCCGGATTTCGTGGCCGAGGTGATAAAGTCGGGCCGCAAGACCCTGGTGATGGCCGGGGTCTGGACCAGTGTCTGCGTGATGTTCCCGGCACTCGATGCCGTGGTGGCGGGCTTTGATGTCTACGCGGTGATCGATGCGTCCGGCGACCCCAGCGAGATGGCCTCGCGCACCTCGCTCGCGCGGTTCGTGCAGGGCGGCGTGAAGCCCACGACGACCAACGCCCTCCTGTCCGAACTGCACCGCACCTGGGCGCGGCCGGAGGCCGGGGATCTGGCCCAGCTTTACGGGCTCGTCTCGCCCAATTACGCGGCCGTCATCGAAAGCTATGTGGCGGCCCAGCGGGCGGCCCGGACTTAAGGGGCACCGGGGCGGCATCGCTCGGCAGGAATTGCCAGATATCGGAGGACGCGGATGGCCTATGGCTTCATGGAGATCGCGCTGACGCCCAGCGTTCACGCGGCGCAGGTGGAGATGGGCGCGGACCATCTGTGGACACCGTTCCGCGGCCATCGCGAATCCGACCGTTTCACCGAACAGGAGGCCGGTTTTATCGCGCAACGCGACAGTTTCTATATCGGCTCGGTCTCGCAATCCGGCTGGCCCTATGTCCAGCATCGCGGCGGGCCTGCGGGGTTCCTGAAGGTGATCGACCCGCAGACCCTGGCCTTTGCCGATTACCGCGGCAACCGGCAGTATATCAGCACCGGCAATTTCCTCGCCAATGGCAAGGCCTGCCTGATCCTGGTCGACTATCCCCGAAGGGCGCGCCTGAAGATTTACGGTGAGGTCGAAAAGCTGGGACCGGAGGACGACCCGGCCCTGCGCCACAGCGTCACCGACGCCGACTACGGCGCGCGGATCGAAAGGATCTTTCGCCTGCGGCTGAAGGCCTTCGACTGGAACTGCCCCCAGCACATCACCCCCCGCTTCACCGAGGCAGAGGTCGTGGCATCCGTGCAGCCCCTGCACGAGGCCATCGCCCGGCTGGAGCAGGAAAACGCCGCGCTGCGCGCCCGACTGGGCGAAGCGGGCCCGCCGCCCGGCTGAGGTGTTACAGGCCGAGGTCCGACAGGCCGGGATGATCGTCCGGCCTGCGACCCAGCGGCCAGCGGAACAAGCGGTCAGCCTCGCGGATCGGCAGGTCGTTGATGCAGGCATGGCGGTGCGCCATCAGGCCATCCGCCGCAAACTCCCAATTCTCGTTGCCATAGGAACGGTACCAGTTGCCGCTGTCGTCGTGCCATTCATAGGCGTAACGCACGGCGATCCGGTTGCCGGTGAAAGCCCACAGCTCCTTGATCAGGCGGTAGTCAAGTTCGCGGTTCCACTTGCCGGTCAGAAAAGCTTGCGCCTCGGCGCGGTTGGTCACGAAGGTCACGCGGTTGCGCCAGCGCGTATCCTCGGTATAGGCGAGCGCCACCTTGGCCGCATCACGGCTGTTCCAGCCATCCTCGGCCAGCCGGACTTTCTGGATGGCAGTCGCTTCGGTGAAGGGCGGCAGCGGGGGCCGGGTCATGGTGGCATTCCTTCTTCAGGGTGGGGCCGGATCAGAGCGCCACGAAACGGAAGGCCCCGCCCGCGCGCTCCACACGGCCGAGCCCCGGCGCCGTGACATGGTTGCCGGCGACAATCAGCCCCTCGCTTGCGGCCATGTCAAGAACCTTGCGGCGCGTGACCTCTGCGGTGGCCGGATCGGCGTCCAGCATCCAGCCGACTTCGGGATGTTCGAAATGGATGTGGTCCGAGACCACGGTATCGCCGAGCAGAAGCAGCTTCTCGGTTCCCAGATCCACCAGAACCACGTTGTGGCCTGCGGTATGGCCGAAAGCGGGAAGCATCGTCACGCCGTCGCCCAGATCGGCCTCGCCCTCCTGCAGGACGACCGCCTCTTTGACCTGACGCGCGGTTTCCTGCACGGCGGCCACCATGGGGCGCATCGCCTCGGGCGCGGTGGTGTCAAACCCGTCCTGCGTCCAGAAGGCCCATTCGGTGGCGTTCACATGGATCTTCGCATTGGGAAAGGTCCGCGCCCCGTCAAAGACCGTGCCGCCGAAATGGTCGGGATGCATATGGGTGATGACGATGTCGGTGATATCCTCCCGCGCAAGCCCCGCATCGGTCAGTTCCGCGGGCACGCGGCCGACGGTCTTGAACTGCGAGGTGATGAACGTGCCGTTGCCCGCGCCCGCATCCAGCAGGAAAACCCGCTTGCCCGCGCGCAGAACATAGGCATTGGCCCCGATCACCACGGGATTGCCCAAGCCTGCCTTCTCGGCGTCGGTGGCCCCGATCCAGGCCTCGTTCGGGAAGGCGAAGGTGCCATCCGACAGGGCGATGACCGTCTTGCTGCCGAGCTTGAAGGGTGTTGCCGCGAGGGCGGGGCGGGAAAAGCCTGCTCCGGCAAGGCTGGCGCCGGCCATCGCGGCCAAGCTGTTGGTGAAACGCCGGCGGGACATGCGGTTCGGGATCATGGGGTTTCTCCAGTTCTGGCTTGCGGGCATCGGGGGCTCTCCGGGCGGAGGGTAACCGGAGCGAGGGGCGGCGCCTTGTTAATTGTGGTAAAAACCCGGGGAAGCCGCCCCAGAGTCCGCGCCACCTCGCGGCACGATCCGCGTGCCGCAGTCAGCAGCCGATATCGCTCAGGATCCGGCAGGCAAGCTTGAGGTCGCCCGTGTCGTGCCCCTCGGTGAATTGCAGATAGATCGGGTGCAGCATCTCGCGCGCGCGGTCCGCCTGGTTCGCCGCAGACCAAAGCCGGGCAAGGTCGTTCGCAGCCCGCAACTGCCAGCCCAGCGCACCCGTCTCCGCCGCGAGGGCGATGGCCTTGACCAAAAGCGCTTCCGCCGCCTGCCTGCGCCCTTCCAGACACAGAACCGAGGCTTCGATGCGCAGAAGTTCGGGCAGGCACCACACCTCCTCCTGCGCCCGCGCACGGTCAAGCGCCTCGGCAATGGTGCGTTTCGCCTCGTCAAGCTGACCGCTGCCAGCAAGGGCGGCGGCGAGGGCGCCGACGAAATACGGCGTGCGCACCCGGTGCCGGATCGCGTCGAGACCGGCAATGCCCTGCTTCAGCAGGGCGATGGCCTCGGTCGATACCGCATCCTCGGCACAAGCCAGCAGCCCGCGGAAACACAGGATCACCGGGCGCCAGGTTTCCAGATCGTTGCGCTCGACCAGCGTTTCCAGCAGCGCCAGATGACTGCGGGCCAGGTCGTGTTGATGGTTCCACAGCGCGACCGGGATGGCCGAGACGACCAGGGCCGTCACGATCGTCATCTCGTGGCCAATCTGCATCGTATGGTGAAGCACCGCGTCGCTGGTGCGGGCCGCCGTGTCGGGGCGCCCGGCGACCCATTGGAACATCCCGAGGATGACGCCGAACTTGCTGGTCGTCTCGAACAGGAACCGCGCCAGCTGCGCGCCGGTGGCCGCGGCGGGGTCAGGGCGGAACCGCTGCTCGATGCGCTGCATGGCGCGGTCGATATGCCCAAGATAAAACTCCGCCAAAGACAGAAGCGTCATGCCATCGGGAAGCGCGGAAATGTCCCTTGTCTCCGCCAAGGCCAGAAAGCCCTCCATCCGCGCCTGGGCGGCCTTGTGTTGGCCGGTGAAGACTTCGTAGCCCGCAATCAGCCAGAGATTGCGCAGATGGAAGTCAGTGTCGCCCAGCGCCTCGGCAATCTGCATGGCGCGCTCTGCGGCAGCCAGGGTGTCGATCTTCAGGCTGTAGGTGAACATCGACGCCCCGGCCAGAAAGGTCTGAAGCTTCATCTCGGTCGCTGTCCCTGCCAGCCCCGAAGCTTCAAGGGCGCCAATCGCGCGAATGACTGCGACCCGACACTCCTTGGTCAGCGAGAAATGGTTCCAAAGCGGGGTGCCCGCGGCCGTCAGCCGCACCAGATGGGTCGGGTCACCGCCCTCGGACCCGGCCCAATCCAGCGCGGCGCGCAGTTCGGCGAGGACGGACTTGTAGCGGTTGCCCCAGTCCGGCGCCGGGGTCGTGGGCCATTCCCGGGCGGCCTGATCCAGCACCGCGCAGATCCGCGTGGCGTGGCGGCGGTGCATCCCATCCAGCCGGCCCGAAGCCAGCAGGCGGTCCCGGCAATAGGCGCGGGTCGTTTCCAGCAGCCGGTAGGCGACCTCGCCGGACCGGAGTTCGGAGGAGACGAGCGACTTTTCCGCCAGATGCATCATCCGGCGCCCAACCTCCGCCCCGTCCATCTCTGCGACCGCCGACGCATCGGCCAGACCAATTCCGCCCGCAAAGACGGAAACCGCGCTCAGAACCTCGGCCTCTTCGGACGGCAGCAGATTGTAGCTCCAGTCCAGTGTGGAGATCAGCGTGCGCTGGCGCTCGGGGCCGGCGCGGCGGCCGACCAGAACGCGAAAGCAATCATCCAGCTGTGCGAGCAGGTCACGGCCCCCGAACATGTCGATGCGCGTCGCCGCAAGTTCGATCGCAAGAGCGAGCCCGTCCAGCTTCCGACAGATCCGGGCCACCAAGGGCGCCTCGTCATCGCGCAGGACGAAGGCGGCAGAACGCGCCGTCGCCCGCTCCGCAAAAAGCTGAACCGCCGGAAAGGCGAGCGCCTGCGCCGCGGTCAGATCCGGCAACTCCGGCGGCGTGTCCAGCCCGCCCAGACGGCGCACCCGCTCTCCCCTGACGCCCAAGGGCTCGCGGCTGGTGGCGAGGATGCGCAAACGCCCCGCCCGCGACGAGATCCGCTCCGCACATTCCGCCGCGACTTCGATGACATGCTCGCAATTGTCGAAGATCAGCAACATCTCGCGGTCGCGCAAATGCTCGCAAAGCGCGGCGAGCGTGTCGGCCGCGCCGGTCCTGAAGCCGATGGCCGCGGCCACCGCGAAGGGCGCCATGGCCGGGTCCTTGAGCGTGCCGAAATCGACGAACCAGACCCCGGCCCGGAAGTCGCCCACCGCCAACTCCCCCACCGCCAGGGCCACGGTCGTCTTGCCGACCCCGCCGGGACCGACGATGGTTTCGATCCGGGTGGTCGCCAGATCGGCACGGATCGCCGCGATCTCGGCATCGCGGCCGAAAATCCGCAGCGCCCCGCTGGGCAGGTTGTCCGCCCGACGTGCGGGCGCGGGGTCCTGGCCGGGCGGGCCGATCCCAGGGCGCTGGTCCACCGGGGCTACGAACCGGTAGCCCCTGCCGGCGACCGTCGCGATATAGGGGCCGGAACCGGGCATTTCCCCCAGAACCCGTCGCAGGGCCGACATGTTGACCTTGAGATTGCTCTCATCGACCACGGTGCTGGGCCAGACCCGATCCATCAGCGCCCTTTTGCTGACGATTTCTCCCGGCCGTTCGACCAGCATGGTCAGGATATCCAGCGCCCGCCCGCCCAGTCGCACCGGAGCGCCCGCGCAAAGCAGGGATTGGCGTTCGGGCGTCAGCTCGAAAGGGCCGAAGACAAAGCGGCTTGGCCCCGGCCTCGGTGGGTCGATTTGCATGGCAGGCTGCCCCCGCTGGAGTGGTCAGGCAGGAATCCTAAGGCATGGACGCGCGCGGGTCTATCCGGAGGATGGGTTCTGACCGCGCCAGGCCACACTCCCCTCTTGCCGGTCTGCTGGCATGGGCCTTCGGTCACGGCTGCCGCTTGCGCATCGGCTCCAGCGGGCCAAGACTGTTAAGATAAGGGGAACGGCGCGCCTCGTTGGGGTCCTCGAAAGTGACGCTCCCGTCGCGCCACGACTTCAGGACCTGACCCAGGCCATTCGCGCCATCGCGCCGCACCTGCCGGACAAGACCCAGATCCAGCATGACCGGGAAAATCTCGGGCGTCTGACCCGCCTGATGGACGACATTGCCACCGGGATCGGTCACGACCGAGCGACCGATACCGCCGCCCTCCAGCCCGTTCACATCGACCACATAGCATTGGAACATCGCCGAAGTCGCCCGCGCGATGGCGCCTTCGGCTGACCGATCCGTGGTGCCGGTCAGCGTCGGATGCAGCAGGACCTCGACCCCCTGGTTTGAAAGCGTGCGCATCACCTCGGGAAACCAGATGTCGTAACAGATGCTCAGGCCAAATTTGCCGACCTTGGGCACGTCGAAGCTGAGAAAGCCCGTGCCGCCGGTGACGCCGTTTTCAAATGGGGCAAAGGGAAACAGCTTGTCATAGCGCCCGGCGATGTGGCCCTCTGGGTCGATCACCACGGCATGGTTATAGATCGCCCCCTCGCGCCGCAGGTAGAAGGAGCCGGGTACGATCCAGACCCGATGCCTGGCCGCAAGGGCGCTGAAGGTGGCAATATCCGCCTCCGGATCGGAGGAGGCCCGCGCCAGCAGCGGCCCGTGCATCGCGAGTTCGGAGAAGACAATCATGTCGGTGCCGGGAAACAGCGCCATGACCTCGGCCACCTTGGCCGCCATCGCCGGGATGTTCCCGCCGCCCAGCGCCACCGGCATCTGCACGCCGGTGACCAGAAAGCGCGTGTCTTCGCGTGGGGTGGTCATTCGGCCGGCTCCATGACGGGTTTGGTGGCGCCGCGTCCATAGGCCGCCATGACCTCCATCAGGCGCCCCGTGTCGATGGCCGGGCAGATTAAACCCTCGGGCTTGAAGGTCGGGGCATCCTCCCCCGCCACGATGGCATTGATGACACTTTCATCGACCGCCTCGACCGCGGCTTCGTAGAAAGGATCAAGCTCCTCCCAGTTCAGCGAGTGCCTTGTGATCATCGGCCCGGCGAACAGGCTGTGCGGCATGTCGTCGGCCACCGAAAACGCGAGGAAGATATCGCCGGAGTTGTTGCCGCCCGGCGTGCCCGAGCGCCCGATGCCGATCGAGGCGCGCTTGGCCAGCTGCCGCAGGATCGCATCAGTCAGCGGCGCGTCGGTGGCGATGATCACGATGATCGAGCCGGTCTCCTTGTTGCGCTGCCAGCCTTCCGCCATCTCGCGCCCGACCGGCACGCCCAGCACGGTGAACCAGGGCCGCGAGCCAAAATTGGCCTGCACCAGAACCCCGATCGTATAGGTCTTCCCCCCGACCACGATCTGGCGCGAGGCGGTGCCGGTGCCGCCCTTGAAGTCATAGCAGATCATGCCGTTGCCGCCGCCGGTGGAACCTTCCTCGACCGGACCAGATTTGGCCGCATTCAGCGCGGCCACCGCATGTTCCGGCTTGACGAACATCGCATTGATGTCGCTGAGCGTGCCGTCATAGGTCTCGGCCACGATGGGCATGGCCCAGGCATGTTCCTCCTTGAAATGCTTGGAATAGGTGGAAATCATCCACTCGGTCGAGCCGGTATGGGCCGCGCCCACGCCATGCGTGTTGGTGATGCAGATCGGCCCGACGAAATAGCCCGCATCGTTGATCCAATGCACGCCGGTCATCTCGCCATTGCCGTTCAGCGTGTGAAACCCGGCCCAGACCGGGCGCGGGCTGCCGGTTTCCGCGCGCGGCAGGATGGCAGTCACCCCGGTACGCATGTGGCGGGACGGATCGGTCAGCGTGGTGAAACCCACCAGAACGCCGGGCACATCGGTGATCGCGTTGAAGGGGCCGGGTTGGCCGGGAAAGGGCAGACCCAGATCACGGGCGCGCGGTTTTGTCATGGAAAAGGTCCTCATTCAGGAAGCATCAGTTTCGGCACCGCGTTCAGCAGCGCCCGGGTGTAAGCGGTTTGCGGATGGCGCAGGACCTGTGCGGCGGGGCCGAATTCGATCAGCTTGCCGTGCTGCATGACGGCCACGTCCTCGCACAGGTACCGCACCACCGCGAGGTCGTGCGAAATCAGGATCAGCGTCAGGCCAAGGTCGCGCTGCAGCCGTTTGAACAGGTCCAGAATTTGCGCCTGGATCGAGACATCCAGCGCCGAGGTCACCTCATCCGCGATCAGGATATCGGGCGACATGGCGAGCGCCCGGGCAATGCCCACCCGCTGCCTTTGCCCGCCCGACAGTTGACCGGACTTGCGGCGCAAAAGATCCTCGGGCAATTCGACTTGCCGCATCAGGGCTTTCAGGCGGGCCGGCACCTCGGACGGGGCGCAGAGCTTGTGGGCGATGAAGGGCTCGGACAGGGTCTGCGCGATGGTATAGGCGGGGTTGAGCGCCAGATAGGGGTCCTGAAACGCCATCTGCACCACCCGGCCCCGATCACGCCCCCCGATCCCCGCAATCTGCAAGCTGCCCGAGGTCGGCTTGACGAGCCCCACCAAGGCGCGTGCGAGGGTGCTCTTGCCCGACCCGGATTCCCCCACGACCCCCAGCGATCCGCCCCGCCGCACCGAGAGCGACACATCCTCCACCGCGCGCACCACATGGCCGGGCTTGCGGCCCACGATGTCGCGCAAGGCCCTAGGCGCGCCGAAATGCACCGACAGATTCTTGACCGAGACGATCTCGGGCCCCTCCGACGCAGGCTCTGCCCGGTCGGGCAGCAGCGAGGGTTGCGAGCGGATCAGGTTGCGGGTGTATTCGGCCTTGGGGGCGGTCAGAATTTCCTGCGTGGTGCCGGTCTCGACGATCTGGCCGTCCTTCATCACGATGATGCGGTCGCACACCTCGCCGATCACGCCAAGATCGTGCGAGACGAGGACCACCGTCAGGTCACGCTCCTTGCGGATGGTCTGGATCAGGCCAAGGATCTGCGCCTGCACCGTCACATCCAGCGCGGTGGTCGGCTCGTCCGCAATCAGCAGGCCCGGCCCGCAGGCGAGGGCGGCGGCGATCATCACGCGCTGCCGCATGCCGCCTGACAGTTCATGCGGATAGGCCTGCGCGCGCCGCGCCGGTTCCAGGATCTTCATGTCATCCAGCAGCTGCACCGCCTGCAAGGCAGCCTCGGCCCGGTTGAGGTTGCGGTGGATCATCAGCCCCTCGGCCACCTGATCGCCGACCTTCATGATCGGGTCGAGATGGGTGGACGGGTTCTGAAAGATCATCGCCGCCTTCTCGCCGCGATAGGCGTTGAGGTCGGTGGCCGACATCTTCAGGACGTCCTTGCCCTCATGCAGGATTTGCCCCCCGGTGACCCGGGCGTTCGGCGCGAAAAGCTGCAACAAGGCACGGCAGACCACCGACTTGCCCGAGCCGCTTTCTCCGACGATGCCCAGCGCCTCGCCCCGGCGGATCGCGAAGGAGACGTCGCGGACCGCATCAACCGGCCCCTGTGTCGTATCAAAGCTGACCGACAGGTTCTGAACGGAAACAAGGTCTTGCATGTCAGCTTTCCGGGTCCAGAACTTGCGCCACGCCATCGGCCACCAGCGACAGGCCAAAGGCCAGCGAACAGAGGGCGATGCCGGGGCAAAGCGAAATCCACCAGGCGCTGCCCAGATAGGTGCGCCCCTCGGCGATCATCACACCCCATTCCGGCGTCGGCGGCTGCACTCCAAGGCCAAGGAAGCCCAGCGACGATCCCAGCACGATGGTCAGCACCGCATCGGTCATCAGGAACACGGCCGAAGGTACGATGGCATTGGGCAGGATATGGCGGAACATGATCCGCAAGCGGCCATAGCGCAGCACGCGGGCGGCGAGGATGAAATCGGCATGGGTCAGCACCAGCGTCTCGGACCGCACCAGCCTGGCATAGGTCACCCAGTTCACCACGGTCAGCGAGACGATGTAACTTTGCAGCCCCGGCCCCATGATCGAGACGATGGCGATGACCAGCACGAAATAGGGGAAGGAGATGGTCACCTCAAGAATCCGCATCAGAACGGCGTCGATCCAGCCGCCGGAATAACCGGCCAGAAGACCGATCGCGGTGCCCAGAACGAAGGGCCCGGCGACGCCCGCCACCGCCATCAACAGATCCATCCGCGCGCCGTACAGGATGCGCGCCAGAAGGTCACGGCCGACCGAGTCGGTGCCCAGGGGATGCGCGCCGCCCGGCGGCAGCAGGGCATTCACCGCGTCGATCTTGATCGGATCGAAGGGGGTCAGCATCGGGGCGAAGGCCGCCGCAAGCACCCACAGAAACGTCACGGTCAGGCCGATCTGCAACGAGCGCGGGGCCTCTTTTTGCAGCCAAAGGGTTGTGGTTCTCATGTCTTCACCCTCGGGTCCAATGCGGCAATCATGAGGTCAATCAACAAGTTGGAGATCACGATCCCCGAGGCCATGACCAGCGTCACCCCCTGCACCACCAGATAATCCCGGCTTAATACCGAGCGGACCAGAAGCAGCCCAAGCCCCGGAATGTTGAACACATTCTCGATCACCACCGTGCCGCCGATCAGGAAGGACGCCACGACGCCGAACAGGCTGACCGTCGGCAGAAGCGAGTTCCAGAAGACATGGCGCCAGAACACTGTCTTTTCCGGCACGCCTTTCGACAGGGCCGCCACCGCGTAACCGGCGTTCATCTGCTGCAACAAGGTGGCGCGAAAGTTCCGCGTCAGGATCGGCGTGACCGAGATGCCGATGGTCAGGGCGGGCAGGAACAGGTGGTAAAGGTTGGCCAAAAAGCTGTCGGCATAGCCCGAGACCGGGAAGATCTTGAAGCTGAGCGAAAACGCCAGGACCAGCAGCAGGCCTACAAAGTAAGACGGAATGCCAACGCCCACGACGCAGATCACCCGGATGGTCTGATCCACCCAGCCGCCCTGGCTCCGCGCGGCCATCACGCCAAGGATCAGCGTCAGCAGAACCGACAGCGCCAGACCATAGACGAGGATGTAGACCGTGGGACCGATCCGGTCGAGCAGCACCGGGCCGATGGCGGACCGGAAACTGATCGACTGGCCAAAATCGCCGCCCAGCACGTTCTTGATGTAATAGAAGTACTGCACGAAGACCGGCTGATCCAGGCCATACCTTTGCCGGACCAGGGCAATCGCCGCGTCACTCGCCTTAGGGCCGAGCAGCAGCCGCACCGGGTCGCCGGGTGTCAGTTGCAAGAGGATGAAGGTGATCAGGCTGATCCCGAACAGAACCGGGATCAGCTCGAACGGGCGCCGCAGCAGAAAGGCGAAACGGCCCATGGCTCAGCCGACCAGATCCGTGTCGTCGATCGTGGCATATTGCGAGCCAAGGTCATAGGTCAGCGCCGTCACCGACTTGGCGCGCGCGCTGGTCCAGGTCGGGTGATAGAGGGCGACCTGCGCCACTTCATCCACGCAGATCTTCTGGATCTTGGCGTACATTTCGGCCCGCTTGGCATCGTCGGACTCACCCGCCGCCGCGTCGATCAGCGTGTTGACCTCGTCATTGTTGTAGCGGGTGTAATAGGACTTGTTGTCGCCCGCGCCCCAGACGCACCAGCGCACGGCGTTGTCGGGGTCGGTGGTCTCGTTGTACCACCAGTTCAGCTGGGCCTGATAATCGCCCGACACCAGCTGGGTCCAGACCTGCCCCGGGTCGACGGTCGAGACGGTGACCGTGATGCCCACCTCGGCCAGCTGCGCCTGAATGAGGACGGCGGTCTTGTCCTCGTCCGTGGTGCCGGCATTGGTCAGAAGCTCGAACGACGGCGCCATGCCGGAGGACGCCAGCAAGGTCTTGGCCTTTTCCACATCGCGGGCAATCACGGGCAGGTCCTTGTCGAAGAAGGCCAGCTTCGGGCTGAAGATCGAGCTTGCCGCCGTGCCATAGCCCGCCGTCACCGCATCGTTGATCACCTGGCGGTCGATGCCGAAGCTGATGGCCTGGCGGAAGGCCAGGTTGCTGAACGGCTCCTTTTCATGGTTGATCAGCATGTCATAGGTGGCCGAGGACGGTTCCGAGACGACGGTGACCCCCGCCGCCTCCAGCTCTTTCATCCGGCCGAAGGGCACGCCCATCGACACCTCAAGCTCGCCTGCCTGCACCATCGCCACCCCGGTGTTCACGTCGGGGACGAAGATGAACTCCAGCCCGTCCAGCAGCGGATGGCCGGGGATATAGTAGTTCTCGTTGCGCGCCATGATCACCCGGTCGCCGGTCTTCCATTCGACCAGCTTGAAGGGGCCCGAGGTTACTTCGGGTTTGGTGGCGAAAGCCTCGTCCCCCACTTTGGTGACATAGGCTTTCGAGACGATGCCGGTGTTCCAGATCTCGCACAATTTCAGGAAGGGCGGGAAGGCGCGGTCCAGACCGAATTTCACCGTCAGCGGGTCCACCGCCTCGATGGTTTTCAGCGGCTGGAAGGGGGCGGCGTAAACCGTGTCCTTCTGAAACCGCATCCGGTTGAAGCTGAAGGCGACATCCTCGGCAGTCAGCGGGCTGCCGTCCGAGAACTTCAGCCCCTCCCGCAGTTTGAAGACATAGGTCAGGCCATCCTCCGAAATGGTCCAGCTTTCGGCCAGACCCGGCCCCACCACGCTTTCATCGGCATTGGCCTTCATCAGGCGGGCGAACATCATGCCCTGGCTGATGATGTCCGGCCCGAAAACGGTCTTGATCGGGTCCAGCGTCTGCACCGGGGCCGCATAGCCCATCCGCAGCACCTTGGTGCCCGCCGCCGCCGCGGTCGAGATCATGCGATCCATCAGGAAAGTTCCGCCAAAACCGGCGGCCAAAGCAGAGGTGATAAAGCTGCGACGATCCATTTCGATTTCCCCTGAGACAGGCGGTTTTCAAGCACCGCGTTGGGGAAGAGTGTCCGCCCGACGTTGACTTTCTGTCAATAACATTATCATGGTATATTTCTGTCAGATCTGACCCCTCTCGTGGAGCCCGCTGCGCATGTCCGTCACGACCACACGCAAGCTGAACGCGCTGATCCCGAAACTCTCGGCGACCGAAGCGCGCATCGCCCACTACATCATTCGAAACATGGACCAAATTCCGTTCGAGACGGGCAGCTCTCTCGCCCGCAAGGCCGGTGTCAGCGAGATTTCGGTGAGCCGTTTCCTGCGCAAGGCGGGCTACAAAAGCATCACCGGCCTGAAATTGGAGCTGAAACTTGAGGCCGTAAACGAACGCCACCTGACCGATGACAACAAGGACGCAGAGTGGCGCGACCTCTATACCGATGTTAGAGCCAACGAAATCCGCGCCATCGAAAAGCTGTTTGCCGAGTTCACCGGCGAATCCTGGCGCGAGCTGGTCAAGACGGTCGCGGGCTCGGAGCAGGTCTATGTGACCGGGTTTCAGGCCCTGCGCGGCACCGCGGAAGACTTCAGCCGCCGCCTCGCGCTGGCCCGCGACAATGTGCGTTTCCTGTCGGCGGGCGATGGCATGCTGGTCGAATGGCTGTCCCATGTGGGTGATCCGCGGCCGAAGCCCATCACGGTGATCCTGATCGATGGCGTGCCCTATGCCAACGACGGCCTGAAGATCGCCGAGATCGCCAAGGAGATCGGCTTCAAGGTCATCGTGATCAGCGATGAATATTGCGACTGGGCACATGAGGTGGCGGACCACCGGATCTATGCGGCCTCCGGTTCCGGCCTGTTCATTGAATCGACGGTGGCGCTGACCCTGATCCTGAATGTGCTGGTTGATGCCGTGGCACGCAGCAACCAGGATAACGGCATCCTGCGCCATGACCGCTGGCAGATTCTGATGCGGCGCCTGAACCTGTTCTGAAACCGCGCCCCTTCAGCCGGGGATGAGCTCTGCAGCTGCCGCGTCGAGGCGGTTCTTGCGGAGCCTTGGCAACACATCGGACAGATCGACATGCCCGGTCTGGCCGAAGGCGAAGTAGGTCCGGCGATAGAGCGCCTTCAGCCGGTCATAGGTCGCACGGTTTTCGGGCCTTGGGTGATAGACCTTGGTCGCGCGGCACAGCTTGGCCTGGGCGGTTTCCAGATCCGGGACCGCACCGGCGGCCAGTGCCGCAAAGATGCAGGCGCCGACGCCCACCGGCGGGACCGAGGGCACATGGACCTCGCGGCCAAGGACATCGGCGTAGATCTGGTTCAGCACGGGATTCTTGCCCGGGATGCCCCCGGCATTGATGATACGGCGCACCTGCAGGCCGCCCTCCTCCATCCGGTCGTGGATGATGCCGACATGCATCGCCATGCCCTCGATCGCGGCGTGCAGCTCGTCCTGCGGGCCGTGGTTCAGATCCCAGCCCAGCGTCACGGCGCCGAGATCCGAGCGGACCAGCACGGTGCGGTCGCCATTGTCCCAGTTCAACCGCATCAGCCCGGTGGCACCCGGCCTGATACGGTCAAGCCCCTGCGACAGGGCGCCGACGCTGGTGCCGGCCCGGCGGGCGATCGCCTCGAAAACGTCGCCGGTGGCGGATTGGCCGGATTCGACCCCGACATGGCCCGGCAGCACCGATCCCGGCACCACGCCGCACAGACCGGGGACCGGGCGATAGCCCGGACCGGCCAAAGCGATGATGCAGGTCGAGGTGCCGATGATGTTGGACACATCGCCCGGCCCGGCGCCGGCCCCGATCGCGTCCCAATGGGCGTCAAAGGCGCCGACCGGCACCGGAATCCCCGGCCTCAGCCCAAGCTGCACCGCCCAATGGGGCGAGAGATGCCCCGCGAGATGATCGGAGGTCAGATAGCGTCCGGCGAGCCTGGCGTTCACCCCGTCCAGCAAAGGATCGACCCGGCTGAGGAAATCCTGCGCGGGCAACCCGCCCCAGGCCGCGCCCCACATCCACTTGTGCCCCATGGCACAGACCGAACGCGGCAGATCGGCCAGCGCCGTGATGCCGCAAAGCGTGGCGGCCACCATGTCGCAATGTTCCAGCGCTGTAGCGAAGCGCGGCCGCTTGTCCGGGTTGTGGCGCAGGAAATGCAACAGCTTGGCATAGCCCCATTCGTGGGAATAGGCGCCGCCGCACCAGTCCAGCGCCTCGACCCCCATCGCGCGGGCGGTGCGGGTGATCTCCTCGGCCTCGGCATGGGCGCGGTGGTCGCACCACAGGTAATAATCCCCCAGGGGGCGCAGCTGGTCATCCACCATGACGACAGAAGAGCCGGTGGTGTCGCAGGCCAGCGCCGCCACCTCGTCGCCCTTCAGCCCGGCCTGCTGCAGCGCGTGACGCATGGCGCGGGCCAGTCCGTTCATGTGGTCGTCATGCGCCTGCCCGCCCAGAAGCGGGTCGGCGGCCGAGCGTTTCAGCGGGTATTCCGCGATCCCGACACCCAGATTGGCGCCGGATTCCGTGTCCATCAGCGTGACGCGCACGCTCAGCGTGCCAAAATCGGCTCCTGCGACAATCGCCATCGGCGGACCTCACTGACCATAGGTGGCGTTCACGCCATGCTTGCGGAAATAATGGCAGTCCAGCAGATGTGACGAGATCGGCGGGACCTGCGGGGCCAGCATCAAGGTGTGCCAGGCGAATTGCGCCGAGACTTCCAGCATCAGTGCATTGTTGACCGCCTCGGCCGGGGTGCGGCCCCAGACGAAGGGCCCGTGATTGGCGACCAGGACCGCCGGCACCTCCATCGGGTCGCGGTCGCGGAAGGTCTCGACGATGACGCGGCCGGTCGCTTCGACATAGTCTCCGGCGATTTCCTCGGGGGTCAGCGGGCGGGTGACCGGCACCTCGCCGTGGAAGTAGTCGGCATGGGTGGTGCCCAGGGGCGGGATCGGCCGGCAGGCCTGGGCAAAGATCGTGGCATAGGTCGAATGGGTGTGGATCACCCCGCCCACCCCGGGAAAGGACCGGTAGATCACCGCATGGGTGGCCAGATCGGACGAGGGGCGCAGCCGGTTGTCCAGCGCCACGCCATGCAGGTCGGCGGGCACCATGTCTTCGGGCCGCAGATCCTCATAGGGCACGCCCGAGGGTTTGATGAGGATCCGACCGCTGGCTTGGTCGAAGCCGCTCGCATTTCCAAAGGTCGAGACGACCAGACCGAGACGCACCGTTGCGAGGTTCGCCTCAAGTACGGAATGCCGAAGATGTTCGATAAGCATATTCCACTCGCGGGACAGACAGAATGCAGGAAAAGGCGGAAGGTGGGCCGCGCCGGGGAGTGGCGACGCGGCCCGAAGGCCGGTCAGCGCGGGGCTGTCCAGCCCTTGTAGGTGGCCAGGTTTTCCTTAGTGATCAGCTCCGGCTCCAGAAGGATCGTGGAGGGATCGGGCTTTTCGCCCTGCAACACCTTGTAGCCCATGTCGAGCGCCATGCCGGCCATGACATAAGGGTCCTGCGAGGCCGAGGCTTTGACCATGGAATCCCCCGCCAGGGCGGTTTCGATGTCGGGCGCGCCATCCACCGCGGTGATGATGAAATTGGTGCGCTTCAGCTGCTTGGCCGCCAGTTCCGCGCCGATGCCCGTCGGGTCATTGATCGCGAAAACCGCGTCAATGCTGTCGAAACGGGTCAGCAAGGATTGCATCACGTTCAGCCCGCCATCGCGCGAACCCTGGCCGTTCTGGTCATCCGACAGGATCTTGATGTCGGGATGCTGGGTCAGCACGTTCTTGCAGCCCTTCACCCGGTCGATGATCGAGGAGGATTGTGGACCATTGATGATAATGACGTTACCTTTGCCGCCGATGGCATCGACGATGTACTGGCAGGCTTTCTCGCCGGCCTGGATGTTGTTGGTCATCACTGTGACGTCGGCGCCCGGTGCGGACACATCGAAAGCGGCGACGACGATGCCAGCGTCTTGCGCACGTTTCACGGCGGGGGCGATGGCGCTGGCATCGACCGCATTCAGCATGATGATATCCACGCCCGAGGCGATGAAGTTGTCGATCTGGCTGACCTGCTTGTTCAGGTCATAGTCGGCCGAGACCGAGGTGACCTGAACGTCGGGGTTGATCTTCTTGGCCGCGTCCTCGATCCCCTTGATCGTGGCCACGAAGAACGGGTTGCCCAGAAGGCCGACCGAGATGCCGACGCTTTTCAGGTCCTTGGCCGCGGCGGGCAGGGACAGCGAAAGCCCCATGGCCGCCACAAGGGCCGTAGTTGCGAACAGTTTAGTCACGCGCATCATATCCTCCATGTTCAGTTGCGTGTGGTTCTGCCGGGCGGGATGGCGCGGACACACCGTCCTGCCCGGGTCGTCGGGCCGCCCCTCAGGTCCGCGCGCCGCCCTTCAGGCGGTAGCGGTCGAGGGTGACGGCGATAATGATGACAAGGCCCTTGATGATGTACTGCCAGATGTCCGACACCCCGACGAGGATCAGGCCATTGGACAAGACGGCGATGATCAGGGCGCCGATCAGCGTGCCCCAGATCGAACCGACGCCGCCGACAAAGCTGGTGCCGCCCAGGATCACCGCGGCGATGGCGTCCAGTTCGTAGGACTGGCCCAGCTGCAGCCCGTTGGCCGCATAAAGTCGCGCCGCCGACATCGCACCACCCAGACCCGCCAGCAGCCCCGAGGCGCCGTAGACAAAGAGAAGCACCATCGGCACCTTGATCCCGGTCAGCCGCGCCGCCTGCGGGTTGCCGCCGGTGGCATAGATCCAGGTCCCCAGAACCGTGCGGCGCAGGATGAACCACGCGCAGACGATCACCGCGAAGGCGATCAGAGCAAGCCAGGGAATCCCGAGGAAGGAGCCGTTGCCAATCACGTCGAAGGGCAGTTCCGGGTTGAAGACCGTGGTATCGGCGCCCAGAAGCCGCGCCACCCCCCGCACCGCGGTCAGCGAGCCCAGGGTCACGATGAACGGCGGCAATCGCACCAGGGCCACCAGGATCCCATTGGCCAGCCCGCAAGCCAGCCCGGCCAGCATTGCGGCGGGAACCCCCAGCCAGCCGATCCCCGGAAACAGCGAGATGATCACCGCGACCATCGCACTCAGCGCAAGGACCGAACCGACCGACAAATCAATGCCACCGGTCAGGATGACGAAGGTCATGCCCGCCGCCAGCACGATGTTGATCGACGCCTGCTGCATGACGATCGACAGGTTGTTCACGCTGACGAATTTGCCGCTCATCAGCTGAAAGCCGATCGCCAGCAGGATCAGGACCGGCAACATGCCCAGAACCTGCAACATGCCGCGCAGGCTCTGGTTGCCCGCCTCGGGTGCGGCCGTGGCCGTCTTGGTATTCATGCGCGCTCCTCCTCGGCGGCGGTGGCTCCGGTGCCCAAAGCCATGATGTGCTCTTGCGAGATCGGGGCCCCGTTGACGGGGCTCACCTCACCCACGATCCGCCCCGCGCGCATCACCAGCGCCCGGTCGGCGACGCCGACGATCTCGGCCAGTTCAGATGAGATCATGATGACCCCGATCCCCTGCTGCACCAGAGTGTCGATCAGCTTGTAGATCTCGGATTTCGCGCCCACGTCCACGCCGCGGGTCGGCTCGTCCAGGATGATAACCTTGGGTCCGGTCTCCAGCAGGCGGCCCAGCAGGACCTTCTGCTGGTTGCCGCCCGACAAAGCGCCGACATTGAGCCGCGCCGAGGTGGTCTTGACCCCCAGCCGCTGGATCACGCCCGCCACCCGTTCGGCGGCCCGACTGCGGTTCAAGACGCCCCAGCGGCGGGCATCGCGGGCGATCACGCCCAGATTGACGTTGTCGGAAATCGTCATGTCGAGAAACACGCCCAGCGCGGCGCGATCTTCGGTCAGATAGGCCAGCCCGGCGCCCAGCGCCTCGTGCGGCGAGGCCGGATCGAAGGGGGCGCCGGCCAGTTCCATGGTTCCGCCGGTCTTGCGGTCTGCCCCGAAGATCAGCCGTGCCAGCTCGGTCCGCCCGGAGCCGACCAGCCCGGCAATGCCCAGAACCTCGCCGGGATAGAGCGTCAGATCGCAACCCTGCACCATGCGGCCATCGGTCAGGCCCCGCACTGTCAGGATCGGCCGACCCCCGGTCGGGGCCGCCTTGTGGTCCTTGCGGTAAAAGCTGGAAAGATCGCGGCCGACCATCATCGACACCAGCCGCGCGGCGTTCAGATCGGCGCGGTCCAGCGTGCCGACATAGGCACCGTCCCGCAAGACGCTGACCCGATCGGCCAGGGCATAGATCTCTTCCATCCGGTGGCTGATGTAGACAATCGCGATGCCTTCGGATTTCAGCGTGCGGATCACATCGAACAATCGTTCGGATTCGCGGGTGGACAGCGACGTCGTCGGCTCATCCATCACGATCAGCCGGGCGTCGGTGGACAGGGCCCGGGCGATCTCGACCATCTGGCGCTCGCCAAGCGACAGGTGCCCGACTGGCGTCAGCGGCGAAAAGGCCATCCCCAGCCGGTCCAGCACCGGCTGGGCCCGCGCCACCAGCGCAGCGCGGCTGACGGTCGAAAAGGCCCGTCCCTCGCGGCCCAGGAACATGTTCTCGGCCACCGTCAGGTTGGGCGCCAGCGACAGTTCCTGATAGATCACCGCAATTCCATCGCCGCGCCCGTGGCGGGTCTGACCCATGAAGCGGATCTCGCCGCCCGGGTCGGCGACATAGGCGCCCGAGAGGATCTTCATCAGCGTCGATTTGCCTGCGCCGTTCTCGCCCATCAGGGCATGAAGTTCGCCCGGGCGGACATCCAGGCTGACATCGCGCAGCGCGCGGTTGCCGCCGAAGGTTTTCGAGATGCCGCGCATCTCGAGGATCGGAGCCGCGGTCATGCCTCACCCGTCCTCGGCGCGATGACGTATTCGACGCCGTGGTCCTCCAACATCCGCGCATGTTCGCCGCTCAACCCCTCATCGGTGACAAGCTTGGAGATACGGCCCAGCGGCAGGGTCACGGTCGGCGGGCGGGCGCTGAACTTGCGGCTGTCGACCAGAACGATCACTTCATTGGCGCGCTGGCTCATCTCGGCGGTGAAGCGCACCAGAAGCGGATGCTGCTCCAGCAGGCCCTCTTCGCTGATGCCCAGCGCCCCCACGAAGAACTGCGAGGCGTAGAACCCGTAATCGCCGCCCGTCGCATCGTACAGGATGCCCGGTTCACGGTGCAGATCGCCGCCGCCCACTGTCAGCTGGCACGAGCCGTTTTCGCCGAGATAGGCCGCCAGCGGCAGTGAATTGGTGAAGACGCGCACATTGCGATGCGCCAGTTCGCAGCCGAACTGATAGCAGGTCGAGCCACCATGCACGATGATCAGGCTGCCGTCGCGCACCAGCCGCGAGGCGGCCCGGGCGATGTCGCGCTTTTGCGACACCGCGATGTCGCGGTTTTCCATGAAGGGGAGTGCCGCAATCTTGCGCCCGCCGCCATCCAGCGCCGCCACGCCGCCATGCACTTTGCGCACCCGCCCCGCGCCGTGCAGCTTTTCGATGTCGCGGCGCAGCGTTGCACCCGAGACCCCGATCGCCAACTGAAGATCGCGCACCGAGGCGAAGGGCTGTTCTGCGAGCAGTCCAAGGATTCGCGAATGTCGATCACTGTCGTTCATGCTTGCCGTCCTCCCGCCGATGATTACATCTGATCACATAAAGTGAGTCAATGCGCAATTTTCATCACTGATGAGCAAATTCGCGCTGCACCTGCAAGAAAGTTTCTGCATCTGCGACACCCTTGCGCAGTTTCACACAGATCGGGAGGAAAGCTCGGAACCGGCCACGAGGCCGCGAAGGCCTCTCATGCGCGGATGATCAAGGGCGGGACGGCGAGCGGAGCGGGCTCCGGGCGGCCGCTGCCCGTCACTCCAGGTCCAGCGTCAGATCGTCGCCGGACATGTCGGTCAAGGCCTGCAGATCCAGAACCTCGAAGATCTCGGGGTTTATGATCCGCAGGATGGCCTTCTCGGCCAGTGCATGAACAGCGCGGCTGAGGGATTCCCGCCGCGTGCCGAGATAATGCGCCAAGTCCTTGCGCGACAAGGACAGATGCAGCGTGATCGGCTCGCCAAACAGGCGGCCGAATATATCGGTGGGCACCAGCAGACCAACTATATGCGGTCGCTCGTGATCAATGATCTGCACCATGCCCAGCTGCCGTCGATCACATAGCCGATCTCGCTGGGAATTTGGCCGTTTTCCAGAATGATGCCGCCGGTCGGAACCTCTCGCAGATCCGCCTGCGCCTGCAATTGGGCGGCCACATCCGGCGCAAGCGACGTGAAGAGCTTGCCCAAAAGACCGCTGCCCAGCCCGATAAGGCCGCTGATGTCGACGCGATCAGGGGAATCCTCGTCCATTTTATGACCTCGGGCCGTTTCCGAACAAAAAGAACCGGCCCCGACCCAAGGTCCGCTCCCATGCAGGCTCGTTCCTTGGGCCGGTCGCGGCGTTGATGATGGTCAATGCCGGGCCACCTGCACGCATCGTCAGATCACAAAGCGGCGGCCTGATTCGACCCCTTGCAAAAACAGTGGTGACGAGGATTCCTGAATCGATCGAGCCGCCTGCAATTTGGGTGCGAATGCGATTTGGAGGGCCGTCCCAAGCGCCATTCGCACCCGGCAAAAGGATTGGAGAGTGGAATGGAAGCGCCTATCAATGTGCACTCCGTCGGCAAGTTACATGAAATCAGACCGATGGGTCCGAGTGCGCGTTGCCGGACCAGCCTGATCAGTGGTCAGCGCAAGCATCGCGCGTCGGGACAACAGGTCGATCTGGGCGCCGATTGCGAGGTGATCGCCGACCAATCGCGCGATCACGGCGTCTGGCTGATCAGGACCGGGATCCTCCGGCTGCAGCGGTTTGCCTTCGACGGAAGGCGGCAGATTGTCTCCCTGTTTCTGCCGGGCGAGATCGTCGGCTATGAACATCAGCGCCGCGAAGGGATGAGCGTCGTATCCGCAACCCCATGCAATCTGTGCCGGTTCGACCGGCGGGATTTCGATACCCAGCTGGACGAGGACCCGGCCCTGCGCAAGGATTTCGATCTGCAGCAGACCGAGCAACTGGGTCGTCTGCGCTGGCTGACCTGGTCGATCGGCGCCCTCAGGCCTGAAGAAAGGCTGTGCGCGTTCTTGGCGCTGTCGACCAGATACATGCCCTATCAGCCCTTGCCCGACGGGACGGGGATCCTGTCGATGCTGCTGTCGCGGGCCGATATTGCCGACCTTCTGGCCACCACCGTGGAATCGATCAGCCGGATCACCCGTGGTCTGGACGAATCCGGGGTGATCGAGATCCGCGACCCTTCCCATTTCCGGATCATCGACCGGAGAACCCTGACCGCGCTTGGCCGCGTCGACTCGGGTTTTGACACCATGCCCTTCCGGACCTGGCACCGCCCCGAAGGCCGCACGATCTGGTCGCCGGCCTGCGCAAACTGCGTGTTCGATTCCAGCTGTTGACGGCGGTCAATGCTGGACTCAGGCCACAATTCCTATCGTCGCGCCATGGGTTGTCATCAACGAGGAGGTTCGGTGAGATGACGAAGAACGAGATGGCAAAGAAGTCGGAAGAGATCGAGGTGAAGCGCGAGCCTGCGCAGGCGGGTGCCGTTCTGCCGCTTGATTGGGAACCGCTGCGTGCCTTGCAGCAGCAGATGGCCCGGCTGATGTCCGATTTCGATTGGCCTGACTTTCGGTTCAATCCGCCCCGCAAGATGATGATGCCGGCCACGCTCTGGCCGGAGAGCGGCGTGGCGATGCCCCCCGTTGATCTGGTCGAACGCAACGGCGGCTACGAGCTTCAGGCGGAATTGCCGGGTCTGAAAGAGGACCAGATCGAAATCAAGGTCTCGGATGGCCTGATGACGATCAAGGGCGAGAAGTCGGCGGAACGGGTCGAAGACGAGGCGGACTTCCATCTGCGCGAGCGCAGCTATGGGGCCTTCCAGCGCACCTTCCGCATGCCTTCCGGCGTCGACGCCGACAAGATCCAGGCGAAATTCGAAAACGGCGTGCTGAAGGTCGATCTGCCCAAGACGGCAGCAGCGCTGCAGAAAGAGCGCAAGATCGAAGTCAAGGCCGCTTAGGGGTACGAGTGGTTCGGGTAAAGAGTGCTGACAAGGGCCGCCCAAGCTGCGGCCCTTGTGATTTTTCAGGCACTGGCGGCACAGACGCAAAGGCCCTCGGGGGGCTCTTGGCCCTTTAGGCGCCCGTTACAAGGCCCGGAAACCCCGGACAGATCCCGCTTCCCCCGCGATTGTGACGGGGATCAATGCGCCGCAGGGCCTGACCAAAGATCCTGTCCGAAATCTGCAGAAGGAGAGTGATGTGATCGCGAACAGACATGAACGGACGTCCCACGAATATCTTCCGGCGGAAGCGATTCCTCCGGCGCGTTCTTCGCATGGCTTTCCGGGGTGCCCACGATGCGATGCGGGCCCCCTGCAATCGCGAACCGTGACCAGCATGTTCTGGCGCGGCACCGAGGCGCTGATGGTCCGCAGCATACCCGCCGTCTTCTGCACCCGCTGCGGCGAGGAATTCGTGAGCGAAGCGACCGCCACCGAGCTTGAACGGATCAGGGCCGCCGGCTTCAACGGCTCGGGTCCCGAGGCCTGGGTCAGCATCCCGGTTTTCAGCTTTGGGAGGACCAGCGGCGGCGCAGGGCAATGATGCGTTCCGGGGATTGCCCGGAACTTTCGCGCGGCACCCCTTGACCTGGGGGTGCAGCGTCTTGCGTGCAACGGCAAAGACCCGACTGGCGGCGGACGGTATTGCGCGCTGCGGTCAATGCCAGCGGCATCGGGGTGCCTCTGCACGGGCAGTGGGCAAAGGGCCGTCGTTCGGGTGAGGGTATCATTGCGATCTTCCGCACTGCGACTCCGAAGATCCCCATGGCGTTTCAGACCGACGCCGCGAGGGCCGGGTGATCCTCAAGGCTGGATTGACCGTCCTGCAATAGCGGCGGGAAGTCGGCGGGGGTGATGGTTTCGTGCTTCAGCAGCAGTTCGGTCCCCGTGTCGAGTTCGGCGCGGCGGCGCATGAGCAGCACCTTTGCCTTCTCGTAAGCGCCACTGATGATTTCGCGGATCGCCAGGTCAACCTCGCGCGCGGTGGCTTCAGAGTGGTCACGCGGGCTGAAGGCGGCAGGGGCGTCGCCCAGAAAGCCACCGCGATCCGGTTCCAGCACAGCCTGACCCAGCTTGGCATACATCCCGAAACGGGTGACGATCTGGCGCGCGATGTCGGTGGCATGGACCAGATCATCCGCGGCCCCGGTCGAGATGTCGCCCACCACCAGTTCCTCCGCCGCGCGCCCCGCCATCAGCACGATCAGGCGCTGGTCAAGGTCGCGGCGGTTGATCAGGAAGCGGTCCTCGGTCGGGCGGGTCATCGTATAGCCCAAGGCCCCCACGGTGCGCGGGATGATCGAGACCTTGTGCACCCGATCCGCCCCCGGCAAGGACGCGGCCGCCAGCGCATGGCCCATCTCGTGGCAGGCGACCGCGCGGCGTTCGGCCGGGTTCAGGAGGCGCCCCTTGCGCTCCATCCCCGCGACGATGCGTTCGACGGCGGCGGTCACATCGGCGATTTCAACCGCCTCGGCGCCGCGGCGGGTCGCCTGTATGGCGGCCTCGTTCACCAGATTGGCCAGTTCCGCCCCGGAAAACCCCGGTGTCAGGGCGGCAATCTGCTCCACATCCAGATCCGCCGCCACCTTGATCTTCTTGAGATGAACTTTCAGGATCGCCGCCCGACCGATCTTGTCGGGCCGGTCCACCACGACCTGCCGGTCAAAACGGCCAGCGCGCAGCAGGGCCGGGTCAAGGATTTCGGGGCGGTTGGTCGCCGCCAGAAGCACGATCCCCTCGCGCGGGTCAAAGCCGTCAAGCTCCGCGAGCAGCTGGTTCAGCGTCTGCTCTTTCTCGTCATGCCCACCAAAGGCGCCGACGCCGCGCCGCATGCCCAGCGCGTCCAGCTCGTCGATGAAGATGATGCAGGGCGCGGCCTTGCGGGCCTGTTCGAACAGATCGCGCACGCGGGCGGCACCGACCCCCACGAACATCTCGACGAATTCCGAACCGGAGATCGAGAAGAACGGCACCTTCGCCTCGCCCGCGATGGCGCGGGCGAACAGGGTCTTGCCGGTGCCGGGCGGACCGGTCAGCAGGATGCCCTTGGGGATATGCGCCCCCAGGCGATTGAATTTCTTGGGTTCGCGCAGGAACGAGACGATTTCCTTCAGCTCGGCCTTGGCCTCGTCAACGCCGGCCACGTCATCAAAGGTGACACCGGTGTCCGTCTCGACATAGACCTTGGCCTTGGACTTGCCGACCGCCATCATCCCGCCCAGACCTTGTCGCTCGGCGATGCGGGGCAAGAGGAACATCCAGAAGGCGATGATCATCAGCATGGGCACGATCCAGCCCAGGAGCGTGCCGATCCAGGTGTTCTGCACCGTCCCGTCAAACTTGACCCCGGCGGTCTGCAGGGCATCGGACAGATCCTTCGGCACGATGTTGGTGACGAAATTGGCCGGCCCGTCACCGGAGTTCTTCAGGACACCCCTGATCTGTTCGGGATCGACCGCGACCTCGGCAACTCCGTCGTGTTTCAACAGGTCGAGGAATTGGCTGTAGGGGATCGCCCGGGTATTGGCCAAACTCTGCAACCAGATCTGAAACAGCAACAGGCCAACGAGCGCGACGGCGAAATACCAGAAGTGAAAACGGTGTTCCTTTTCCATTCTGGGCTCCTCATGCCTTTGCTCATAGGTCCCGGGCGCGTCGCACCCCGGCCGGCCATGGCGCTCTTCTGGGTGAAACTTGGGGCGCGCGCCTTGATCCGCATCATTGTCCGGGCAGAGATTGCGCCGGTCCTGACGCGGTAGCATCGCGTCAGCCGCGTTCAACCGCAGCGACGATCTTCTTCACCGCCAGGAAGACGTCCGGCGTCACCGGTGTGGAATCGATGTCCGCCGGCACCAGCACCCGGGCGAAGTCGGGGTCGTCGCTGGGGGCCCCCGACCGCAGAGACCGACCTTCCGCATGGGCGCGGCAGACCGGGGCCATGGCGATGACATTGTCGAAGCCCATGGTTTCACGCAACCTTCGGATGGCATGACATTCCAGCGCAAACCCGTCCTTGGCGGCGTCGTACTTCAGCCCGGCTTAGCGGGTCAGCGCGAGGGGGTGGACCCGGATGCCGTTTGTGGTGGCGAGGTCCATGCGGGCCATCCACCGGCATCCATCACCAGCGCGCCGCGGCGGCCGAGTTGACAAGATTGAACCTGCTTGTCGAAACCCAGCCCCGTGTCGATGGAGAACATGACTCCCAATCCCCCGGTATCCGACCGCACCATGCGCTGGACACGATCAAGAGCGCCACCTTCGCGCTGCCGAACCCTTTGAGCGCCCGATAGGCGATCGCGGTTGGGGAACAGCGAGGAGTAGCAGCGCTGGACCGCACGGCCATCGGAGCCGCACCTTGCGCCCGCCCGAAGAAGCGTACGAGCGTAGGTGGTCGGCCACGCCCAGGACCCCGAGCTTGCCTAGACACTTGTCTTGGCTTTGTTTCGGGTGGCGTCCTATCCGGGCCGAAAGAGCCAATGATCTGACCAAATGGCTCCGTTGGCGGCGCGGGCTACGCCATCGCAGGTGGTTTGCTTGCGTGGGGGCCACAAGGTCACTCTGGCGCGGCCCGGCGTCCGGAGGGGTTCATGCCGAAGCACCCCGCTTCCGTCTGACGGCGCGGAAAACGGGTCCGCAGCGGAAATGAACCGGCGATGGCCAGAAGAGCGCAGGCCGCACTGCGCAGCTATGGCGGGGCAAGGTGAGCGATCTTTGTCGCCAGCAACCCCTAGTAAGGCCGATGCGCAACCCCCAGAGCATAATGCCAATCAGGAGGGGGAAGATATCTGGCGCGAACGCCCGCATCAGAAGGAACTTGTCCGCTTTGCTCTCGGTTCAGTGCTGAACCGCCGTCGTTCGCTTCATGGCGTGATGCCGATGACCTTGCAGGCTGCCGCCGGAACGAAGCCATGATTCACGACAGTGGTGATCATGCCCTCTGCGTGACCAAAGCGGCGTCAGAAGGATCGGGGGAGCCTCCTTCTTCTGGGCGGAATCCGGTGTGGTTCCATCCGCCAGCCTCGTCGGTGGCGTGAGATCGGCAGGCAAATGGAGGGCCAAGGCGGCGGCCTGCGCGTCGAAGCCTGCGGTGTGTGCAGGACCGACCTGCATATTCTGGACGGGGATCTTCCTGCCGCAAAGCTGCCCCTGATCCCGGGGCACGAGATCGTCTGGCGGATTGACGCGCTGGGGGATGGGATTTCGCACCTGACCCTCGGCCAGCGCGTTGGCGTGCCCTGGCTTGGCGCCACCTGCGGGCATTGCGCATACTGTCTGAGCGGGGCGGAGAACCTGTGCGACACGCCGCAATTCACCGGCTTTCGCCGCGACGGCGGCTTTGCCGAATATTGCGTGGCCGATGCCCGCTATGCCTTTGCGCTGGCCGAGGCGGCCGATCCGGTGGCACTCGCGCCACTGCTCTGTGCCGGATTGATCGGCTACCGTGCGCTGCGGATGGCCGGATCGGCGCAAAAGCTTGGCATATGGGGTTTTGGCGCCGCCGCCCATATCCTGTGCCAGATTGCCGTCTGGCAGGGGCGCGAAGTCTATGCCTTCACCCGGGACGGCGACGCGGCCGCGCAGCTTTTCGCGCGCGACCTCGGTGCCTGTTGGGCCGGGGGGTCCGACAGCCCGCCACCGGCAAGCCTGGATGCATCGCTGATCTTCGCACCAGTGGGCGCGCTGGTGCCGCAGGCGCTGAAAAGCCTGCGCAAGGGCGGTACGGTGGTGACGGGCGGGATCCACATGTCCGACATCCCGGCCTTTCCCTATGCCGACCTCTGGCACGAGCGTGTGATCCGCCCCGTCGCCAACCTGACCCGCGCCGATGGCGAGGAGTTCTTCCCTTTGGCGGCGGCCGCCGAGGTCAGAACCAGGACCACGGCCTATCCGCTGCACGCCGCGAATGCCGCGCTGGATGATCTTCGCGCTGGCCGCCTGCAGGGCGCCGCGGTTCTTGCACCGTGACTTGGGCCCTTCAGGGGAGGGAATTGGTATTAACCCCTGACCTTTCTGAAGCGATCCTCCTGTCGCGGCGTTATTTGGCCATCCGCATTTCTGGAAATCAAAGCCGTTTTCAGCACGTCTCTCAATGACACACCATCTTTAATCGCCCAATTCCGTCGCGCGTATATTTTGGAGCGCCGACGGGAGCGCGCGTCAAGCAGTACAGCCGTTCCGCGTTAAAACGTATTGGCGCGGGGGTCGAAGCTCGATTCACCCAATCAATATCACGTTATTTATGATATGCTTTGATTCATGTTTTTGCGTCGGGTGGTGCAGATGGATCAATGCCTTCATGGGGCCGGGGTCAAAATCGTGCTGGACGAGCCGCTTAACGTGGCCTCAGACGAAGAATCCTATAAGGCTCATGCCTTCTTCGGTGTACCCGGCGGCGCGTCGCAAGAGTTGAGTGTGTCTGTGCGCGGCGGCAGGTTGGAAGCCCTCTTGCCCAGTCAACCGCTCAACGCCCAATTTGACGCGGCATCGACGAGTTATTCGACTTATGACCGATTGGTGGCTGCGGAAGAGGATCAACGGTCCTCAGCACTTTTGGCCCTCGCGGATGCTTTTCTCGGTCCAGCGCCGGCTGGCGCATCCAATGCGGCTGGCCTGCCGGCGATTTACACCTATTTCGGCCAATTCATCGCGCATGAGGTGAGCCATCTGAGCCGGCCCACAGAGGTCGACCCCAGCGGCCAGAACCTCGTCGCTGGGGTCATCAATCTGAATACCGCCAGCTTCGACCTTGACACGATCCTGTTTGCAGCAAGCAAATATCAGGGGGAGATCCAGAAGGCCGCGCCGCTTTGCAGCGAATTCGGACTCGCGGCCTTGGGCAATACGGCGCCGGGCACGACCGTCGACCTTTCGGACCTGCCGCGCAGCACCATCGGCGATCCCGTGGTGCCGGACGGCCGCAACGACGCCAACCTGCCATTGGCGCAACTGCATGTGGCCATCCTGAAAAAGTATCACGCGCTGTGGGAGAACAGCCCCGACCCCGAGACAGACCTCAGGCGGCTGCTCCATGCCATCACGATCCACGATTATCTGCCGCAGGTCATCGATGCCTGCGTCTACGAGGACGTCCTGCAATCCGGGCGCAGACTGGTGTTCGTCGATCCGGACCCGCAGGATTTCTTCCTGACGCCGATCGAATTTGCCGTGGGCGCCCAACGCTTTGGCCACGCAATGGTGCGGGGCGCCTATCGGTGGAGCAGGGCAGCGCCCGCCCCCGATGCGGCGCTGCAGAACCTGATGCGGCGCACCTATGTGGGAGGAGGCCTGGCCTTCGACGCGGGCCCCAGTCCGAACGACGACATCCGGCGGCTGGACTCAAACTGGACCATGGAACCCTGCGACATGCTGCCCTGCCCCGGCGTACAGGAGCCGAACCTTGCCAACCTCATCGGCCCGGCGCTGGCCCGACCGTTGCAGCAGCTGTCCGGGCTCCATGTTCAGGATGCCGATCCGCTTTCCACGGTGAACCTCGCCGAAAAGACATTGCTGCGCGGGCAAGAGGTCAAGCTGCCCTGCGCGCAAAGCCTCTGGGCCGCGATCGAACCGGTTTGCGGCCGATTCCTGACCCAGGCCGAAATCGCCGGTCCGGCCGGCAGCCCCTTTCATGACGCCCTGACCATGGCCAATGCCGAGGGTCCACCGCTCGTCGAGCGGACGCCGCTGTGGTTCTACGTCCTGCGCGAGGCAGAGGTTCTGCAGGCCGGGCGAAAATTGGGGCCACTGGGCGGGCGCATCGTGATGGAGACGATCCATGCCGCCATCGAAGCGGCGGGCAGCGATCCCCTCGGGCTGGCCCCCGCGACGCTGGCCGATTTATTCACCTGACTATCATAGGCAAGGAGGCCTCTGTCATGAGCACGATCATCGTCTACAAGCGCACTGGGCTCGCCAACTTTGCTCTGGATCCCTTCGAACGGCAGAACGGCATGTTGGACGCCGGCAGCAAGCTGCGAACCAAACTGGCGTCCTTCGGCGGCAGTGCCAATGACGACGAGGCCGAGGACCGGGTGCGCGACGTGCTCGATCGGCTGATCAGCGACATGATCCCGAAAACCGCCCTGCACCAGTACGAGGTCAGGCTTGAGGAAAGCCGGGGCACTGCGCCGATCTACAAGATCGCCGGCGGAATCGACAATCGGCAGCGCTACATCCTGACACACAAGACCAATCTGGCAACTGACCCGAACAACTCACCGATCCCCGACAACCAGCTTACCGCTGCGCAGCGGGCCTTGAACGGAAGGCTGAAGTTGGACATCGGGCTGGACAACCTCGCGAACGCCAACAACGTCTACAAGATGCGCGTGACGGTGCCGCGGGCTGCGGCAAACAGCACAAGCTGGGGATATCTGTCGACCGATATATTCCAGGACGCAAAAGCCGTCGAGGCTGGCCCGATCGGCCCTGGAACCGTGGCCGAGAACATCGAAGACTACCTGATCTCGACTTTCACGTTCAGCCGCTGCCGCTGATCTTAAGCTCTGACGGGGCTGGCATGGCGAGGCGGAGGGCGCGGGAAAGTGCGGCGCGGTCTTCCTCGCGGCGGATCGGGTAGGCCGTGGTGAACCAGGCATGCACGCTTTCCGCGTCGGGTGGCCGCGCTCCGGCCCAGACGGGCGCGATTTCGGTCATCAGTCGGGCGAAGGCGTCTTGCGCCTCGGCGATCTTGCCTTGCCGGGCCAGGGCGGCGGCGAGCCAGCCCTGATTGTCCACGATCTGGTCGCCCGATCGGCGCGCGGCTTCGACGGCGGCCGCATCATCGCCGCCCATGAACCGCACCGACGCGGCGTAGCACCACTGATAGGACCGCAGCATCGGCGCCAGCGCGATCGCCCGGTCAAGCACCTGACCGGCGCGCAGATGATCGCCGAGAAACGCATAGCCCATCGCCGCCGAAATGGTGGTGGTCGGGCTAAAGGGGTTGAGCGACAGCGCCAGGTCAAGATGGACGGCCGCCTGGTCAAACCCGCCGGTCAGGGCCGCCGACCACGCCATGGCGAGGTGATTGCGGGCATCCATCGGGTCAAGCTCGACCGCGCGCGAGGCGCTGATCCGGGCGGCCCTGGCGGCCTCGGGCTCGGGCGGGCTGCCCGGAAAGACGATGTGGCGCACATTGTGGATGCTGGCAACGCTGGCATGGGCCGGGGCGAATTCCGGGCTGCGCGAGATGATCCGCGAGAAAAGATCCTTGGCCTCCCGGTCGGCCTCAGCGGTCCAGCGCAGCAGAAGCGACTCGCCGCGCAGCCAGTCGTCGTAGTCCGCCAGATCGGTCGGCGCGACACTGATGCGCTGCGCAAGCCGGTCGGCCGAGAGATAGACTTCAAATGCCGCCGCGATCTTGCCGACGATCTGGCCTTGCACCCCGCGCCATTCGGCGGCGGAAATGCTGTAAAGCGCGCTCCACGCCACGCGGCGGGACTTCGGCTCCACGAGGCGCAGGCTCAGGCTTACGCCGGTCTCTGACATGTCGCAGCGCGCGGTCAGAACGTAATCGGCGGCGCCGAAATCTTCATTGGCCAGGTCCAGAACGGCCCAGGTCCGGAAGCGCGAGAGGTTGTCCAGAAGGTCAGAGCGGAATTTCTCGGCGACGGGTTGCGCCCGCGGGTCCTCGGCACTGAAGCTGCCAACCGCAATCTGCGGCAGGCGCAGCGCAGCACCTTCCAGACGCGCGTCGACATCGCGCTGGTTCAACCCGTGAAGCGAGGCCGCAAAGACGCTGATCTCCCGGCCGGGCGCCAGCTGATAGACATCGCGCAGGTGGCCGGACAGGCGGTCAAACTCCCGCAGTGCTGCCTCACTTCGGCCGGTGGCCGCGAAGTGCCGCATCAAGGCGTGCGAGGCCGGTTCATGCCCGGGCTCGAACTCCAGCAGAGCCTCGGCGGCGGCGCGGAGTGCGGGTTGCGCATCGTTGTGCCGTTCAAGGCAAAGCTCCAGGCCAGCGATCAGCCGATCACGCCAGATCCCGCGCTGGACTCGCAGCCAGGTCGAAAACAGCGGGCTGATGGCGTCCAGGCCGGACAGCAGCCCTTCAATCACCCTTTCGGGCCGGCGCAGACCCGGCTCCACGGTGCCGGAAATGAGCGACCTGTGCACAAGATGCAGATCAACATCCACGGCGCTGGTATCAAGCCGCAGCATCGGGCCTTCGGCCAGGATCAGGTCGGGCACCGCGAAGGCCGCACAGGCATTCGACAGCCGCCGGGTCTGCGCCAGAGCCTGTCGCGCTTTCTTGGGCTCCTTGGCTGGCCACAGCATCACGGCGAGCCGGCTCGCCTCCAGCCCCTCCTCCGGGTCAAGGGCCAGCGCGCCGATCAGCGCCATGGCGGCCCTCGATCGCAGGGGAAGCGTCGCGCCGGCTTTGGTCTTCAGGCGCATGCCGCCGAGAATTTCCAGGTTCAACGGCGCTTTCGCCTGCCGCCGGCCCGGTCCTTCAACCAGACGATAGGCCCCTAGATCATCCCCGATGTTCTTCAACAAGGGATGGCCGATCGCATCGAGGTGATAGCCCGAGGAGGGTGCGATCATGGCGATCACGGGTTGCGAGACGATGATGCCGCCCGGATCGGCTAGGGCTTGCAGCCGCGCCGCGATGTTGACGGCATGGCCGTAGACGTCATTGCCCTCCAGCCGCACCTCGCCGAGATGAACGCTGATGCGGAACTGCGAAGGTGCATCGTCCTCCAGCCGGCGGGTCTGGCGGTGCAGAAGCCGTGCGCAATTCACGGCATGGCCGGCGCTGGCAAAGAGCGCGATCCAGCCATCGCCCGTCGTCTTGACCAGGGTTCCCCCGAACCGCATACTTGCCCGGCGCGCCCGCTCAAAGCTGCGCTCCATGAAGGCGATCGTCGCCACTTCATTTCTCGTCATGTGCCAGCTGTAGGCTTCGAGATCGGCAAACATGATGGCAAGAAGCTGAGGTTTGTTCAGCATGCAGCTACCCAGATGTGATCCGGCTTCACCGATGGTACTGGAAATGGCGGAAAACCGCGAGGAAATGCATCCGCCGGACTGGCGGCTCGGGCATCTGGAGTCCTTCTTCGACATCCTGGCGATGCCGAGCGGTCCCCTCGTCCAGCTTTGCGCGGTCGTCCCCAATGCGCGCGCCTTGCAGAAATGGCCCAGTTTCCCCGCCGCCGCCTTGCCAGCTTCGGGTCGCGTGGCCACTGGCTGCGGTCTCACCCGGGCGGCCAGCCGGCGCAGCGGGATGGGAGAAGCCGTTGAATTGATGAAAAGCTGCGTTTGGGGCGACGAGCCGCTCATCTCGGCCAGCGCAAATGCCCTTGGCCCCCGCGCCCTTCGCCCGGACCGCCTCAACGGTTTTTCGGACCGCCAGATGCGGCTCCGCGCGCAGACAAATCAGACGCTGGCCGGGCATGACTGGGTGCCTGCGCCCTTTGATGCGGAGACGCCTGTGAAGTGGATCGAGGCTGAAGAGGCCAGGACCGGCCTGCGCGTCTATGTTCCAGCCGATGCCGTTCTGATCGGATTGCGCCAGCCGGGCGATGCCGGTGCCGTTGCGGTGGCCGACAGCAACGGCTGCGCCTGCGGCCCGACACCCGAAGCGGCCAAGCTTGCCGGACTCTTGGAGGTTATCGAACGGGACGCCGCCGCCCGCTGGTGGTACGGCAAGCGCAAACGCCCCCCTCTGGCCCTTTCCATCCTCGAGCCGCATCCCGATCTCTGCGCCTATCTGACCGGGCGGCCGCGCATTTTCAGGCTTTTCGACATCACCACCGATCTGGCCGTACCGGTGGTGGCCGCCGCCTCTTTCGAGCCTGATGGCACGGTCATCGCCCTTGGCTTTGCGGCAAAGGTCGATCTGGCCACGGCAGCCCTGGCCGCAACGGTTGAAATGCTCGCGATCGAAACCTCGCTCCCCCCCTGGCGCGACCTGTCGGGGGATCTCAAGGCGCAAACCTGGGTGCAAGAGGCCAACGCCCGCAACCCGCCCCTGTGCGAGGGGTCCCAGCCGCCAGAGCCCGCGCCGATGCACCCGGACCAGGCGCCTTGGCGCCTCGACACCTGCATTGACGCGCTTCTGACCCACAACTGCCAGGTCCTGTTCATCGATCTCTCCCGCGGAGACCCTCACGCCCCGGTCTTCAAGGTGATTTCTCCGGAACTTTGTCCTTTGAAACCGAGGTTTGGTAAGCCCAGATTGCGGGATCCGGACAATCGCGACCTCGAATCGCTCAGTAACCCGTTCAACGAGGCCGATGCCGGGCCAGTCCTTCTGTAGGTTCACTCAGGTTGAGCCTGCCTCCCTGCCCCATCACTATGCGTCTGCCGCGCTAATCTGGCGGAACTGCATCGTTGGACAGATGGCCGATCTTTTATCCGCCTCGGCCGACGCAGATATCCGCACGGCAGCTTGGGAGATCATCCGCGACCGGACATTTGCACCGAGGGCGCACTGACGGCGATGATTGGCTTGGCCCAAAACGACAAAAGCCCGCTTGGGAGCGGGCTGTGTGTTGGCATTGTGGATCGTTTGGTATTTTTGGTTGCGGGGGCAGGATTTGAACCTGCGGCCTTCAGGTTATGAGCCTGACGAGCTACCGGGCTGCTCCACCCCGCGCCGGTTAGGGTTTGTCGTCGTATAGAGATATCGCTTCTTTCTAGGATTGGCGGTGACCTACTCTCCCACGTCTTAAGACGGAGTACCATTGGCGCAACGGCACTTAACGGCCGAGTTCGGGATGGGATCGGGTGTTTTGCTCGTGCTATGACCACCAATCCGAGGAAG